>NZ_JAHBDE010000075.1:0-240896 GCF_019956175.1 Pseudomonas sp. BF-R-30 | reverse complement strand
ACTGTGTTTGCCAATGTCGATACCGAGAAGCGTCATCGTGTTCATGAGAGATCCTCCGCCGAAAACGAGAAAAGCCCTGCAAGCGTAAACCTGCAGGGCTTCTCGGTCAGGCTGACCATCTCATTAAACCCGCTTTCGCGGGTTTTCTTGTTATGCCAACTGAGGCTGTTCGCTCATTGGCTTGAGCGGCAGCAGCGGCGCGTGAGGATCGGCCTTCACCGACTTGCGCCAGGCGCCCAGCCACTCTGGATGGCCTTCGCTCCAAACCTGCTCATGCAGGCGGGCCAGAGCCACCGGATCGCTCAGCAGTTGCACGCGCTCGTTGTTGGTCAGGCCTTCAGGCCCGACTTTCATTGCATGCCGTACCCGTTCGATCCGCAGCCATTCGATCGGCTCGGACTGATTGTGCCGGGAAGTCGCCAACGAGCACGCCAGGGCGTTCTGCTGTGGATCGACCACCGAGCGGACGAAGCCGTCGCTCAGCGCGTGCCAGCGGTTTTCGTGGGTGTACTGGTCGGTCGCCAGCAGTGCCTGCGGCGGATTGTATTCCTCAGGGATCAGGAACAGGTTCTCGTCACGGGACTTCAGGCCCAGGCCGACACGGCTGGAGATCACCGACACCGGGATCGACAGCATCAACGAACCGACGATCGGCACCAGCCACCACAGGAAGCTCGGGTTCAGCCAGATCACCAGCATGGCCCAGAAGAAGCCCAGCAGGGTTTGCGGACCGTGGCGCTTGACCGCCTCGCTCCACGGCGTGGAGTCGTCGTCACGCTGCGGCGAGTTCCAGGTCGCGGCCCAGCCGAGGAACGCGGCCAGTACGAAACGGGTGTGGAAAATCATCCGCACCGGCGCCAGCAGCATGGAGAACAGCATCTCCAGGAGCATCGACAGGGTCACCTTGAACTTGCCGCCGAACTCTTTCGCACCCTTGGCCCAGATCAGGATGATACTCAACAGCTTCGGCAGGAACAGCAGCACGATGGTGGTCGAAAACAGCGCGATGGCCTTGTCCGGGTGCCATTGTGGCCACAGCGGATAGAGCTGACGCGGTTCGAGGAAGTATTGCGGCTCCATCAGCGTGTTGACCGCCAGCAGCGCGGTCGACAGCACCAGGAAGAAGAACCACAACGGCGCCGACAGGTAGGACATCACGCCGGTCAGGAACACCGCGCGGTGCACCGGGTGCATGCCCTTGACCAGGAACAGGCGGAAGTTCATCAGGTTGCCGTGGCACCAGCGACGGTCGCGCTTGAGTTCGTCCAGCAGGTTCGGCGGCAGTTCTTCATAGCTGCCGGGCAAATCATAGGCAATCCACACGCCCCAACCGGCACGACGCATGAGCGCGGCTTCGACGAAGTCGTGGGACAGGATCGCACCGGCGAATGCGCCTTTACCGGGCAATGGCGCCAGGGCGCAGTGCTCGATGAACGGCTTCATGCGGATGATCGCGTTGTGGCCCCAGTAGTGCGACTCGCCCAACTGCCAGAAGTGCAGGCCGGCGGTGAACAGCGGCCCGTACACGCGGGTGGCGAACTGCTGCATGCGCGCATAAAGGGTGTCCATGCCCGACGCACGCGGCGCGGTCTGGATGATGCCGGCGTCCGGCGTGGCTTCCATCAGGCGTACCAGACTGGTCAGGCACTCACCGCTCATCACGGAGTCGGCGTCGAGTACGACCATGTACTTGTAGTCACCGCCCCAACGACGGCAGAAGTCGTCGAGGTTGCCGCTTTTACGTTTTACGCGACGACGACGGCGGCGATAGAAAATCTTGCCGAAGCCCCCGGCTTCGCGGCAGACATCCAGCCAGGCCTGTTGCTCGGCGACGCAGATATCGGCGTCGTTACTGTCGCTGAGGACGAAGAAGTCGAAGCGGTCCAGGTCACCCGTGGCCGCGACCGATTCGAACGTTGCACGCAGACCGGCGAATACCCGAGGCACGTCTTCGTTGCAGATCGGCATCACCAGCGCGGTGCGCGCATCCTTTGGAATCGGCTCGTTACCAGCACTTTTACCGGAGATGCGGTATTTATCGTGCCCGGTTAGCAACTCGAGAAAGCCCATCAGCGCGGTCCAGAAACCCGCCGAAACCCAGCAGAACAGGATCCCGAACAGGATCAGGATGCTGGTCTGCAATGCATATGGCAGCACTTGGGTGGCGGTTTGCAGTAACGGTTGGTGCAAGACTTCGTCGAGGTCGACGAATGACCAGCCCTGGTAAGGCATGAGGCCTTTCATGAACCAGCCGGCGACGATGGTCTGACCGAGCATCAGTACCAGCAGAATGTAGCGGCGGATCGAACCGACGGTGCGCCAGCGCGCGGCCGGCAGCACGTTCTCGTCTTTCGGCGGCTTCGGCGGATTGGTGCGACCGGTCAGACGCCGCCAGCCGCGCACCAGAATATTGGTGCGCCACGGCTCCGGCACGACCTTGGTCCGACGAATCGGTGGGGTCGCCTTAAGGCAGACGCGACCGCTGGCGTCGAGCACCAGCATTTCGGCGTCCTGCAATTCTTCGGCAGTGCTCAGGGTCAAGCGCTTGCCGACCGAAGCCTGGGCGGCCTCGGCTGGCGCGTCGAAAGTCGAGGACGACAGACGCTCATGCAGTTCACTGAAAGACCTGCAGCCCGCGAGTTCCGCGCGCTGCTGGTCGGTCATCGGCAGATGCGCCAGATACTCGGAAAGAGTTTCTGGCCGTACTTGAGAGTTACTCATCGGCAGGCAACTGATAGCTCCAGGTCTCGGTCAGGACTTCTTCAGTCGGGGCCGATTCCGGTGTGGCTGGGGCCGCGTCGGCAGCGACAGGCTGCTTGGCGTCTTTATTGGCCTTGTCCTTGGCATCTGCAACAGGCTTGGCTTCGGCCTGTTTGGCCTCCGCTTGCCTGGCTTCCTTGTCCGCTTTCTCTTGTTGCTTGGCGGCAACCTTGTCGGCCTTGGCAACCGACGAGTTCGACGACGGAATCGAAGTCTTGGCCAGGTCCGCCGGCACGATGTTCTGCACCAGCGCGGCACGCATCTCGGTGGACTTGCTCGGATCCTTGATCTTCAACCGCAAGGTCAGGCGCCAGCCTTTGGTTTCAGGATTATAGCGAACGCTGTTTTCCACCAGCTCGGCGTTGTCGCCGACGCTGACCTGGCTGCGAACGTCCGCTTCGGCCGGCAAAGCCGCCAGGGACGGGCCTTCAAAGTCCACCAGGTAGGCAACGCTGCCGTCCGGCTGACGAATCAGGTTGGACTGTTTGACGTCACCAGTGGAGCGCAGGGTCTGTTTGACCCAGGCGCTGTCCGGCGCGTGAATCGAGGCTTCATCCATGGTCCAGTGCATACGATAAGCGACATCGAGCGGCTGGCCAGGTTCCGGCAATTTTTCCGGGTTCCAGAAGGCAACGATGTTGTCGTTGGTTTCGTCGGCGGTCGGAATCTCGACCAGGTCGACCGTGCCCTTGCCCCAGTCACCCTTCGGCTCGATCCAGGCGCTTGGGCGCTTGTCGTAGCGGTCGTCGAGGTCTTCGTAGTGGCTGAAGTCGCGGCCACGTTGCAGCAGACCGAAGCCGCGCGGGTTTTCAACGCTGAAGTTGCTCACGGCCAGGTGCTTCGGATTGTTCAGTGGACGCCAGATCCACTCGCCGTTGCCGGCATGGATCGCCAGACCGCTGGAATCGTGCAGCTCGCGACGGTAGTTCAGTACTTTCGACGGTTGGTTGGCGCCGAACAGGAACATGCTGGTCAACGGGGCGATGCCCAGTTTGCCGACCTTGTCACGCAGGAACATCTGCGCCTCGACGTCGACGATGGTGTCGCTGCCCGGACGCAGGGTCAGGCGGTAGGCACCGGTGGCACGAGGAGAATCCAGCAGGGCGAAGATCACCAGGTGCTTGTCGCCCGGCTTGGGCTGCTGAATCCAGAACTCGCGGAAACGCGGGAATTCTTCGCCGGACGGCAATGCGGTATCAAGCGCCATGCCGCGAGCGGACAAACCATAGACATGACCCTTGCCGACGACGCGGAAGTAGCTCGCGCCAAGCATGGTCATGATTTCGTCTTGCTTGTCGGCCTTGTTGATCGGGTACAGCACACGGAAACCGGCATAACCCAGTTGTTCGGTGGCCTTTGGATCGAACTTCATATCGCCGAAGTCGAAACGACTCGGATCGTATTTGATCTCTTCGACGGTGTTCGCGGTGATTTCGTTGATTTTCACCGGCGTATCGAAATGCATGCCCTGGTGATAGAAGGACAGCTTGAACGGCGTCTTCTGGTCAGCCCACTCGGCTTTTTCCGTCAGAAAACGAATTTTCTGATAGTCCGCGAATTTCATGTCGCGGAACTCGTTCGGCAGGTTACTGCGCGGCGCTTCGAATTTCTGCGCGGCCAGTTCTTTTGCCTTGACCGATACATCATCCAGACTGAATGCCCAAAGCTGACCGGCGCTGAGCAGGCAGAGCAGTGCAGAGCCCGCTACCAGGGCGCTGCGTAACCGTTTGGCAGACAATTTTGGTGCGTTACAGGGACTAACAATCACGAGCAACCCTCGCCGAAAACAGATCAAAAAACCAACGGCCAGTTAAAGGGCCTGCACGGTGTACGGTATGAAAAAACCGCCCTTGCAAACCACTCTTGCCAAGTTGGCGAGCATTGTTCCGACTCCGCTGTGGCGAAATGATTCCCCAATCGGATCCGGACAAGTCTCTACCTAAGTCAAAATGGACCAACGAACGCTGATCCCCGTAGCGCGGGATTATCTAGTAGGCCGCGTTACAACGCATCAGGGGTAACAAAGTATTTATCGCGAAAAAGCCCTGTTTTCAGCCGAAATGAACGCAAAAACTTGTTTCAAGCGCTTTCAGGTCTGTAACAGGAAGGTTACCGGGCCATCATTGATCAGGTGCACCTGCATATCCGCGCCGAATCTACCTGATGCCACAGTGCCATGCACCTGTTTCGCTTTGCTTAATAGATAGTCGAACAGTTCCTCGCCCAACTCCGGAGGGGCCGCGGTCGAGAAACTCGGACGCAGCCCGTTTTTTGTATCGGCAGCCAGAGTGAACTGGGAGACCAGCAGCAGCCCGCCGCCCACATCCGCCAAGGACAGATTCATCTTGCCCTCAGCGTCACTGAATACCCGATAGTTAAGCAGCTTATTAAGGAGTTTGTCAGCGCTGGCCCGCGTATCGTCGGGCTCGACGGCTACCAGGACCAGCAATCCCTGATCGACGGCACCCACGATCTCGCCCGCGACCTCGACCCGCGCGCCGCGCACCCGCTGCAACAGGCCCTTCATGCTTCTTCAGGCGGCAGGTCGAGCAGACGCCGGGCCATCTGATTGGCGGCGCGTACCAGCGCGTCGGTGATGCCCGGCTCGGAAGCGGCATGACCGGCATCGCGGATGACCTGCAATTCGCTGTTCGGCCAGGCTTGATGCAATTCCCAGGCGTTATCCAGCGGGCAGATCACGTCGTAGCGACCATGAATGATCACGCCGGGCAAATGGGCGATCTTGCCCATGTCGCGGATCAGCTGATTCTGCTCCAGGAAGGCGTTGTTACTGAAGTAGTGGCATTCGATGCGGGCAATCGACAAGGCACGTTGTGGCTCGGAGAAGCGATCGACCACCATCGGGTTCGGACGCAGGGTCGCGGTGCGGCCCTCCCAGGTGGACCAGGCCTTGGCTGCGTGCATCTGGGCGATCTGGTCATTGCCGACCAGGCGCTTGTGGAACGCGGTGAGCAAGTCGTCGCGCTCGTCCAGCGGGATCGGCGCGATGTAGTCCTGCCAGTAATCGGGGAACAGGCGGCTGGCGCCGGCCTGGTAGAACCATTCGATTTCTTGCGGACGGCAGAGAAAGATCCCGCGCAGGATCAGGCCGTGCACACGCTCAGGATGGGTTTGCGCGTAGGCCAGCGCCAGGGTCGAACCCCAGGAGCCACCAAACAGCACCCATTTGTCGATGCCCAGATGCTGGCGAATCCGCTCGAGGTCGGCGACCAGGTCCCAGGTGGTGTTGTTTTCCAGGCTGGCGTGGGGGGTCGAGCGACCACAACCGCGCTGGTCGAAGGTGACGATGCGATAAAGATTTGGATCGAAGTAGCACCGACTCTGGGCATCACAACCGGCCCCGGGGCCGCCGTGGATGAACACCACCGGCAAACCTTCCGGTGAACCGCTTTCGTCGACATACAGCGTGTGGGTCTCGTCGACGGCCAGATCGTGCCGGGCGTGGGGTTTGATCTGCGGGTACAAAGTCTGCATTGCGCACTCCGTAAGGGGTCGAGGTCATCCCTGGGGGGACTTCTATTATTCTGCCGTTGGGCATCATAAACCCGAATGGAGCGATGAGCATGTCCTTGGAGAGATTGAGGGCTCTGGATACCTGTCGCACTCAGGCTCGCGCCCGAAAATGAAGCCTGTGAAGGCATTCGTATGCAATAAAGAAAACCGCTATTTCAGCGCACGACTGAAACAGCGGTTTTTTGGAGCGTTGAGCCGCAATCCTGGTTCAGGCGCTATCGAATGATGAACTCAAGTACATCACCCATTCTACGGCGTCACAGTGAACTCAACGAGTACACTTGGCTCGGAAACAATGTCGCCTTTCTTCTGCCACGCTTTGATGCGATGAACTCCTGGGCCCCAAGTAAACGATGTGTACCACTTGTTATCCACCACTAATGCATCGTTCAACTTGACACCTCTTTCATCCAAAAGCTCGACAGTCGCTCCCACTTCGCAAATACCGTCGATAGCCATGCCGCCGATGGGATATGTGCCTCCTGATACAGGCACCCTGATCGATGGCGGAGGGGGCTTGACGCCGACCGGCTCAGTGGTGACAAAGAGGGGGACACGACGAGACGGAATCCTCTTTTCGGCTCCATCTTGCACATAAACCATCAGGCGTTCGAATTCAGGAGGACGAGAAGTAAATGGTCCGACGCGGCGGACCACCCAACGATTGCCCACTACATAACCTGTATATAATCCAATTCGAACAATCTCCACCTGGATAACACTCCCCGCATTCGAACAGGGCGTGCAGGTACCCTCCAAATCAAGATAACCTCCAAAGGGAACATTGACATTTTCGGCCTCAGGCTCCGTCACGGTCACTTCGATCCTGTCGTTCCCCAGTCCTACGCCAATCCAGCGCTCCGTCGGGTCAGACAACACGTTACTTACTGACTGTACGATTTTGATATAGACAACTTCACTACTAGTCCAGATGTGTTCAAAAGACCATGTGGTGCCGGTGACGCTGGCTTCCCCGATCAAGGTTTCGTCGACATCGCGGATGTACACACTCGCGCCTGGTTCGCAGGTTCCCTCGAACCGCACTTCCTGGTTGATTGGCATAAGGCTGTTGACGAGCGGAAGGGTTACCACCGGCGGGGGTACATTGGAGGACGGCTCGCGCACAATGATCTCGCGCACTGGAGTTGGATCTGAAATAGCAGCGTCGAGGATTTGCCGTACGTGGAGGCGCTGGACTCCAGGCACCATCTTTTCTAGCGTAAGACTCCAATTAGTCCCGATCGCCGGCACATCTTTCCATGTGGTATCAGGGAGGATCAACATCTGGACAACGGCACCTTCCAGGCAGGTGCCTGCGCAACGAACAAAACCTCCGTCGTGCTCGATACCTTCTTTTGGCCAGAGCATTTCGGGGGCAGGCGGTTTTGTAGCCACCGCACGTTCGCGAGAGTCCGCCGCACTATCCTTCGTATCCATGTTTGTACGTGCCATGATTTTCTTGCTCCTGTGGGCAGGCACGATCGCCTGCGTTCCAGAAGTGTTTTAACGTGAAGCAAAAAATTAATGACCTGTCAGAAATAACAGTCTCGACAAACGGTTGCTGTAGATCAGAGCTTTACAGCCAGGTATCCGAGCAACCTTTCATACAACACATCCACCTCGGCTACCTGCCCCCGCGCCCGCAAACAACCGTGTACCAGCCCTTCGCCGTAATACAGCGTCGCCGTCACACCGGCAGCGTTCAGTCGCTCGGCATACAGCACGCCGTCATCGCGCAACGGATCGAATTGCGCCACGGCGATCCATGCCGGTGGCAGTCTGCTGAAATCCGTGGCAAGCAATGGCATGGCGTAGGCGTTCGGATGGCGGGTGCCCTGCAGGTAAAGCGCGTGATAGCAATCGACGTCACTGGTGCTGAGTAACGGCGCGTCGATGCACTCACTGCGCGACGGCAGCCGTTGATCGCCGCCCAACCCCGGATAGATCAGGACCTGCGCGCACGGCACCGGCTCGCCGGCATCGCGCAGCGCCAGGCACAACGCTGCCGCGAGGTTGCCACCGGCACTGTCGCCGACCACCAGCGTACGCGCAGGGTCAAGTTTAAACGGCCCGGTGCGCAGTGCTCGCCAGACTTTGAGGCAATCGTCGAAGGCCGCCGGAAACGGATGTTCCGGCGCCAGACGGTAATCGACGGCAATCACCAACACGCCGAGGGTCGAGGCCAGTTCCGCGCAAATGAAGTCGTGGGAATCCAGGTCCCCCACCACCCAGCCACCACCATGTAGATAAACGACGCACGACGCACCGCTGGTCGCTGGTTGATAGGAACGAACAGCAACACCGGCCAACTCGAAATCGACCACGTGCAACCCGGCAGGGCGTGCAGGGGTAAATGCCCGGCACATCTCGCTGTAGGCCTGGCGCAGACCGTCGGGGCTGCCGTCAGTGCTGTTGAAACTGACGGTTTTCTCGACGAAAGCCGTCATCTGCTCGGAAAGTGGATAAGGAGCCATAAGACTGGTGCAAGCCTGTTCAGGTTTTTAAGACGTACTTATGACCTGTGGGAGCGAGCTTGCTCGCGATTGCGAACTGACAGGCAACATAGATGTTGAATGTGAGGGCGCCATCGCGAGCAAGCTCGCTCCCGCAGGTTTTGCAAACATCTGGAAAGGTGTCAGTTTTTCAGACTGGCCTGAACCATGGTCACGCCATCCTTGCCATCAAAACTGCTGACACCCGCCAGCCAGCGCTGGAGATCTTCCGGATGCTCGCGCAGCCATTTTTTCGCGACATCCTGAGCCGTTTGGCGCTCCATGATCGGCACCATCAACTGGCTTTCCTGGGCGGCGGTGAAGGTCAGGTTTTCCAGCAGTCGATTGACGTTCGGGCAGCGCTGGGCGTAATCCGGCGCGGTTACGGTGGAAACGGTCGCTGCACCTTCATTCGGGCCGTACACGTCTTCGCTGCCGGTCAGGTAGGCGATCTGCATGTTGATGTTCATCGGGTGTGGAGTCCAACCGACGAACACCACGAACTCCTTGCGATTCACGGCGCGCTGTACGGCGGCGAGCATGCCGGCTTCACCGGACTCGATCAGTTTGAAATCCTTCAGGCCGAAGTGATTGGTTTCGATCATGGTCTTGATCGTGGTGTTGGCGCCGCTGCCCGGCTCGATGCCGTAGATCTTGCCCCCAAGCTGATCCTTGAATCTGGCGATGTCGGAGAAGGTCTTCAGGCCCGCCGCTGCTACATAGTCAGGGACTGCAAGGGTGGCCTGGGCATCAGCCAGGCTCGGTTTGTCCATGACTTTGACCTGATTGGCGGCCAGGAACGGCGCGATGTTTTTGTCCATCGCCGGTTTCCAGTAACCAAGGAAAATGTCCAGGCGCTTGTCGCGGATCCCGGCGAAGATGATTTGCTGAACGGCACTGGTCTGTTTGCTTTCGTAGCCGAGGCCATTGAGCAACACGTCGGCCATGCCGCTGGTGGCGATCACATCGGTCCAGTTGACCACGCCCATGCGCACTGTTTTGCAGGAGGCGTCGTCAGCGGCCAGGGCGCTGGTGCTCAGGAGAGCCGTGCCGCAGAGGATTGAGAGACAGCGGGCGAACAAACCTTTGGTGCTTGTCATAGAGAGCATCTCGTGCGGCAGCGATTATTGTGAGGCCGGTGTCTTTGTGCACCGTGGCCAGAACATTACGCAGCAGACGAGCGGTAAAAGCGACCTGTGGCGACCGTGTTTTGCACGGTGGCGACTGTTACGTCGCGCTTTCAAAATGAACACTTACCTGTGGGAGCGAGCTTGCTCGCGATGGCGGTGGATAAGTCGACATAGATGTAACAGACAGACCGCTATCGCGAGCAAGCTCGCTCCCACAGGGTTACGCGTCAGGCTTAGCGCTTGTAGTGTTTTTCACCCCAGGCCAGCAAGCCTTGCAGCAACTCCTTGAGCACCAACCGCGTCGGTTCCGCCAGATCCGGGCGATAGCGGAACGGCTCGAACTCTTCCATGTAGGTGCACTGCCCCAACTCCAGTTGCACCGCGTGGATGTTCTCGGCCGGATTGCCGTAATGGCGGGTGATGTGCCCGCCCTTGAAGCGCCCGTTGAGTACGTGGGTGTAGTTGTCGTGAAGCGCGCAGATCGCTTCCAGTCGGGTCGCAAGCTGTGGATCGCAACTGGCGCCGTTGAAGGTGCCGAGGTTGAAGTCCGGCAACTTGCCGTCGAACAGGTGCGGGATGATCGAACGGATCGAGTGCGCATCGAACAGCAGCGCATAGCCGAACTCGGCCTTCAGTCGCGCCAGTTCCTGCTGCAAGGTGCTGTGGTATGGCGTCCAGATCTGCTCCAGATAAGTCGCGCGCTCATCGGCAGAAGGCTCCAGCCCTTCGCGGAACAACGGAATGCCGTCGAACAGCGTTGCCGGGTACAGGCCGGTGGTCGCGCCCACGTACAAAGGCTTGTCGTCGGACGGTCGGTTAAGGTCGATGACGAACCGCGAGTACTCGGCCGCCAGGGTGCTTGCACCCAGTTCCGCGGCGAAGTCGTAAAGCTGCGGGATGTGCCAGTCGGTGTCCGGCAGGCTTTTCGCGTCAGGGATCAACCCGGCTTCGACCGCAGGCGTCAGGCGCACGCCAGCGTGGGGCATGCTGATCAGCAGCGGTACGCGGCCTTGTTTGAAGTTCAGAACCTTATCCACAACAGATCTCCTACAGACTTGATTCGACGCCGTGGCGCACGACGCGTTTTTCCAGGTCGCCGCCCAGCCAGTAACACAGGTCGGCCGGGCGATCGATTTGCCAAGCGACAAAATCCGCGACCTTGCCGACCTCCAGCGAACCATGAGTATCGGCCATGCCCAGCGCGGTGGCGGCATGAATCGTCGCGCCGGCCAGGGCTTCTTCCGGGGTCATGCGGAAGCAGGTGCAAGCCATGTTCAGCATCAGGCGTAACGACAGCGCCGGCGAGGTGCCCGGGTTGAGGTCGCTGGCGATGGCGATTTTCACGCCGTGCTTGCGCAGGGCTTCCATCGGCGGCAATTGGGTTTCACGCAGGAAGTAAAAGGCGCCGGGCAACAGCACCGCGACCGTACCGGACTTGGCCATGGCGATGGCGTCGTCCTCGGTCATGAACTCCAGGTGATCGGCGGACAACGCGTGATAGCGCGCCGCCAGGCTCGAGCCATGCAGCGACGACAACTGCTCGGCGTGCAGCTTCACTGGCAGGCCCAGTGCCTGGGCGGTAATGAACACCCGCTCGACCTGCGCCGGGGAGAACGCCAGGTACTCGCAAAACGCATCCACGGCGTCGACCAGCCCTTCGGCAGCCAGGGCCGGGAGCATGTCGGCGCAGATGTGATCGATATAGTCGTCAGCGCGATCCTTGTACTCCGGCGGCAAGGCGTGAGCCGCCAGGCAGGTGCTGCGCACGCTGACCGGCAGTTCGGCGCCGAGGCGACGGGCCACACGCAGCATCTTGCGCTCGCTGGCCAGGTCCAGGCCGTAGCCGGACTTGATTTCGATGCTGGTAACGCCATCACGCATCAGGCTTTTCAGGCGCTTGGCGGCACTGGCGAACAGTTCATCTTCGCTGGCTGCGCGGGTGGCGCGTACGGTGCTGGCGATACCGCCGCCACTGGCGGCGATTTCCGCGTAGCTGACGCCTTGCAGGCGCTGTTCGAATTCACCGCTGCGGTTACCGCCGAACACCGTGTGAGTGTGGCAGTCGATCAGGCCCGGCGTGACCCAAGCCCCGTTCAAATCATTGACGGCCGGGTACTCGCCCGCCGGCAACTCACCGCGCGGGCCGATCCACTCAATGTGCGCTCCTGACGTCACGATGGCCGCATCCTCGATGATCGAGTAGACGCCTTGTGCCATGGTTGCGACGTGACAGTGTTGCCAGAGAGTTTTCATCCTTGGCCTCCATTAGGTTATCGATGAGAAAAAGTAGGATCCTGCGTCACCAGGGCTGCCTGGCCCGCCGCCGGTTTCACCCACGTCAGGTAAGCCAGCACCAGCAACACGATCCAGACCACGCCGACGATCAGCGCTGCCTGGGTGTCCGGGAAATAGCCCAGCACGCCGAAAATGAACAGCATGAAGGCAATCGCCGCCGCCGGTGCATAAGGCCAGAGCGGTACCGGAAACTTCAGTTGTGCAACCTGCTCGGCGCTCATGGACCGGCGCATGGCCACTTGGGTCACCAGAATCATCAGCCAGACCCACACGGTGGCAAAGGTCGCGACGGAAGCGATCAGCAGGAACACGTTTTCCGGGATCAGGTAGTTCAGCAGCACGCCCAGCAACAACGCGGCACTCATCACCACGACCGTCATCCATGGCACGCCATTGCGCGACAGGCGCGCGAAGCCTTTGGGTGCATGCCCTTGCTGGGCCAGACCGAACATCATGCGGCCAGCGCCGAAGATGTCACTGTTGATCGCCGAAATCGCCGCCGTGATCACCACGATGTTGAGGATGGTGGCCGCCGAGCTGATCCCCAGCTTGTCGAAAATCTGCACGAACGGGCTGCCCTGGCTGCCGATCTGCTGCCATGGAAAGATCGACATCAGCACCAGCATCGTCAGCACATAGAACAGCAGGATCCGCAACGGTACAGCATTGATCGCCCGGGGCAGCACGTGCTGCGGGTCTTTGGCTTCACCTGCCGTTACGCCGATGATCTCAATACCGCCAAACGCAAACATCACCACCGCGAACGAAGCGATCAGACCGCCCATGCCATTGGGCATGAAGCCGCCGTGGCTCCAGAGGTTGCTGATGTCGGTCGCTTGGCCGGGGGCCGAGCTGATGCCGAACCACATGATGCCGAAACCACCCAGGATCATCGCGACGATGGCGGCGACCTTGAGCAGCGACAACCAGAACTCCATTTCACCGAAGACTTTGACGTTGCACAGGTTCAGGCCGCCAACGATGGAAACGACACCCAGCACCCAGATCCAGCGGGAAACCTCCGGAAACCAGAAGCCCATGTAGATACCGAATGCAGTGACATCGGCCATGCCGACGATGACCATTTCGAATGCGTAGGTCCAACCGAGGATGAAGCCCGCCATCGGCCCCAGGTAGGTGCTGGCGTACTGGCCGAAAGAGCCGGCCACCGGGTTGTGCACCGCCATCTCACCGAGGGCGCGCATGACCATGAACACCGCCGCGCCACCGATCAGGTAAGCGAGCAGTACCGCAGGACCGGCCATTTGAATGGCCGAGGCAGATCCATAAAACAGCCCGGTGCCGATTGCCGACCCCAGCGCCATGAAGCGAATATGTCGGGCAGAGAGCCCGCGTTTCAAACCTTTTTCTGGCTGTTGCATTTCTCGTCCCTAATTATTGTTATCCGACGCAAAATCGAATCGCTGGCAAGCCAGCTCCTACAGGTTCAACGCAATCCATGTGGGAGCGGGCTTGCTCGCGAAGGGGCAATTACAGGCTAGGCAGCAACTTCGCCGAAACCAGCTCGTTCAGGCAACGGGAAGCCAGCAACTCGCTCGCAGCGTTGATATCCGGTGCAAAGAAGCGGTCCTTCTCATAGAACGGCACTTCGTTACGCAGAATGGCACGGGCTTTTTCCAGTTTTGGCGAAGTCTTCAGACCATTGCGCAGGTCCAGGCCCTGGGCTGCCGCCAGCCATTCCACCGCGAGAATCCCACGGGTGTTCTCGGCCATTTCCCACAGGCGCTTGCCAGCCGCCGGAGCCATCGATACGTGGTCTTCCTGGTTGGCAGAAGTCGGCAGGCTGTCCACCGAATGCGGATGGGACAACGCCTTGTTCTCGCTGGCCAATGCCGCTGCAGTCACCTGGGCGATCATGAAGCCGGAGTTCACACCGCCGTTGGCCACCAGGAACGGCGGCAGTTGCGACATGTGCTTGTCCATCATCAGCGAGATACGGCGCTCGCTCAGGGAACCGATTTCAGCGATGGCCAATGCCATGTTGTCAGCGGCCATGGCCACCGGCTCGGCGTGGAAGTTGCCACCGGAGATCACGTCACCTTCAGCGGCGAAAACCAACGGGTTGTCGGAAACGGCGTTGGATTCGATCGCCAGTACTTCGGCCGCTTGACGGAACTGGGTCAGGCAGGCACCCATGACTTGTGGCTGGCAACGCAGGGAGTACGGGTCTTGTACCTTCTCGCAGTTTTCATGGGAGTCGGAAACTTCGCTGCGCTCGCCCAGCAGGTCGCGATAAGCGGCGGCGGCGTCGATCTGGCCTTTCTGGCCACGGGCAGCATGGATACGGGCGTCGAACGGCGAACGCGAGCCCAGGACCGCTTCAACGGTCAGGCCGCCCAGTGCCAGGGCACCAGCAAACAGGTCTTCACCTTCGAACAGGCCACGCAGGGCAAATGCGGTGGACACCTGAGTGCCGTTGAGCAGCGCCAGACCTTCTTTCGCAGCCAGAGTCAGCGGGGTCAGACCAGCAACTTTCAGCGCTTCAGTGGCTTCCATCCACTCGCCCTTGTAGCGAGCCTTGCCTTCACCCAGCAGCACCAGCGACATATGGGCCAGAGGCGCCAGGTCACCGGAAGCACCGACCGAGCCTTTCAATGGAATGTGCGGGTAAACCTCGGCATTGATCAGGGCGATCAGCGCGTCGATCACCACACGGCGGATGCCAGAGAAACCACGGCTCAGGCTGTTGACCTTGAGCACCATGATCAGACGCACCAGCTCATCGCTGATCGGCTGGCCGACACCGGCGGCGTGGGACAGCACCAGCGAGCGCTGCAGGTTTTCCAGGTCTTCGCTGGCAATGCGGGTCGAGGCCAGCAGACCGAAACCGGTGTTGATTCCGTAGGCGGTGCGGTTCTCGGCGAGGATCTGTTCCACGCAGGCAACGCTGGCTTCGATCTGGGCCGAGGCGCTGTTGTCGAGGGTCAGTTTCACCGGCTGCTGATAGACGTCACGCAGTTGGGCGAGGGTCAGTTGGCCGGGAATCAGGTTTAGCGCAGTCATTTTTTTGCTCCTTTTGAGAGTTGTTATTAACTCACCAGACGCTCCGGAGATGTCCGTTGTCCGTCGCGTCTACCTTTTAGGGAGCCGCGCCTTGGCACGCTGGTGTTGTTGAAATCAGTTCAGGTCTGGAAAAGCGTTGTGCAGCAAAATCGGGTCTTTCAATACCGCGGCAGCGGCGGCAATGTCTGGTGCCAGCCAGCGGTCCTGGTCGTAGGCAGGCACTCGCTCACGCAGCAGACGCCAAGCGGTATCGGTGCCCGCACCAAAGCGTTGTTCCTTCAAGAATTCAAACGCCTGGGCCGCCAGCAAATACTCGATGGCGAGGATCTGCGTGCAGTTTTCCAAGGCGCGATGCAGCTTCAGCGCAGCGTTGGTGCCCAGGCTCAGGTGATCTTCCTGAAGTCCGGAAGTGACGTAATTGTCGAGGACTGCCGGTTGCGCCAATTGACGGTTCTCCGCGCACAGCGAAGCGGCCACGTATTGCACGATCATCATCCCGGAGTTCACACCCGGGTTGGCCACCAGGAAAGCCGGCAGGCCGCTGACGTGCGGGTTGATCAAACGGTCCAGACGACGCTCGGCGATGGAGCCGATTTCCGCCATGGCGATCGCCAGCAGGTCCGCCGCCATTGCCACGGACTGGCCATGAGGGTTGGCCTGGGACACCACCCGGTAATTGTCCGCGGTACCCAGCACCAGCGGGTTGTCGGTGGCGCCGTTGAGCTCGGTTTCGATCTGTTTGATCGCGTGCACCAGTTGATCGCGCGCAGCACCGTGCACCTGCGGGATCGAGCGAATGCTCAGGGCATCCTGGGTGCGAATGCCTTTGCTCTGGGCGATCACTTCGCTGCCGTCGAGCAAGGCCCGAAGGTTGATCCCGACCTGTTGCATGCCCGGGTGCGGCTTGAGCGCGATGATCTCCGCGTCGAACGCATCGATCTGCCCGCGCTGGGCTTCGAAGCTCATGGCGCCGATTACGTCGGCCCATTCCAGCAGGCGCGTGGCATCGGCAATCGCCAGGCAGCTCAGGCCGCTCATGCACGGCGTACCGTTGACCAGGCACAAACCGTCCTTGGCACCGAGCTTGACCGGTTGCAGACCTTCTTCGGCCAGCGCTTGCTGCGCGGAAACGATCTGCCCGCGATAGCTGACATTGCCCACGCCCAGCAGCGCGATGCCGATGTGCGCCATGTGAGTCAGGTAACCCACGGACCCCTGGGACGGCACCTGCGGGGTGATGCCCCGGTTGAGCAGCGCCAGCAGCGCTTCGACGACCTGACGGTGCAGGCCGGATTTGCCGTGGCTGTAGTTGACGATGGCCGCGCACATGATCGAGCGGGTCTGCTCGTCGGTCAGCGGTGCACCCACGCCGCAAGCGTGGCTGAGCAAGGTGTTGCGCGACAACTGGCTGAGTTGTTCGTCCTGCAGCGAAACGTTGCACAGCGCGCCCAGGCCGGTGTTGATGCCGTAGGCACGTTCGCCGCTGGTGACGATGCGCTGGACGATGGCCTGTGCGTTTTCGATGCGCGCCCAGATCGGTGCCGACAGTTCAAGCTGTGCGCCATGACGAGCAACGGCGACCACATCCTGCCAACTGACCTGCGACTCGGTGATAACGATTTTTTCAGCCTGGGACATCATTAACCTCGTGCGTACAACCTGAATGTTGATGCAGCTCTACCGCCGCCTTCGCGAGCAAGCCCGCTCCCACATTGGAACGCGATCAACTGTGGGAGCGGGCTTGCTCGCGAAGAGGCCCGCCAATTCACTGCAAATCTCGTTAAACCACCGCCGCCCGACGCTGCACAAAGCGGTCGACATACTCATCCGCCGGCGAATGCAGGATCTCCCTTGGCGTGCCGACCTGGATCAGGCGGCCGTCCTTGAGAATCGCGATGCGGTTGCCGATGCGCACGGCCTCGTCGAGGTCGTGGGTGATGAAGACGATGGTCTTGTGCAGGGTCTTTTGCAGTTCCAGCAACTGGTCCTGCATCTCCGCGCGGATCAGCGGGTCGAGGGCGCTGAACGCTTCGTCCATCAGGATGATGTCAGTGTCCGCCGCCAGGGCGCGGGCCAGGCCCACACGCTGACGCATGCCGCCGGATAGCTGGTGCGGGTATTTGTTTTCGTAGCCCTTGAGGCCCACGGTGTTGATCCAGTGCAGCGCACGCTCAGCGCACATGGCTTTGCTTTCGCCACGGATTTTCAAGCCGTAGGCGACGTTGTCCAGCACGCTCTTGTGCGGCAACAGGCCAAAGCTCTGGAACACCATGCTGATCTTGCGCCGACGAAATTCGCGCAGGGCTTCCATGTCGTATTGCAGGATGTCCACGCCGTCCACCAGGATCGCGCCGCTGGTCGGGTCGATCAGGCGGTTGAAGTGGCGCACCAGGGTCGACTTGCCTGAGCCCGACAGGCCCATGATCACGAAGATCTCGCCGCTGCCGATGCTCAGCGACAGGTCGTTCACGCCGACCACGCAGCCGGTTTCGGCCAGAACCTGGTCCTTGGTCTTGCCCTGGCCGATCATGGCCAGCGCATCCTTGGAACGGTTGCCGAAAATCTTGAAGACGTTCTTGACTTCGATCTTGCTCACGGTTGCGTTGTTCATTTGCTCACCTCATGCCGTGCGCGACCATACGCCTGTGTAATGCGGTCGATCACCACAGCCAGAATCACGATCGCCAGACCGGCTTCAAGGCCACGCCCGACGTTGAGGGTCTGAATCCCCACCAGCACGTCTTCACCCAGGCCACGGGCACCGATCATCGAGGCGATCACCACCATCGACAGGGCCATCATGGTGGTCTGGTTGATCCCGGCCATGATGCTCGGCAGGGCCAGTGGCAGTTGCACGCCGAACAGTTGCTGCCAGCGGTTGGCACCGAAGGCGTTGATCGCTTCCATCACTTCGCCGTCGACTTGGCGAATGCCCAGATCGGTCAGACGGATCAGTGGTGGTGCGGCGTAGATCACCGTGGCGAAAATCGCCGGGACCTTGCCCAGGCCGAACAGCATCAGAACCGGGATCAGGTACACGAAGCTCGGCATGGTCTGCATGATGTCCAGCAACGGCATCAGCACCGAACGCAGTCGATTGCTGCGCGCCGAGAGGATGCCCAACGGGATGCCGATCAGCACCGAAATGACCGTGGCCACCATCATCAGCGCCAGGGTCTGCATCAGCTTGTCCCAGAGGCCGACCGCGCCCACCAGGAACAGCAAACCAACGATGACGGCGGTGGTCACAACCTTGCGGGTCGCGTGCCAGGCCACACCGGCCACGATCGCCAGCATCAGCCACCAGGGTGCAGCACGCAGCAGGCCTTCAAGATTGACGATGGCCCACAGCAAGGTGTCGGAGATGCTGCGGAAAACGTCGCCGTAGTTGGTAACCAGCGAATCGACCCAACCGTTGACCCAGTCGGCGATGGAAAAGGTAAAGCTTTCGGGAAACATAAGAGACTCTCAATCAAGGGGTTGCGATCAAGCGTCCGACTGCCGTTGCCGACAGCCGGAGAAGCCCAACCTACAAGGCCGCGTCGATTTTCTTGGCTGCGTCTTCGCTCACCCATGCGTGCCAGACTTCAGGATGTTCCTTCAGGAAGATCTTGGCCAGTTTTGGTGATTCGATCCGCTCTTTGGTCATGCGCCCAAGGTTCTGGTTCAGCAGGTCGATTGGCACGTTGACCTTTTCCAGCACGGCCACCAGTTCAGGCGCTTCGTCGTGGAACGTCTTGGACAAGCCGACCTTGATGGTCACTGTCTTGTTCACGCCTGGTTTCTCTTCGAGTTTCACCGCGTCGATCTGGCCCATCAAAGGCGTTGGCGACCAGTAGTAGAACAGGATCGGCTCGCCACGCTTGTAGCTCGACAGCACAGCGGCATCCAGCGCCGGGCCGGTACCTGGGCGGAAGTTGGTGTAGGTGCTTTCCAGGCCGTAGCTTTTCAGCATTTCGCTGTTGTCCAGCTCACAGGTCCAGCCGGCCGGGCAGTTGTAGAAACGGCCCTTGGAAGGCTCTTCGGCGTCCTTGAACACCGCCGAGTATTTGCCCAGGTCAGCAATGTTTTTCAGGTCCGGAGCCTTGGCTTCCAGCTTACGCTTGGCGTCGCCTTCGATCACGTAGCGCGGCACGTACCAGCCTTCGATTGCGCCAACAACCGGGGCGCCGACACCGACGACTTTGCCGGCCTTCTCGGCCTTGTTCCAGACTTCGCTGCGGCCGACCCACTCTTCGGCAAACACTTGAATGTCGTTGCTGCTCAGGGCGTTTTCCATGGTGATGGAGTTGCCCGGCAGGCTGTCGGTCTTGCAGTCGTAGCCTTTCTCCAGCACGACTTGCATCACGTCGGTCAGCAGCATGGCGCTTTCCCAGTTCAAACCGGCGAACTTCACCGGTTTGCCCGACTCGCACCAACCCGCCGCCTGAGTGGCGCCAGCGCTGGCCAGCAGGCCCATGGAAAGCAATGCGGTCAGCAGGGTCTTGTTCGATTTCATTGTTATGACGCTCCTAATCATGAATTGGCTTACGGCAGTCAAGAGGCATCCAGCCCTGTCCACGTCCAATCAGGCCTGCGCCGCAGCGCGACCGACATTCAGCTTTTGTTCGGTGATCGCGCCCTGCTCGACCGGCAGGATCAAACGATCAGGCACTGTGCCGTGCCATTTTTTTGCACACAGGTAATACAGGGCGGCGGGAAGCACCAGGCCGATGACCCAGGAAATATCCACATCACCCAGGGCCGCCACCAGCGGACCGGTATAGAACTTAGTGGAGATGAACGGCAGCTGCACCAGCACACCGAACACATAGACGCTGATACCGAGGAGGTTCCAACGACCGTAGCGACCATTCGGATCGGCCAGAGCCGGTACGTCATAGCGCTCGCGAGTGATGCAGTAGTAGTCCACCAGATTGATCGCGCTCCAGGGGGTAAAGAACGCTAGCAAGAACAGGATGAAAGACTTGAACGCGCCGAGGAACGAGTGCTGACCGAGCAACGCCATCAGGGTCGCAGCACCGACGATGACCAGCACGAAGACCAGACGCTGCAAGTGCGTCACCTTCAGGTCGCCACGGAAACCGCTGATGATGGTCGCAATGCACATGAAGCTACCGTAGGAGTTCAGCGTGGAGATGGTGACCTTGCCGAACGCGATGCTGAAGTACAGCAGCGCAGCAGTGGCACCGGTACCGCCCAGACCAACGATGTAGGCCACTTCGTGACCGGCGAATTGCCCGTTGGCCGAAGCGGCAGCGAACACGCCGAGGACCATCGCCACCTGTGCGCCAATGACCGAACCCGCACCTGCGGCGAAAAAGGTCTTCACCGAGGAAATATTGCTCGGCAGGTAGCGTGAGTAGTCAGCCACGTAAGGGCCGAACGCGATCTGCCAGGACGCCGCGAGCGACACCGCCAGCAGGAAGCTGCTCCAGCTGAAGTGACGGATTTGCAGGAGAGCGCCGACGTCGGTCTGGCTCATCAGGCGCCAGAACAGATAAACGAAGGCAATCACACCGATGACGCTGGCAACACGGCCGATCCAATGGATCACCCGATAACCGAGCACCGTGACCAGCACGATGACACTGGCAAAAATGAGGATACCGACGCTGTCGCTGACGCCAAACAACTGGCCCAGCGCCTGGCCGGATAACACGGTTCCCGTTGCGGTGAAGCCCAGGTACATCAAGCAGACCAGCACGATCGGGATGGCCGCGCCGTACACGCCGAACTGTACCCGGCTGGAAATCATCTGCGGCAGGCCAAGCTTGGGGCCTTGCGCCGCATGCAGCGCCATCACGCCACCACCCAGTAATTGACCGATCAACAGACCGATCAACGACCAGAACACATCACCGCCAAGGACCACGGCCAATGCGCCGGTGACAATCGCGGTGATTTGCAGGTTGGCACCCATCCACAGGGTGAACTGGCTAAACAGACGACCGTGTCTTTCCGCTTCCGGGATGTAGTCGATCGAACGCTTCTCGATCAACGGTTTGTTGCCTGCACGTTCGCTGTTAACAGCCATGGTTCAACCTCTGTGGATTGTTCTAATAGTTCACTGAGCGTCGTTGTGATCTGCTTTTCTGTGGGAGCGAGCTTGCTCGCGATAGCAATCTGTCAGCCAGCACAAGTGTTGAATGTGCCGGCCTCATCGCGAGCAAGCTCGCTCCCACATAAAGCCGTACAGCGTTACTTGCCGGTAATCATCGGCAGGTTCAGCCCTTGTTCCTTGGCGCAGTCGATGGCGATCTGGTAACCGGCATCGGCGTGACGCATGACACCGGTGGCCGGGTCGTTGTGCAGAACGCGAGCAATACGCTCGGCTGCTTCATCGGTACCGTCGCAGACAATCACCATGCCCGAGTGCTGGGAGAAGCCCATACCGACGCCGCCGCCGTGGTGCAGGGACACCCAGGTCGCGCCGCTCGCGGTGTTGAGCAGAGCGTTGAGCAGTGGCCAGTCGGACACGGCGTCGGAACCGTCCTGCATCGATTCGGTTTCACGGTTCGGGCTCGATACCGAACCGGAGTCCAGGTGGTCGCGACCGATCACGATTGGTGCGGACAACTCGCCGCTGCGCACCATTTCGTTGAACGCCAGACCCAGCTTGGCACGCAGGCCCAGGCCAACCCAGCAGATACGTGCCGGCAGACCCTGGAAGCTGATGCGCTCGCGGGCCATGTCCAGCCAGTTGTGCAGGTGGGCGTCGTCCGGGATCAGTTCCTTGACCTTGGCGTCGGTCTTGTAGATGTCTTCAGCGTTGCCCGACAGTGCCGCCCAACGGAACGGGCCGATACCACGGCAGAACAGCGGACGGATGTAGGCCGGTACGAAGCCCGGGAAGTCGAATGCGTTTTCCACGCCTTCTTCTTGCGCCATCTGACGGATGTTGTTGCCGTAGTCGAAGGTCGGGATGCCTTGCTTCTGGAAGTCGAGCATCGCTTTAACGTGCACGGCCATCGATTGCTTGGCGGCTTTGATCACGGCGGCAGGTTCGGTCTTGGCGCGAGCGCGGTATTCGTCCCAGGTCCAGCCGGCTGGCAGGTAGCCATTGAGCGGGTCGTGGGCGCTGGTCTGGTCGGTGACCATGTCCGGACGCACACCGCGCTTGACCAGTTCAGGCAGGATTTCAGCGGCGTTGCCCAGCAGAGCGATGGAAATCGCCTTGCCTTCTTTGGTGTATTTGGCGATGCGGGCCAGTGCGTCGTCGAGGTCTTTGGCTTGCTCGTCGACGTAGCGGCTTTTCAGGCGGAAATCGATGCTGACTTGCTGGCATTCGATGTTCAGCGAGCAAGCGCCGGCCAGGGTTGCAGCCAGAGGCTGGGCGCCACCCATGCCGCCCAGACCTGCGGTCAGGACCCAACGACCTTTGAGGTCATCGTTGTAGTGTTGGCGACCGGCTTCGACGAAAGTTTCGTAGGTGCCCTGGACGATGCCCTGGCTGCCGATGTAGATCCAGCTGCCGGCGGTCATCTGGCCGTACATGGCCAGGCCTTTGGCGTCCAGTTCGTTGAAGTGTTCCCAGCTCGCCCAGTGAGGAACCAGGTTGGAGTTGGCGATCAGTACGCGCGGGGCGTTGCTGTGGGTCTTGAACACGCCGACCGGCTTGCCGGATTGCACCAGCAGGGTCTCGTCGTCGTTCAAGTTGGTCAGGCTTTCGACGATCTTGTCGTAGCATTCCCAGTTACGTGCAGCGCGACCGATACCACCGTAAACCACCAGTTCTTTAGGGTTCTCGGCGACTTCCGGGTCGAGGTTGTTCATCAGCATGCGCAGCGGCGCTTCAGTCAGCCAGCTCTTGGCGGTCAGCTTGTTACCGCGTGCGGCACGGATTTCGACGTCGCGAAACTTGGTACGTTTATTCTCGGTCACGAAAAGAACTCCTCAGCAATCAATCCAAACCAACCCAGGCAGTGGGCGAGCAAGCCAATGGGCATCAGTGCACACCGGCGAATCAGTGGACGATGGTTGAGTCTTCGTGACTCATACACATACGTCTTTACTTGTACATACAAGCATATGCAATCAAGCGGCCAACTTGCTGGATGAGCATTCAAGAAAAATTCGGAAACAGCTGGAGAGCCCTTGGAACAAGGGTTTTGGCGTAGATGAAATTTTTCGAGAGGATTTTTTGGAGGATAGGCGGGTTGTTACTTGAGCGTGGTCTTGCGCCACACTGGGGCGTTCGGTAACAAGTTGGTGCGCGGACGGAAACGGTCTGAGGGGTAGCACAACATCGCGGGCAAACATGGCCCCCTGTAGGAGCCGAGCTTGCTCGCGATGGTCGTGAAGGATAACGCGTAGAACCAGATGCCCAGCGGCGAATTCGGGTTATTCGCGAGCGAGCTCGCTCCTACAGGGATGGTGTATCAGCGTGCGATGAGTTCGATCACGCAGCAAGCGCCATTGCTGGAGACTTCCAGCAATCCGGTGTTACCGACCAGTTGCAGGCAATCGTGGCGACCCAGTTGCGAAGCGCTGGTACCGACCTTTACTTCAAGCGCATCGCTGATGCTGAAGACCAGCACAGTCCCCGCCTCACTGAAAAACCGCTGCTCGCCCGACAACCACTGCAACCGCGCGGCGTAACGCTGCGGTGCGTAAATGAGGTTGAAATCGCGAATCGCACCGCCGAGCAATGTGCAGGAAACCTTGCTTTCACCGCTGAAGGCAAACGGGTCCAGCGGCAACAGTGGCCGAGTATCCTGGCCATCCACCGTCAGGCTCATGCCGTCACCCTGCAAAACAGTGATCACTCGCTCGTAACCGGCGAAGGTGGAAAACCCGCCCGATTCACCGATGTCGGCAATCGACAGGCGCCACCCAAACCCGTCCAGGCCGGTGCCGGCATCGCGGGTGATTTCTTCGGTACTGCCGCCGCCGTTCTTCCACGGCATGCGCGGGTAATCCTTGGCGCGTAAAACTTTCAGCTCATTCATTTATGGAACCGACCTTCCAGACGATGACGGGAACCGGGGTGGATCAAGCGAGCGGCGGTCACCGGCTGACGGCCGGACCAGGTGCGGCGACGGATCAGCAGGCACGGCTCGCCTTTTTCAATCTGCAGCAATTTGCATTCGGACGACTCGGCCAGGATCGCCTCGACCACGTGCTCGCCTTCGGTCAGCGGCGCGACCTGGTTCAGGTAGGCGTAGGGCGTTTGCAGGGTGAAATCCTGCTTGAGGTAGTCCGGCGCCACCAGCGCATTGACGAAACGGTCTTCGATTTGCACCGGAATATCGTTTTCGAAATGCACGATCAGCGAGTGGAACACCTTCTGCCCTTCGCGCATGTCCAGGGCCAGGGCGCGCTCGGAGCCGGCGGCCTCTTCTTCAAGGGTGATGACCTTGCAGGTGTGGCGATGACCGCGAGAGGCGATTTCGTCGGCGATGTTGTGCACCTCGAACAGTGCAGACTGGCTTTTCGGCTCGGCGACGAACGTGCCGACGCCTTGCATGCGCACCAGCAGGCCATCGGCGGTCATCTCGCGCAGGGCGCGGTTGATGGTCATGCGACTGAAGCCAAGCTGGCTGACCAGCTCGCTTTCCGACGGAACGCGGTAGTGCGGCGGCCAGTTTCCACTGTCGATTTGCTGGGTGATCATTTGTTTGACGCGGGCGTACAAGGGCGCCGGACTGTCGCCCATGTTCGCGGCCAACGGAGAGACTGGAGGCGGAGTCGGCACGGTTAATCCTTGTTCGTTGAAAAGAGATTGCTAGCTTGCCGGAGTTTACCGGGCAGGCAAACGTCTGTATATGTATATACAAATAACACACGATGGGGTGCTGAACCATGTCCGCCTTCTTTGCCGAACGCGCGCTGCTGCCTAGTGGATGGGCCAACAATGTACGTCTTGAGGTCAGCGCCGACGGCGTTTTGACCCATATCCAGGCCGATTCCCATGCAGATGGCGCCGAGCGGTTGAGCGGTCCGCTGCTGCCTGGCATGCCGAACCTGCACTCCCACGCCTTCCAGCGGGCCATGGCCGGGCTGGCGGAAGTGGCGGGAAATCCGAACGACAGTTTCTGGACCTGGCGCGACCTGATGTATCGCCTCGTCGGAAAAATCAGCCCGGAACAACTCGGCGTCATCGCCCGTCAGCTGTACATCGAAATGCTCAAGGCCGGTTACACATCGGTGGCGGAATTTCATTACGTACACCATGACATCAGTGGCCAGCCTTACGCGGACCCGGCCGAACTGGCCCTGCGTATCAGCCAGGCCGCAGGTTCCGCGGGTATCGGTTTGACCCTGCTGCCGGTGCTCTACAGCCACTCCGGTTTCGGCGGCCAGACTCCGAACGAAGGTCAGCGTCGCTTCATCAACAGCACCGAAAATTACCTCAAGCTGCAATCGCGCCTGCAACCGCTCCTGGCGCAGCAGCCGGCGCAGGCCCTGGGCCTGTGTTTTCACTCGCTGCGCGCGGTCACGCCGCAACAGATCAGCGAAGTGCTGGCCGCCAGCGACAAACAATGCCCGGTGCACATCCACATTGCCGAGCAGCAGAAAGAAGTCGACGACTGCCTGACCTGGAGCGGTCGTCGTCCGCTGCAATGGCTGTACGAAAACGTCGAAGTCGACCAGCGCTGGTGCCTGGTCCACGCGACCCACGCCAACCCGGAAGAAGTCACGTCGATGGCCAGGAGTCGCGCCATCGCCGGCCTGTGCCTGACCACCGAAGCCAACCTTGGCGACGGGATTTTCCCGGCGGTGGATTTCCTCGCCCAGGGCGGCCGCATGGGCATCGGTTCCGACAGTCACGTGTCATTGAGCGTGGTGGAAGAATTGCGCTGGCTGGAATACGGCCAGCGTCTGCGTGATCAGCGGCGTAATCGTTTGTACGGCGCGGATCAGCCAATGGTCGGCCGCACGCTGTTTGATGCCGCGCTGGATGGTGGTGCCCAGGCGCTGGGGCAGCCGATTGGCGCTCTGGAAGTCGGTAAGCGCGCCGACTGGCTAGTGCTCGATGGCAACGACCCGTATCTGGCAACGGCCAGCGGCGACGGAATTCTCAACCGCTGGTTGTTTGCCGGCGGCGATCGCCAGGTGCGGGATGTGTTGGTCAATGGCCAGTGGGTAGTGCGTGACGGGCAGCATGCCGACGAGGAAGAAAGCAGTCGCGCCTTCACCCAGGTACTGCGCGAACTCCTGGGCTGACACAAAACAAAAATGTGGGAGCGGGCTTGCTCGCGAAGGCGGACTGTCAATCAACATCTCTGTTGAATATGACACCCTCTTCGCGAGCAAGCCCGCTCCCACATTTGGATATGTGCCGACAGTTAGTTCGAGGTCTCGGCCATCTGCTTTTCCGAGGCCCGCCAGATCAGCCGCGTGGTGTCGTACCCCTGCTGACGTGCCTTGCTCAGCAACTCCTCACGCACCACACCGTTCACGGTCGGCGTGCGCGACAACAGCCACAGATACTTGCGGCTCGGGTCACCGACGATGGCGGTCTTGTAGTCATCGCTGACGTACAGCACCCAGTATTCGCCCTTCGCCGAACCCGGGATCAGCCTGGAAAACCAGGTATCGAACTCGACCCACAGCTTGTCGCTCTTGCCGGGTACCTGTGGATAAGCCGTGCCCTTGACCTCTTCCCATTGCCACTGTGCCGTCAGGCAGCGGTTCAGCACTGCGAGGTTGCCGTCGGGCTTGAGCGTGTAATGGGCTTCGGACTGCGCGCAGTCGCGCTGGAAGTACATCGGCATACGAGCCAGCTCGTACCAGGTGCCCTGGTAGCGCTTGAGGTTGACGCTATTGACCGTCTTGGGGGCCAATGGGTCCTGGCCAGACGTGGCACAGCCGGCCAACACCAGGCCGGCAAAAAGGATGATCAATAACCGCTTCATTATTTTTCTCCCGTGGGCGATCGCCCCGGTTTACTTCAGGCCTTGGCCGGAAAACATCAGCACTTTGTCACCGGCGAACTGCACGCTGATAAAGCTGTTCTTGTCGCCCCAGGTGCAGCTGGACATGCCGAGCGCGCCTGAACAATCGGCGGGTTTGCCCAACAGGGTCTCCACATCGGCCTTGGCCATGCCGGCGGAGAGCTTCGAGTAGTTTTCCTGATTGACCTTGCTGCAGGCAGCGAGCAATACGCAGAATGAAAGCAGGGCGATGGAACGCAACGACATGGTGAAACTCCGGGGGCGTAGGGGATTGGCATGGCTGCCAAGCTGAAGCTTAGAAGAGAAAACCCCTGTCAGGTTCCCTGCCCGACAGGCTATTTATCGGGCCACTCGTCTGCCTTTTGCCGAAAATCAGCCACTTTGCCTGTTTATCGGGCATTTCGTCGTTTTTCAGAGAATTCGCCTAATCTTTGGCGCCGTTCAGTCGACATAAATGCAACGCAAAGCCACGTCAGTGGCATTTGCTCCCTCATTTTGTAGAACAGCCCCTCTGCGGTAGCTCATCCATGACCAGAAACATGAAGTTCAGCCACAAGATTTTGCTGGCTGCCGCCCTCGTGGTGGCCGTCGCATTCGCTTGTTTCATCCTGTTCAACGACTATCGCCAACGCGAAACCTTGCGCAACAGTACCGAAGCCTCGATGCAGGAGCTCGGCAGCCTGACCACCAGCAACATCCAGACCTGGCTGGAAAGCCGCATGCAATTGCTGCAGTCGATGGCCCAACAGATCAACGCCGACGGCAATGCTCCCGCTGGCCTGAAACGAATCATCGACCTGCCCGCCTACACCGGCAACTTCCAGCTGAGTTACTTCGGTGGCGCCGACGGCGTGATGTTCTCGGTCCCGGCGGGCAACCGCGCGGCGGACTACGATCCGCGCGCCCGTGGCTGGTACAAGGCGGCCAATAGTGCGCAACAGACCATCGTCACCGAACCCTACATCGCCGCCTCCTCTGGCAAGCTGGTGATCACAGTCGCCACCCCGGTGCAGCACCTGGGCCAGATGATCGGTGTCGCCGGCGCCGACATCGACCTGTCCAGCGTCAGCGCGATCATCAACTCGCTGAACTTCGGCGGTCACGGCCATGCGTTCATCGTCGGTGCCGACGGCAAGATCCTGATTCACCCGGACAGCAAGCTGGTACTCAAGAACCTGACCGAGGCCTACCCCAACGGCGCGCCGAAAGTCAGCCCGGGCATGAAGGAAGTCGAGATCGACGGCAAGCGCCAGTTCATCTCATTCACCCACGTCAACGGCGTGCCATCGGCGGACTGGTACGTAGCGCTGGTACTCGACCAGGAAACCGCGTTCTCGATGCTCAGCGAATTCCGCACCTCGGCGATCATCGCCATGGTCATTGCGGTGGTGATCATCATCGCCCTGCTGGGCATGCTGATCAGCCTGTTGATGCAACCGCTGCTGACCATGGGTCGCGCTATGCATGACATCGCCGAAGGCGAAGGTGACTTGACCAAACGCCTGACCATTCACGGCCACGACGAATTCGGCGCGCTGGGGCTGTCGTTCAACCGTTTCGTCGAACGCATCCATACCTCGATCATCGAAGTATCCTCGGCCACCGGCCAAGTCAACGAAGTGGCGCTGCGGGTAGTCGCCGCCTCGAACTCGTCGATGTTCAACTCCGACCAGCAAGCCTCGCGCACCAGCAGCGTGGCCGCGGCGATCAACCAGCTCGGTGCCGCCGCCCAGGAAATCGCCCAGAACGCCGCCCTCGCCTCGCAACATTCCAGCGATGCCCGCAGCCTGGCCGAAGACGGCCAACAGGTGGTAGATAAGACCATCGCAGCGATGCAGCAACTGTCGGCCAAGATCAGCGACTCGTGCGGCAACATCGAGACCCTCAACAGCAACACGGTCAACATCGGGCAGATCCTGGAAGTGATCACCAGCATCTCCCAGCAGACCAACTTGCTGGCACTCAACGCCGCCATCGAAGCGGCCCGTGCTGGCGAGGCCGGCCGTGGTTTTGCCGTGGTGGCCGATGAGGTGCGCAACCTCGCTCACCGCACCCAGGACTCGGCGCAGCAAGTGCAGACGATGATCGAAGAGCTGCAAGTCGGTGCCCGGGCAGCGGTGGGCATCATGACCGACAGCCAGCGCCAGAGCGAAAGCAGCGTCGGCATCGCCAACCAGGCGGGTGAACGTCTGGGCAGCGTGACCCAACGCATCGGGGAGATCGATGGCATGAACCAATCGGTGGCCACCGCGACCGAGGAACAGACCGCCGTGGTGGAGTCGATCAACGTCGACATCACCGAAATCAACACGCTGAATCAGGAAGGTGTGGAGAACCTGCAGTCGACCTTGCGTGCGTGTGCCGATCTAGAGCAGCAGGCGGCGCGGTTGAAGCAGTTGGTTGGTAGCTTCAGGATTTGAGGTGATGTAGCGGGCCTCTTCGCGAGCAAGCCCGCTCCCACAGTGGATCTGTGTCGTTCACGAATCCCTTGTGGGAGCGGGCTTGCTCGCGAAGACGGAATCAGCCGCAAAGAAGAGCTAGAAGCTTGATCCAGGCTTCGACAGAAACGCCAACTCCTCAGCCGTAGACTCCCGCCCCAACACCGCATTGCGATGGGGAAACCGCCCAAACTGCGCAATTACCCTCTGATGCCGCTCGGCGTAATCCAGGTAATCGGCAAACAGCGTTCGGTCACCTTCAGGCTGCTGCGCCACCAGTTCGATATAGCGCGAGACACCTTCGTTTTGCACCGCGAGGTTTTCGCTGTGCTCGAACACCAGATAGATGAACACCCGCTGAATCGGCTGCAACTGGCGATCGAAATCCGCCGCAATACCTTGGGCTACCAATTTCTGTGCGCGGGAATCGCCGGAGAATGCTTTGGGAGTATCGCGAAAGATCATTCGCGGGATTTGATCGAGCAACAGCACCAGGGCCAGCCAACCTTCTGGACATTGCATCCACTCGGTCAATCCGCCGGCCAGTGCCTGCTCGGCCTGGCCCCCGAAACGCTCACGCGCTTCGAGGTCCTGGCTGTCGCGCTTGCCAAACCACAACTTGCCCTTCTGCGCCGCCACTTCCTTCGCTGACCCGAAACTTCCGAACCACCAATCAAGCAACGGCTGCCAGGGCGCGGTCATGGTTTATTCCTTATGGTAAGCCGTGACGCGGGCAACTTCTTCTTTCGAACCGAGGAACACCGCAACACGCTGGTGCAGGCCTTCCGGCTGGATGTCGAGGATGCGCTGGTGGCCGTCGGTGGACGCGCCGCCTGCCTGTTCCACCAGGAACGACATCGGGTTGGCTTCGTACATCAGGCGCAGTTTGCCCGGCTTCGACGGCTCGCGGCTGTCGCGTGGGTACATGAACAGACCGCCACGGGTCAGGATGCGGTGCACGTCAGCCACCATCGCGGCAACCCAGCGCATGTTGTAGTTCTTTTTCAGCGGGCCTTCATCGCCGGCCAGCAATTCGCTGACGTAGCGCTGTACCGGTGCTTCCCAGTGACGCTGGTTGGAAGCGTTGATGGCGAATTCCTGGGTGGTTTCAGGAATGGTGATGTTTTCGTGGGTCAGTACGAAACTGCCCATCTCACGGTCCAGGGTGAAACCTTTCACGCCGTCGCCCAGGGTCAGGATCAGCATGGTCTGCGGGCCGTAGATCGCGTAACCGGCGGCCACTTGCTGGGTGCCTGGCTGCAGGAAAGCCTTCTCATTCAAGGGCTCGTTCTGGCTCAGGTATTCGTTCGGGCAACGCAGTACCGAGAAAATGGTGCCGACCGGGGCGTTGATGTCGATGTTCGACGAACCGTCCAGCGGGTCGAATACCAGCAGGTACGCGCCTTTCGGGTATTTGCCCGGGATCTGGTAGGCATTGTCCATTTCTTCGGACGCCATGCCGGCCAGGTGACCGCCCCATTCGTTGGCTTCGAGCAGGATCTCGTTGGAGATCACGTCGAGCTTTTTCTGCACTTCGCCCTGGACGTTTTCAGTGCCCATGCTGCCCAGAACGCCACCCAGGGCGCCTTTGGACACGGCGTGGTTGATCTCCTTGCAGGCACGCGCCACCACTTCGATCAGGAAGCGCAGATCGGCAGGAGTGTTGTTGCTGCGGGTCTGCTCAATCAAATAGCGACTCAAGGTAACGCGGGACATGGAAGGCTCCGGTGGAATGGGGGGGCTAAAAACCCGCGCAGTTTAACGCGAGTCGGGGCGCATTTCCTCCTATCAGACGTGATCGGCCAAAGAGAGTTCATGTGCGGGGATGAGCGTAGTAGGAAATGGGCCGCGCGTGGAGCTCCAATGGATAGCAGATTTCGATATCTTTGGTGATCGGTAGTCCGTATTCGCGAGCAAGCCCGCTCCCACATTGGACCAGCTGTGCACACACCATTTGTGCCACAAAGCAGATCCAGTGTGGGAGCGGGCTTGCTCGCGAATGGCGCGAAGCGCCAGCCTTCTTCAGGATTTGACAGAGGGCTTGCGCAGCAAGCTGAACGCCATCGCCGCCAGGAACAGGACACTGAGCAACAACACCGCCCACAAGCCGAACTTCTTCCAGGAGATGTCCGTCGTCGCCAGCGTTTTCTCTGTCGATGCATTCGAAACCACCGCCCCGACATCCACAATGGCCCTGCCCAAGGTCGCGAGCTTCGCCGGGCTGTAATCCGGAATCAGCGTCGACAGCGGCAAGTTCGCCGCCTTCGCCGTCGAATTCCCCACGACCAGCGTGTAAGGCCCAGGCCCGCGCGCCAGGAACACCAGTTGTGTGGCACGCACGGCATACTTCAGCGTCGGCGCCCGATCACCCAGGCCGCCACCGCGTTCGTCCACGGTCAGCTTCAATTGCTGGACGATTTGCCCGGACAACTGCAATTCGTTTTGCACCACATCCTGACCGTTCTGGGCCAGGCGATAGAGCAAACCGCTGCCCAACGACTGCCATGGCAGACTGCTGTCGCGACGGCCGGCCAGGCGCACTGGCGCCAGACTGTTGGGCTGGCTCAACTCGACCTGCACCCGCTCGACATTCAGCCCCATCGGCAACTGCCAGGTGTATTCACCCGCCTTCACACTGCTGCCGGTCAACCCTTGGGACCAGACCAACGGCAGCGGCAGGCTGCGGGTACTGGCGCTCTGTAGTTGCGCCGAAGTCAGTGTCGGTGCCGAATGCGGCGTGATCCACAGTAATCGCAGGTAGCGTGCCGACTGGCCCGGAAGGTTGACTTCATGCTGTTCGACCCGCTCGTCGGAAAAAGTCAGGCGCGCCACCTGCCCTTCGCCCCAGGACTGCCAATGCTGCAAATCGTCGCTAGCTTCGATGGTGAAACGCTGGAAGCCGTCGCGCTCGCTGCTCCAGTCCAGAACCAACTGCTGCAACGGCGCCTTGATAGCCGAAGCGTCGAGCAACCAGCCGCGCAGCTCTTCCTCACCCGCCTCCAGCTGACTGGAGGGCTGCACCTCGACCAATGTGCCGTTGGTGCTCGATTGCACCCGCACGCTCGGCGCGGTTTCAGTGGCGTCCACCGAGTTGTACAACGGAAACCATTTCACCTCGGTCAAGGTGCGCGCTTCATTGCTCCGCGCCGTTTCCCGGGCCAGGGCATACGCCTGAACTTCGCCCGCCGCATTGAACACACGCACATCGCTCAGGTCGGCCTGCCGTGCATTCAGTTGTACGTTCAGGGGCAGCTCAAGGCGATACCAGGGCCCTTCGCCCGTCACCGACAAAGGCACTTGGGTGGTGAAGTCCGCCGGTTTTTCCTGGGCAACCGCCGACAACACTACGCCCATGGCAACAGCGCCCAACCAACCCAGGTTCAGCTTCTGACTCAAGACGACACTCCTTCGGATTCCGGGACCGGTTTCTCGACATCCGGCACAGCTTCGGCACGCTTGGGCGGCAGCGGGGCGAAATAGCCCACCACCAGCAGCAACACGCCGACACCGATAAACGACACGATCCGCGCCAGCCCGCCGCGATTACTCAATTCGACAAAGAACAGCTTAGCCACGACCACACCTATCAAGGCGGCGCCGATCAACCAGACTTCGCGGTGGCGACGCAAATGGCCACCGATCATCAGGCTCAGGGCCATCAAGGTCCAGACGATGGACAACCCGGCTTGCACCCGCATCGACGCCAACAACAGGTCCAGCTCGAACGGCACCCCGCTCCAATGGTGCGCCGTACGCATTACCAATGCCGTAAAGAACACGAACAGCGAGGCACCTGCGACCCCTTGCGTGGCGATGGCGGCGTAATCCTTGTGCAGCGACAGTTGTGTCATGGCGCTGCGGGACCAGACATAGATGCCGAACAGCGCGAACAACAGGCCCAGCTCCAGCGGGTTGATCAATGGCACGTAGGGCAGTGGCTCGGCGTTGCCGTCACTGGCGACATTCGCCAGCCAGAACCAGCCGAGCATCAGCAACGCCAGCGGCGCGGCGGCGTATACACGGTATTCCCTCGAGTACGCCGCCACCGGCCACGGCCACGCGCGAGGCGCCGCCATCAGAACCAGATACAGACTTGGCAGAATCGCCCAACCCAACCAGCGCCAAGCGTTGTATTGCTCGGACAACACCAGCAAGCCATAACGCAGCTCCAGCGCCAGCACCCCCATCAACAGCCAACAGCCGAGCACATGGGCGACACTCGTCACGCGTGCTGGCAGCATGGGCGCCAGGCGTCGCAGGGACATGAAATGCACCACGAACACGGCGGCCCACGCCAGCCAGCCGACGTCGGCCGCCGGGTGGTAACGCGAGTGCCAGGTCGCCAGCAGCACCAGCGCCGCCGCGGGAATCAACACCGTACCGAGCACCCCCAGTGATGGCCATTTCAGGCGCAGCGCCAACACCGCCCACAGCGCAACACTCACAGCTGCGACGCTCAACAACAAAGTCGCCTGCATCGGCAGCGACGCAAAATGCAGCACTTCGATGACCCAGGCCAACGCCCACCAGCCCGCGCCCCACACCAGCAACGCCTGGGACAATCGCAACAGGCTCAGCCCTTCGAATGCTTCGGGCGAAGGACCTATCTGCAGACGCCAGGCCCCGACCATCGCTGCCAGCCCCAACACCAGCGGCGCCCAGAATCCGGCATGAGCCAGGGGACTCAGCCCTTCACTGAACAGCGGCCCCGTCGCCAGGAACAGTGCACCACCCAACAGTTGCACAGCGAGCGCGGTGAACACGAATGTGCGCGATGGCAGGCGCAAGCCAACCAACAACGTCAACGCCCCGGCCAAGGCCCAACCGATCACCGTGCCGTGGCTGAAGAAAAACAACGGCGCCAGCAAATAGAGAAACGCCAGCCCGAGGCACGCCAGGACTGGCAGGCCTTTTAGCTCCCAAGGCCTGATCTGCTCCGGCAAGGCTTTACGCAACTGGTAGAAGCTGAACAACAACGCAATGCCCAGTAACAGCGCGCCTAGCGGTACACCACCGAGCAGGCTGCTCTCGCTGTTGTGCAGCTCGCTGAGAAACACCAGCGCCGAGCCCAGTTGCAGGAGCAAGGCAAACGCCCGGGCCAGGGGCCTTTGCTGGCGAAGGCCGAGCCAGAAGATCCCCGCGCCCTCCACCGCCCACGCCGCGGTCGTCCAGCGTGCATCGAGCCCCAGCGGAATCGCCAGGCTGGTGAAGATCACGCCCAAGGCCAGGCAGGTTTCCCCCAGCAACAGCGTGCGCCCGGCCATCAGCCAACGGGCAAGTCCCATGTAAATCATGCCCAGCGCCAAGGCACTGAACGCCGCAGCGAACTCCAGATGCTGCACCAGGGCGAACTGCAAGCCGAAACCCACCAGCGGCGGACCGAACAGCAGCGTGCCGTCGACGTAGTCGCCCTTGCGCGCCGACCATTGCAGCAGCGATTCGCGACTGCTCTCTGCCGGTGCATCGCTCATTTCCAGCAGCCTGCGCCGGGCGAACAGCAGACCAATGGCCAGGTACATCAGGAAAAACAAAATCAGAAACGGCTCGGTGCTCCACAACTGCTCCGGCGAGTAGGAACGCAGGCCCCAGGCGAAACCGATGCCGAAGGTGCCGCTGAACCCGATGACATTCAACAGCCGCCAGGCCTTGAACCAGGCGATGGCGAAGATGCCGGCGTTGAGCAGGGCAAAATAGCTGAACAGCGCGACGTGGCTGCCGGCGCCGGTGGAGGCCAGCAGCGGCGCGGCGAATCCGCCCAGTGCGGCCGCGGCGGCCAACCCCAGGGAGTCCTGGGTAATGGCGAGAATCGCCGAACAGACTGTCACCGCCACCAGCAGGCCAAACCCCGCCGTGGGATCGAGCAGCGGATGCAGGCGCATCGCGGCAAACACCGTCAGGTACAACACGGCGATCCCGGCCCCTTGCAGGATCAACGCATAACTGCTGTTGCGCGCCCGTAACCACCAGCCTAGCCCGAGCAACCCCAAGGCTGCCGCCGCAACGCCTGCGTACCGCAACTCAACCGGCACCACCACGCCTTCGGTGGCATAGCGCAGCAAAAAGGCCAGGCCGAGGAACAACAGCACCACGCCGACCCGCAACACGGTATTGCCACCGAACAACCAGGCTCGGGCACGGCTGATGGCGCGATCGATAAGGTTCGGGCCACGCGGAGGGACAGGTGGTTGTGCCTGGTGAGCGATCGGCTCGGGCTTCCAGGCATCGGCGGGCTGCGAACGGTTGGTTTCGGTGGCCGCTGCGGCGATCGGCTCGAGTTCGGGCGGCAGCTCCCAGACCAACTCCGGGGCTGCGGCAGGCGCTTCATCGAGGATGGTTTCAGGTGAGACAAGTGGCTCGCGGGTTTCCGGCGCCTTGACGCCCGATGCTTCGAGCAGCGCCAGCCGTTGCTCGACCGCCTGCAGCGCTACCTGCGCCTGTTCCAGCAAACGCTGCTGCTCGACTGCCTGCGAGTCCATGCGAGCCATGCGAAGGGCCTGGCCGATACCCAATCCGAATAACGCGCCCAGCAGCGCATCGCTGAATGACTCGTCGAGTATCCAGCCGAGCACCAGCCCTATCAGCATGAACATCCATTGCATGGTCGATATCCCTAAGCGGCCCCATCATGAGGCAAGTCCAAGCGGTACAGTGTCTGATCAGTCTAGTGCGAAAACACCACAACCCAGTGTAGGAGCGAGCTTGCTCGCGATGAGGCCATAACATTCAGCATTAATGTTGAATGTCAGTGCGCTATCGCGAGCAAGCTCGCTCCCACAAGGGATTGTGGTGTGTTCAGAATCTGATCAACCCTGCCGCCCGGTAATCCAGCGCCTAGTATATCGACCCAGCCCGTCAACAACCGGGCCTTGCTCGCAGTTCTGGCTGAAAACTACTCCAGTGCCTTCCAGATTTCCGTGGCGTACTCGCGAATGGTCCGGTCCGACGAGAACCAGCCCATCCGCGCCGTGTTCAACACCGCCGAGCGCCACCACTCCTTCGAATCGTGCCAATGGGCTTCGACGCGCATCTGGGCGTGCCAGTAGGAATCGAAGTCGGCGCAGACCAGGAAGCGATCGTAGTCCACCAGCGAATCGATCAATCCGGTGTAACGGGACGGATCGTCCGGCGAGAACACCCCACCACGAATCGCTTGCAGCACATCGTTCAGACGATGGGACGCGGCGATATCCGGCACCGCGCTGAACTCATGATTCTGTTTGCGCGCCTCCACCTGCTGCGCGCTGAGACCAAAGATAAACATGTGCTCGGTGCCGATGCGCTCGCTCATTTCCACGTTGGCCCCATCCAGGGTGCCGATAGTCAGCGCGCCGTTCAGGCCGAATTTCATGTTGCTGGTGCCTGACGCTTCGAACCCGGCGGTGGAGATCTGCTCGGACAAATCCGCCGCCGGAATGATGCTCTCCGCCAGGCTGACGTTGTAGTTGGGCAGGAACACCACTTTGAGCAAGCCGCGCACGGTCGGGTCGTTGTTCACCACCCGGGCGATGTCGTTGGTCAGCTTGATGATCAGCTTGGCCTGGTGATAACTCGCGGCCGCCTTGCCGGCGAAGATTTTCACCCGTGGCACCCAGTCGATTTCAGGCTCCGCGCGAATCGCCTGGTACAACGCCACGGTGTGCATCAGGTTGAGCAACTGGCGTTTGTACTCGTGGATTCGCTTGACCTGCACGTCGAACATCGCCGCCGGGTTGACCGCCACGCCCAGTCGCTCATGAATCAGGTACGCCAGGGCTTTCTTGCTGTGCAGGCGTTGCTCGGCAAACGCCTTGCGGAATGCACTTTTCTCGGCGAACGGTTCAAGGGCGAGCAAACGCTCTTCCGGGTTGTCCAGCACCTCGGGGCCAAGGGCATCGACCAGCATCGAGGTCAGCTCGGGGTTGGCCTGATACAACCAGCGGCGGAAGGTGATGCCGTTGGTTTTGTTGTTGATCCGCTCCGGGTAGAGCTTGTGCAGTTCGGAGAACACCGTTTGACGCATCAGCTGCGTATGTAGCCCGGACACACCGTTGATGCTGTGGGACCCGAGAAACGCCAGGTTGCCCATGCGCACCCGGCGACCGTTGTCTTCCTCGATCAGCGACACCGCGCGCAGTACGTCGAAGTCGTGAATGCCTTTGGCCCGCAGGGAGTCGATGTGGTGGGCGTTGATCAGGTAAATGATCTGCATGTGCCGCGGCAACATGCGTTCCATCAAGCCGACCGGCCAGGTTTCCAGCGCTTCGGGCAGCAATGTGTGGTTGGTGTAGGACAGCGTATCGACGGTGACCTGCCACGCGGCGTCCCACGCCACGTCATAAACGTCGACCAGTTGCCGCATCAGTTCAGCCACGGCAATCGAGGGGTGAGTGTCGTTGAGCTGGATAGAGGCGTGATCGCCCAGGGTCAGCACCGAGGTGTGCATGTTGCGATGGCGGCGCAGCAGATCCTGCAACGAGGCGGCGACGAAGAAGTACTCCTGGCGCAGGCGCAACTCCTGGCCGGCCTCGGTGCTGTCCGCCGGGTACAGCACCCGGGAGATGCTTTCGGCCCTGGCCACTTCGGCCACGGCGCCCAGGTGGTCACCGGCGTTGAAACGCTCCAGGTGCAGATCTTCCATGGCCCGGGCACGCCACAGGCGCAGCGTGTTGACGCTCGCCCCGCGCCAGCCGACCACCGGCGTGTCGTAGGCAATCGCTCGCACGGTTTCCGCCGGGGACCAGACTTGTCGGGATTTGCCGGTGTCGTCGGTCAGGGTCTCGACACTGCCGCCGAAACCGATGGTGTAAGCCACTTCCGGCCGCTCGAACTCCCACGGGTTGCCGAAATCCAGCCAGTGTTCGGTCTGCTCCTGCTGCCAGCCATCGACAATCGCCTGGCGGAACAACCCGTGCTCATAGCGGATGCCGTAGCCATGACCGGCGATGCCGAGGGTCGACATGCTTTCCAGGAAACACGCCGCCAGACGCCCGAGGCCGCCGTTGCCCAGGGCCGCATCGGGCTCCAGCGTGCGGATGCGCTCAAGGTCGACGCCGAGTTCGGTCAGGGCTTCGCGGGCCACGTCGAGCAGGCCGAGATTGCTCAGGCTGTCGAACAACAGCCGACCGATGAGAAATTCCAGGGAGAGGTAATAGACGCGCTTCTGACCTTTGCGGTAGATCTGCCGCGTGTGGTCCATCCAGTGCTCGACCATGTGATCCCGCGCGGCCAGGGCAATGGCTTCGAACCAGTCGTGGTCGAAGGCGTGATCCGGGTCTTTACCCACTGCATAAGTGAGTTTGGTCAAGACGGCGTCGCGGAATGCGGCCACCTCTGCTTCGCGAACAAGTGGTTCTTGAGTCATCGATAGGACCTCGAGCGAGCTTGGAGTTGTCTGAGCCTAGACGGTCTGACAGGCGGTAGAGGCTCTGGTTCGGCAGTTTTTCCTGTAAGGGCGAATCGGGTCGGCAATACATTGTCGTGTACCTGATTCAATGCAGGGGCCGTGCCGGATTAGCGGTTTATTGGCCGGCCGTGAAAAAATCTGGCGAAAGGTTGTTCAAAAATCCACCAGTCCCGGTATGATCGCGCGCCCTGATGCACACGCTGGTAACAAACGATGATGAAGCCGAACCTGATCGCTGCCGCAGAGATCGACCGCCTCGATACCTGGGCCAAGTACTCTGCCCCGATGTGCGGCTCGTGCATGTCCAGCTGCTGCACCCTGCCCGTCGAGGTCAAGATCAAGGATCTGATCCGCATCGGCGTGGTCGATGAGTTCGAGCTGGGTGATCCGCCGAAGAACATCGCCAAGCGCCTGCAAAAGGAAGGTTTGGTCGAACGCTTCAATCAGAAGTCAGGAATCTTTACCCTCCAGCGCATGAGCAACAACGATTGCCTGTACCTGGATCGTAAGAGCCGTCTGTGCACTATTTATGATAAGCGCCCGGATACTTGCCGCAATCACCCGAAAATCGGCCCGCGGCCGGGGTATTGCGCGTACAAGCCCAAGGAAGTGGAGCGTGTGCAGAATTCTCGGTCGATTGAGCGGTTCTGATATTTCCTGATTTCTGCGGCGGTTGATCCGCCGCCTTCGCGAGCAAGCCCGCTCCCACAGGGGATCTCTGATGTACACAAATCAAGTGTTCACTGAAGATCCAATGTGGGAGCGGGCTTGCCCGCGAAGAGGCCAGCACAAACACCGCATAAACCCCAGACAAACAAAAACGCCCCCGGTCTCTCGACCGGGGGCGTTTTCGTTCAGCCAGGGCTAAATCTTATGCCTTGGCTTTCTTGGCAGCGCGGGTACGCTCGCTTTCGTCCAGGATCTTCTTGCGAAGACGGATGGACTTAGGAGTTACTTCACACAGCTCGTCGTCCTGGATGAATTCCAGAGCCTGTTCCAGGGTGAAGCGAACAGGTGGAACCAGAGCGATGGTTTCGTCTTTACCCGAAGCACGCATGTTGTCGAGCTTCTTGCCCTTGGTAGGGTTAACGCCCAGGTCGTTGTCACGGCTGTTCAGACCAACGATCTGACCGTTGTAGATTTCCTGACCGTGTTCTACGAACAGCTTGCCACGCGCCTGCAGGGTTTCCAGGGAGTAGGTCAGTGCCTTGCCGGTTTCAACCGAAACCAGAACGCCGTTCTGACGGCCGGACATGTCGCCGGACTTCATCACGTCGTAACGGTCGAAGATCGAGGTCAGGATGCCAGCACCGTTGGTCAGGGTCAGGAACTGGTTACGGAAACCGATCAGACCGCGAGCAGGGATGTTGTATTCCAGACGTACACGGCCCTTGCCATCCGGCACCATGTTGGTCAGGTCGCCTTTACGCAGGCCCATCTCTTCCATCACCTTGCCCTGGGATTCTTCCGGCAGGTCGATGGTGACGTTTTCGAACGGTTCGTGCTTCACGCCGTCAACCAGACGGATGATCACTTCCGGACGGCCTACAGCCATTTCGAAGCCTTCGCGACGCATGGTTTCGATCAGTACCGAGAGGTGCAGTTCGCCACGGCCGGAAACCTTGAACTTGTCAGCCGAGTCGCCTTCTTCAACGCGCAGTGCAACGTTGTACAGCAGCTCTTTGTCCAGACGTTCCTTGATGTTACGGGAAGTCACGAACTTGCCTTCTTTACCGCAGAATGGCGAGTCGTTTACCTGGAAGGTCATGGAAACGGTTGGCTCGTCGACGGTCAGCGGCTTCATCGCTTCGACCGTGTCCGGGTGGCACAGGGTGTCGGAGATGAACAGCGAGTCCATACCGCTGATGCACACGATATCGCCTGCTGCAGCTTCTTCAACGTCGATGCGGTGCAGACCGTGGTGACCCATCAGCTTCAGGATACGACCGTTACGCTTCTTGCCGTCGGCACCGATAGCCACAACCGGGGTGTTCGGCTTGACGCGACCACGAGCGATACGGCCAACACCGATAACACCCAGGAAGCTGTTGTAGTCCAGTGCGGAGATCTGCATCTGGAACGGACCTTCACGGTCAACAGCCGGCGCCGGTACGTTGTCGACGATCGACTGGTACAGCGGGGTCATGTCTTCAGCCATTTCGGTGTGGTCCAGACCGGCAATACCGTTCAGGGCCGAGGCGTAGACGACTTTGAAGTCCAGCTGTTCTTCGGTGGCACCCAGGTTGTCGAACAGGTCGAAGATCTGGTCCAGAACCCAGTCCGGACGCGCGCCTGGACGGTCAACCTTGTTGATGCACACGATCGGACGCAGGCCGGCTTCGAAAGCCTTCTTGGTCACGAAACGGGTTTGCGGCATAGGGCCGTCTTGAGCGTCAACCAGCAGCAGAACGGAGTCGACCATCGACATTACGCGTTCAACTTCGCCGCCGAAGTCGGCGTGGCCCGGGGTGTCCACGATGTTGATGTGGTAGCCGTTCCAGTTGATGGCGGTGTTTTTCGCCAGAATGGTAATACCGCGCTCTTTCTCCTGGTCGTTGGAGTCCATCACGCGCTCGTCGTTGAGCTCGTTGCGCTCCAGGGTGCCGGATTGACGCAGGAGTTTGTCTACCAGGGTGGTCTTACCATGGTCAACGTGGGCAATGATGGCGATGTTGCGTAGATTTTCGATCACTTGTGTATCTCGATCAGAGGATTCGGTGTGCTGACAAGTCTTGGCAGCGATTAACAGTAGCGTCCGTGAAAGCCGTTACAGCTTGACGGTGGCATCGGGGGGCCGGTGACGCAGGCCACAGGCAAACAGCCCCGGGCACTTAGCTCGGTCGATAAACGCGCACATTGGCATGCCCCTCACTGAGCAAATGGTGGGCATGCAGGCGACTCATCACGCCTTTGTCGCAATACAGCAGGTACTGGCGAGTAGGGTCCAGTTCCTTGAAACGAGCGTTCACTGCATAAAACGGCATCGTTTGTACCTCGATGCCAGCGAGGTCCAGCGGGTCGTCTTCAGCGGCATCCGGGTGACGGATGTCGATGACGATCTGACCGGCCAGCGCTTCGCTGACTTCTTCAATCTGCAAGTCCTGGCCCAGTTCATCGATCACGCGATCGATCGGCACCAGCTTGGCGTTTTCGAGCGCACGCTCGAGTACCGCCATATCGAATTCTTTCTCTTCATGCTCGACGCGATAGCGCTTGGCCGCGGTCTTCGGATTGACCGAGATGACACCGCAGTATTCCGGCATGTGCCGGGCGAAATCGGCGGTGCCGATTTCGATTGCTGTGTCGATAATGTCCTGCTTGTGACTGGCGATCAGCGGGCGCAGTACCAGCTTTTCGGTCACGCAGTCGATCACTGACAGGTTCGGCAGCGTCTGGCTCGACACCTGGGAGATCGCCTCACCGGTGACCAGTGCGTCGATGTGCAGTCGATCGGCAATTTGGGAGGAAGCGCGCAACATCATACGCTTCAATACTACGCCCATATGACTGTTATCGACTTTGCCGAGAATTTCGCCCAGCACTTCTTCGAACGGCACACTGACAAATAGCACGCGCTGGGAGCTGCCGTACTTCTTCCAGATGAAATGCGCGACTTCCATGACGCCCAGTTCGTGGGCACGTCCGCCCAGATTGAAGAAGCAAAAATGCGCCATCAGGCCGCGGCGCATGATCTGGTAGGCCGCTACGGTAGAGTCGAAGCCACCGGACATCAGCACCAGGGTCTGCTCCAGCGCGCCCAGCGGATATCCGCCGATGCCGTTGTGCTGGCTGTGGATCACGAACAACCGTTGGTCGCGAACTTCGATCCGGACTTCGATTTCCGGCGCTTTCAGGTCGATCCCGGCGGCGCCGCACTCGCGACGCAGCTTGCTGCCGACGTATTTTTCGACGTCCATCGAGCTGAACGTGTGCTTGCCCGCACGCTTGCAGCGCACCGAGAAAATTTTCCCGGCCAGCGCATCGCCGTAGTGCTGCCTGCACTTTTCGGTGATGTCGTCGAAGTCGCCCAGCGGGTACTCGTCGATCTGCAGAAAGTGCGCGATGCCCGGCATGCAGGTCAGGCGCTCACCCATCTCTTTCAAGGCTTTCGGGTCGGTAACACGGGTTTCCAGCTCGAGATTGTCCCACACGCCGTTCACCACCACGACCGGGTCCAGATCACGGAGCACGGCGCGGATGTTTTTGGCCAACTGGCGGATAAATTTCGTCCGGACAGGTCGACTCTTGATGGTGATCTCGGGGAAGACTTTTACGATTAATTTCATGGAAACAGCGCGCGCATGGCCTGCCGAAAAAGGGGGGCGCGGATTATAGCGGAAATTGCTCAAGGTTTAACCAGTTAATGTGCAGAAGGTTTCGCGCGCACCAAAACAGGTCATTTATTGGATATGACGCCACATAACAGGGCGAGCTTTTCTGCTTTAAAGGGCAAAACGCCCTCTCAAGCGTGATTTTGGGGCAAAAAATCCATGCTGGGGCACTGGCATGCAATTTGCTCCCTTGTGAGGCAGGTTGCCTTGGCAGAGTATTCGCGCCGGCATCACAAACATTTAAGGGCATCCACTACCAGCCCTAATACACCCGGAGGACACTATGTCGAAGTCGGTTCAACTCATCAAAGATCATGACGTCAAGTGGATTGATCTGCGCTTCACGGACACCAAAGGCACTCAGCACCACGTGACCATGCCGGCTCGCGATGCGCTGGATGACGACTTCTTCGAAGTCGGCAAAATGTTCGACGGCTCCTCCATCGCCGGCTGGAAAGGCATCGAAGCCTCCGACATGATCCTGATGCCGGACGACTCCACCGCTGTTCTGGATCCGTTCACCGAAGAGCCGACCCTGATCCTGGTCTGCGACATCATCGAGCCTTCGAGCATGCAAGGCTACGACCGCGACCCACGTGCGATCGCCAAGCGCGCCGAAGAGCACCTGAAAGCCACCGCTATCGGTGACACCGTATACGCAGGTCCGGAGCCAGAGTTCTTCATCTTTGACCAGGTGAAGTTCAAGTCCGACATTTCCGGCTCCATGTTCAAGATCTACTCCGAACAAGGTTCGTGGATGTCCGACCAGGACATCGAAGGCGGCAACAAAGGCCACCGTCCAGGCGTCAAAGGCGGCTACTTCCCGGTTCCGCCGTTCGACCACGACCACGAAATCCGTACCTCCATGTGCAACGCACTGGAAGAAATGGGCCTGACCGTCGAAGTTCACCACCACGAAGTGGCGACTGCCGGCCAGAACGAAATCGGCGTCAAGTTCAACACCCTGGTGAAGAAAGCCGACGAAACCCAAACCCTGAAGTACGTCGTGCACAACGTTGCCGATGCCTACGGCCGCACCGCGACCTTCATGCCTAAGCCTCTGTACGGCGACAACGGCTCGGGTATGCACGTACACATGTCCATCTGGAAAGATGGCAAGAACACCTTCGCTGGCGAAGGCTATGCCGGCCTGTCCGACACCGCCCTGTACTTCATCGGCGGCATCATCAAGCACGGTAAGGCCCTGAACGGCTTCACCAACCCGGCGACCAACTCCTACAAGCGTCTGGTTCCAGGCTTCGAAGCTCCAGTGATGCTGGCCTACTCGGCTCGCAACCGTTCCGCTTCGATCCGTATTCCTTACGTGTCGAGCCCGAAAGCCCGTCGTATCGAAGCACGCTTCCCGGATCCGGCTGCCAACCCGTACCTGTGCTTCGCCGCACTGTTGATGGCTGGCCTGGACGGCATCCAGAACAAGATCCACCCTGGCGACGCCGCTGACAAAAACCTGTACGACCTGCCGCCTGAAGAGGCCAAAGAGATCCCACAAGTTTGCGGCAGCCTGAAAGAAGCCCTGGAAGAGCTGGACAAAGGTCGTGCGTTCCTGACCAAAGGCGGCGTTTTCAGCGACGACTTCATCGACGCTTACATCGCCCTGAAAAGCGAAGAAGAAATCAAGGTACGTACCTTCGTACACCCACTGGAATACGAGCTGTACTACAGCTGCTGATCCGGTAGCGTCGCGGCACGCGGCGTGACAAAAAGAGGCCTCCTTCGGGAGGCCTTTTTTATTGCCTGCGATTCAATGGCCGACAAAGTACCCTGTGGGAGCGGGCTTGCTCGCGAAAGCAATCTGTCTGACACATAGATCTTGAATGTACTGGCGCCTTCGCGAGCAAGCCCGCTCCCACAGGGGATCTGGGTTGCCGGACTTCCTTCGCAAACCATGCCCGAATGTGTCGTAGCTTGGGATAACCACCCAGCCTGGCCTATGCTGCAACCCAACGCTTTCGTTTCCGGTCGATTCCATGGGTCGTGGTTTTCTCTTCATCCTGCTGCTGGTTGTTCTGCCCGCCACGGCGCAGATCTACAAGTACACGGACGCCAACGGCGCCACCGCGTACAGCAATCAACCGCCTGATGGCATCAGCGCCCAACCGGTCGACTTGCCGCCCCTCAACAGCGTCGAACGCCAGCCTTCCGGCGAAGCCGCGCCTGCTGCTGAAGCCGCTCACAATGAACAGCCTCACAAAACCTATGAAGTGCTGGAGCTGACAGGCCTGCCCAGCACCGAAGCCCTGCGCGCCAACAACGGCACGTTCACCGTAACAGTACTGATCAAGCCCCGCCTGCAAGGCCCCCACCTGTTGCGCCTGCTGCTGGACAGCCAGCCCTACGGCCAGCCAGGCAACGTGCCGACCCTGCAACTGGTGAACATCGATCGCGGCGAACACCGCCTCGCCGTGCAAGTGATCGATGGCGAAAACGTTGTGCAGCAGAGCCCTGCGGTGACATTCACCGTACAGCGGGTGCACAAACCTTGAAGGCCTGGCTACTGATCGCCTGCCTGTTCGCCCAGCCCGCCTCGGCAGAGGTCTTCATGTATGTCGATGCTCAGGGCAACCGGGTTTTCACCGACCAGCCCAAACCCGGCGACGCCCGGCGTGTACCGCTGACAAGGAGCAATCGAATAGCGGCCAACCCCACCAGCACAGCACCGTTGATCGCCGAGAGCAGTCCTGAAGTACAGGCGCTGTTCCACTATGAGGTGCTGCGTATCCTGATCCCGGAACCCGACGCAACCATCCGCAGCAACACTGGCGAAGTCATTGTCAGCGCCACCAACGAACCGGCCCTGCAACCCGGTCACCACTACCGGTTGCTGCTCGACGGCCAGCCCACCGCCGAACCCGGCCTGAGCCCGGTGTTCCCGCTGAGCAACATCGATCGCGGCAGCCATACCCTGTCCGTGGAAATCCTCGACGAACAGGGGCGCATCGTCGAACGCACCGCCAACCAACCTTTCCACATGCAGCGCACGTCTCTCGCCCAGAAGCGCAGGATCAAACCCTGCACTCTCGAAGACTACGGCCAGCGGCCGGAATGCCCGCTCAGCGACAGACCAGGCGAAGAAAAAAATCCTTTCTTGAGACTTTTTTAACCTCGTCCAGGCTTACGCACTATATTGGTGCAATTGTTTGCGCCGTACTCACGCTCCAACCCATTTTGGTTCGAAAGTACCCGCAATAGCTGGCAGAACGCCACGTAAACGAGCGTCAAACGCCTGTTTCAGGCGCTGAACGCTTCTTTTCGGAGCCTTGGTTTGGTTTTTGCATTTTGCCCGTATCTGCATTTTTTTACGCACGCTCTGCCCTAAAAGAGGTCCCGATGACCATTAGCGACGCACTCCACCGTTTGCTACTCGACAACCTCACCACTGCCACCATCCTGCTCGACGCCGAACTGCGCCTCGAGTACATGAACCCGGCGGCGGAGATGCTGCTGGCCATCAGCGGTCAGCGCAGCCATGGGCAGTTCATCAGTGAGTTGTTTACCGAATCGACCGAAGCGCTGAACTCGTTGCGCCAGGCCGTCGAACAGGCGCACCCGTTCACCAAGCGCGAAGCCATGCTCACCGCCCTCACCGGCCAGACCCTGACCGTCGACTACGCGGTAACACCGATTCTGAGCAACGGCGACACGATGCTGCTGCTCGAAGTCCACCCCCGTGACCGCCTGCTGCGGATCACCAAGGAAGAAGCACAGCTGTCGAAACAGGAAACCAGCAAGATGCTGGTGCGCGGCCTTGCCCATGAAATCAAGAACCCCTTGGGCGGGATTCGCGGCGCGGCACAATTGCTGGCCCGGGAACTGCCGGAAGAGAGCCTGCGCGACTACACCAACGTCATCATCGAAGAAGCCGACCGCCTGCGTAATCTGGTGGATCGCATGCTCGGCTCCAACAAACTGCCGTCGCTGGCCATGTGCAATGTCCATGAAGTGCTTGAGCGTGTCTGCCATCTGGTGGAGGCTGAAAGCCAGGGCTGCATCACCTTGGTGCGCGACTACGATCCAAGCATCCCCGACGTCCTGATCGATCGCGAACAAATGATTCAGGCCGTGCTGAACATCGTGCGCAATGCGATGCAGGCCATCAGCAGCCAGAACGAACTGCGCCTGGGTCGCATCAGCTTGCGCACCCGCGCCATGCGCCAGTTCACCATCGGCCACGTGCGCCATCGCCTGGTGACCAAGATCGAAATCATAGACAACGGTCCGGGCATCCCGGCAGAACTTCAGGAAACCATTTTCTTCCCCATGGTCAGCGGTCGTCCGGACGGTACCGGGCTGGGCCTGGCCATTACCCAGAACATCATCAGCCAGCACCAGGGCCTGATCGAGTGTGACAGCCACCCCGGCCACACCACCTTCTCGATCTTTCTGCCACTGGAACAAGGAGCCACATCGACATGAGCCGTAGTGAAACCGTGTGGATCGTCGATGACGACCGTTCTATCCGTTGGGTCCTGGAAAAAGCCTTGCAACAGGAAGGCATGACCACGCAAAGCTTCGACAGCGCCGATGGCGTGATGAGCCGTCTGGCGCGCCAGCAGCCGGACGTGATCATTTCCGACATCCGCATGCCCGGCGCCAGCGGTCTGGAGCTTCTGGCGCGGATTCGCGAACAGCACCCACGGCTGCCAGTGATCATCATGACCGCGCACTCCGATCTGGACAGCGCTGTCGCGTCCTATCAGGGCGGCGCCTTCGAGTACCTGCCCAAGCCGTTCGATGTCGACGAGGCGGTTTCCCTGGTCAAGCGCGCCAACCAGCACGCTCAGGAACAACAAGGCCTGGAAGTTGCCCCGACCCTGACCCGCACCCCGGAAATCATCGGCGAAGCGCCGGCGATGCAGGAAGTGTTTCGCGCCATCGGACGCTTGAGCCACTCCAACATCACCGTGCTGATCAATGGTGAATCGGGTACCGGTAAAGAACTGGTGGCCCACGCGCTGCATCGCCACAGCCCGCGCGCCGCTTCGCCGTTCATTGCGCTGAACATGGCGGCGATCCCCAAAGACCTGATGGAATCCGAACTGTTCGGCCACGAGAAAGGCGCGTTCACGGGCGCGGCCAACCTGCGTCGCGGGCGTTTCGAGCAAGCCGACGGCGGTACGCTGTTCCTCGACGAAATCGGTGACATGCCCGCTGACACCCAGACCCGCTTGCTACGGGTACTGGCCGACGGCGAGTTCTACCGCGTCGGCGGTCACGTGCCGGTGAAGGTCGATGTGCGCATCATCGCCGCGACTCACCAGAATCTGGAAACCCTGGTGCATGCCGGGAAATTCCGTGAGGACTTGTTCCATCGCCTCAACGTGATCCGCATCCATATCCCGCGCCTGTCGGATCGCCGCGAAGATATCCCGACCCTGGCCAAGCACTTCCTCGGCCGCGCTGCCCAGGAACTGGCAGTCGAGCCGAAGCTGCTGAAAAGCGAAACCGAGGAATACCTGAAGAACTTGCCGTGGCCCGGCAACGTGCGTCAGCTGGAGAACACCTGCCGCTGGATCACGGTGATGGCTTCGGGTCGCGAAGTGCACATCGGCGACCTGCCGCCGGAGCTGCTGAGCCTGCCTCAGGACTCGGCACCCGTGACCAACTGGGAGCAGGCCCTGCGCCAGTGGGCCGACCAGGCGCTGGCCCGTGGTCAGTCAAGCCTGCTCGACAGCGCCGTACCGGCCTTCGAGCGGATCATGATCGAGACCGCCCTCAAGCACACCGCCGGTCGCCGCCGCGATGCCGCCGTCTTGCTGGGTTGGGGACGCAACACCCTGACTCGCAAGATCAAGGAATTGGGGATGAAGGTTGATGGCGGGGATGAAGATGAGGGGGATGAGGGCTAAGTAATCACTGAGCACACGATCCTGTGGGAGCGGGCTTGCTCGCGAATGCGATGTGTCAGTCGACTTCAATTTTGACTGATACACCGCTTTCGCGAGCAAGCCCGCTCCCACAGTGGATTTTCGGTGTTTTCACGATCGTGCAGACACCATCGAACCCTGTGGGAGCGAGCTTGCTCGCGATGCTTTTAGAGCCATCAATGCACCGACTGAATGCACCGTGAACCGCAATCGCGCACAACCACTGTCCTGAAACCTCGCCATAAAACCCGATACTACCCGCCACCCAAAAACACAAAAGCCCCGGATCTCGGGGCCTTCAACGCTTCAAAGCGATTTTTTGTTCCAAGTTGTTAAAACCTGGCACGCCCCCTGCAACAACCCTTTCAAGTGAATCAGTTCACCTACCCGGTTTCGGGGACCTTGGTACAGGCAGGCCGGGGATTCCCCTCTTTACATCGGGCTCACACCGCACCCGCGACGAGCCCAGCCGTTTTGGGGCCCTTGATACAGGCAGGTCAGGGGTTCCTTCTTTACACCAGGCTCACACCGCACTCGCGACGAGCCTCCCGTTTCGGGAACCTTGGTACAGGCAGGCCGGGGATTCCCTCTTTTATTGCTCCCGGAGATGGATCTCCAGTCGCCAGCGGTCATCAACCTCGCTACCGGTCCATTCGCCCCGCAGGGGCCGGGCCGCTACCAGTGTCAGCAACAACCCCCCATCGCTCAAACGTACCCGCCAGTTCACGTCCTTGCCGCCGAGCTTGAGCTGACCTTTCTGCGCCTGGCCCTCGGCGCCAAACAGCAGCGCGACACTGCCGTCTACAATTTCGCCGTGGGTCTTGGGTTCATTGTTGAACCACACCACCAGCCCGTCGTTCGTCACTTCCACCTGCTGCAACTGACTGGGGTCTGGCGTGGTCAGGCGACCGATCATCATCCCGACCATCACCCCGACAATCGCCAGCGAGCCCATTACCCGCAGGAATAGTTTCGAACGCACGCCTTCTGGCGGCGTAGAATGCGCGTCATCTTTGCCTTCGGAGCCGTGCATGTTTCACGTCATCCTTTTCCAACCAGAAATTCCGCCGAATACCGGCAACGTTATCAGGCTGTGCGCCAACAGTGGCTGCCACCTGCATTTGATCGAACCGCTGGGCTTCGAGATGGACGACAAGCGCCTGCGCCGGGCCGGCCTCGATTACCACGAGTATGCCACCCTGCAACGCCACGCGGACCTTGCCAGCTGCCTGGAGAGCCTCGGCCATCCACGACTGTTCGCCTTCACCACCAAGGGTTCGCGGCCGTTCCACGATGCCAGCTTCGCCCCGGGCGACGCATTCCTGTTCGGCCCGGAAAGCCGTGGCTTGCCCGCCGAAGTGCTGGATGCCCTGCCCGGCGAGCAACGCCTGCGCCTGCCGATGCGCGAGGGCTGCCGCAGCCTGAATCTATCCAATACCGTGGCGGTGGCCGTTTACGAAGCCTGGCGTCAGAACGACTTCAAATAACACCGCATAGCAAATGTGGGAGCGGGCTTGCTCGCGAAGGGGTCATCAGCTTCAACATGAATGTTGACTGAAAAACCGCTTTCGCGAGCAAGCCCGCTCCCACATTGGACTTGCTTCGACGCTCAGAAAGGCTTACTGAACGGTCGGAGTCTCGCCAGCAGCCTGCATGCGTTGCAGCTCTTGCGCATACAGCGCATCGAAGTTCACCGGAGCCAGCATCAGTGCCGGGAACGAACCGCGGGTCACCAGGCTATCCAGGGTTTCGCGAGCGTACGGGAACAGGATGTTCGGGCAGAACGCACCCAGGGTGTGGCTCATCGAAGCGTCATCCAGGTTCTTGATCAGGAAGATCCCAGCCTGTTGCACTTCAGCGATGAACGCCACTTCGTCACCGTTTTTCACGGTAACCGACAGGGTCAGCACGACTTCGTGGAAGTCGGCTTCCAGCGTCTTCTGACGGGTGTTCAGATCCAGACCGACGCTCGGCTCCCACTGCTGGCGGAAGATCGCCGGGCTTTTCGGAGCTTCGAAGGACAGGTCACGCACATAAATGCGCTGCAAGGAGAATTGCGGTGCAGTTTCTTCTTCGTTCGCAGCAGTGTTCTGTTGGTCAGTCATCGCAGATCCTTCTTGATCCAGGGTTCTTTTAGGTTTGCTTGTTTGGGGTATTGCCGTCAGGCCTTGAGCAGCGCGTCGAGCTTGCCGGCGCGGTCCAGGGCGAACAGATCATCACAACCGCCCACATGGGTGCTGCCGATCCAGATTTGCGGCACGGACGTACGCCCGGCCTTCTGGGCCATCGCAGCGCGAACCTGCGGCTTGCCATCGACCTTGATCTCTTCGAAGGCCACACCTTTGTTCTCGAGCAGGTACTTGGCTCGCGAGCAGTAAGGGCAGTAATCGCTGGAATAGACGACGACGCTACTCATATCACTTCACCAACGGCAGATTGTCGGCTTTCCAGCTGGAGATACCGCCGGACAGCTTGGCGGCGGTAAAGCCGGATTTCATCAATTCGCGGGCGTGGGTGCCGGCGGTCTGGCCCATGGCATCGACCAGGATGATGGTCTTGGCCTTGTGCTTTTCCAGCTCACCTACACGAGCGGTCAGTTTGTCCTGAGGGATGTTCAGCGCGCCGACAATGTGACCGGCGGCGAAATCCTTGGTTGGACGAATGTCGATCACTACGCCTGCGTCCTTGTTGACCAGCCCGGTCAGTTCGCCGGTGCTCAGGCTACGGCCGCCGCCCTGCATTTGATAGGCAATCAGCAACGCCAGCAGTACGACGAAGATACCGACGAGAATGTAGTGGTTAGTGGCGAATTGAATCAGGTTAGCAACCATCGAAGGAGGTTCCAGGGCGTTAAAATGTCGGCCAGTATACACAGCCACTATGGTGGGCCAAACCCCGTCCGGCGGTGACGCGGCCGGAACTTCGCTTTAAACTGCGACTCCCTTTTTCCATTACCCCTTTTACCTCAGCCACGAGTGGATTCCATGACTACCACGCCTAAACCTTTGGTCCTGATGATTCTCGACGGCTTCGGTCACAGTGACAGCCCTGAATCCAACGCTATCTTCGCCGCGAAGAAGCCCGTACTGGACCGCCTGTGGGCCACCGTGCCGAACGGCCTGATCTCGGGCAGCGGCATGGACGTCGGCCTGCCGGACGGCCAGATGGGCAACTCCGAAGTCGGCCACATGAACCTGGGCGCCGGCCGCGTGGTGTATCAGGACTTCACTCGCGTCACCAAATCGATCCGCGACGGCGAGTTCTTCGAGAATCCGACCATCTGCGCTGCCGTGGACAAAGCGGTCGCCGCCGGAAAAGCCGTGCACTTCATGGGCCTGCTGTCCGATGGCGGCGTACACAGCCACCAGGATCACCTGGTTGCCATGGCCGAACTGGCCTTCAAGCGCGGTGCTCAAAACATCTACCTGCACGCTTTCCTCGACGGCCGCGATACTCCGCCGAAAAGCGCGCAGTCGTCGATCGAACTGCTCGACGCTACCTTCCAGGCCCTGGGCAAAGGCCGGATCGCCAGCATCATCGGCCGCTACTACGCCATGGACCGCGACAACCGTTGGGACCGAGTGTCCCAGGCCTACAACCTGATTGTCGATGGCCAGGGCGAATTCAACGCCGCCACCGCCCAGGAAGGCCTGCAGGCGGCATACGAGCGTGGCGAGAGCGACGAATTCGTCAAGGCCACCTCCATCGGTGAGCCGGTAAAAGTCGAAGACGGCGATGCCGTGGTGTTCATGAACTTCCGCGCCGACCGTGCCCGCGAGCTGACCCGCGTGTTCGTCGAAGACAACTTCAGTGAGTTCGAGCGCACCCGCCAGCCGAAACTGGCCGGTTTCGTCATGCTGACCCAATACGCCGCCAGCATTCCTGCGCCGTCGGCTTTCGCGGCCGGCAGCCTGGAAAACGTACTGGGCGATTACCTGGCGAAAAACGGCAAGACCCAGCTGCGCATCGCCGAAACCGAAAAATATGCCCACGTGACCTTCTTCTTCTCCGGCGGCCGCGAAGAACCGTTCCCGGGCGAAGAACGCATCCTGATTCCGTCGCCGAAAGTCGCCACCTATGACTTGCAGCCGGAAATGAGCGCACCGGAAGTCACCGACCGCATCGTCGACGCCATCGAAAACCAGCGTTACGACGTGATCGTGGTCAACTACGCCAACGGCGACATGGTTGGCCACAGCGGCGTGTTCGAAGCGGCGGTCAAGGCCGTTGAATGCCTGGACCGGTGCGTGGGTCGCATCGTCGATGCCCTGGAAAAAGTCGGCGGCGAAGCCTTGATCACGGCTGACCACGGTAACGTCGAGCAAATGTCCGATGAAACCACTGGCCAGGCGCACACTGCGCACACCACCGAGCCGGTACCGTTCATCTATGTCGGCAAGCGCGACCTGAAGGTGCGCGAAGGCGGCGTGCTGGCGGACGTGGCGCCGACCATGCTGAAGTTGCTGGGCCTTGAGCAGCCCAAGGAAATGACCGGGACTTCGATTCTGGTGTAACCCGCCCTATCAAGCACCTCAATACCCTGTGGGAGCGGGCTTGCTCGCGAAAGCGGTGTTTCAGTCGACATCAACGTCGCCTGACACACCGCTTTCGCGAGCAAGCCCGCTCCCACATTGGTTTTGCGGTGTTTTCCGGGCCAGTTATCACACAGTCCCAATTGGGCATTTTTTTTGCCGCCCATGGCGGGCATACTAGGCCGTCCCTTTCCCTGGTGCCGCCCGCCCCTATGCTTCGCGTCCTGATAGCCCTAGCTCTGACATGCCTGCTCCAACCGGCCTTTGCTGATGAGCGCGCAGATACCCAACAACAGTTGGACGCCACGCGTCAGGACATTGCCGAGCTGAAGAAGCTGCTGGGCAAGCTGCAGGAAGAAAAGTCCGGTGTGCAGAAAGAGCTCAAGGGCACCGAAACCGAAATGGGCAAGCTCGAGAAGCAGGTCGAAGCCCTGCAAAAAGAGCTGAAGAAAAGCGAAGCCGAGCTGCAGCGACTCGATGCAGAGAAAAAAAAACTCCAGAGCGCGCGCATTGAACAGCAACGACTGATCGCCATTCAGGCCCGGGCGGCCTACCAGAACGGTCGTCAGGAATACCTCAAGCTGCTGCTCAACCAGCAGAATCCTGAAAGATTTGCCCGTACCCTCACCTATTACGACTACCTGAGCCAGGCTCGCCTGGAGCAGTTGAAGAATTTCAACGAAACCCTGCGCCAACTGTCCAATGTCGAGAAAGACATCGCCATGCAGCAGGCGCAACTGCTGGTGCAGCAAAGCAGCCTCGACACCCAGCGTGATGAGCTCGAGAAAGTCCGCAAGGAGCGCCAGCAAGTCCTGGCCAAGCTCAATGACGACGTAAAGGCCCGGGATCAGAAACTGGCGGCGCGCGAGCAGGATCAGGCAGACCTGTCTAAAGTCCTTAAAACCATTGAAGAAACTCTGGCACGCCAGGCCCGTGAGGCAGAAGAAGCGCGACAAAAAGCGCTGATTGCCCAGCAGGAAGCCGAAAAAAAGCGTTTACGTGAGGCCCAGGCGCAGGCAGATGCCAGCGACGATGCCCCACGCAAACCGGTCAGATCGACACCTGGCGCACTGGTTTCCAGTTCCGGCGAAACCTTTGGCGGTCCGTTTGCGTCAACCCGCGGCAAACTTCCCTGGCCTGTCGATGGTCGACTGCTGGCGCGCTACGGTGAAAGCCGAGGCGACGATGCCCGGACCAAGTGGGATGGCGTGATGATCGGCGCGTCTGCCGGCAGTGCGGTGCGTGCCGTACACGGTGGTCGCGTGGTGTTCGCCGACTGGTTGCGCGGCGCCGGGCTGCTGGTGATCCTCGACCACGGCAATGGTTATTTGAGTCTGTACGGTCACAACCAGACGCTGCTCAAGTCTGCCGGTGACGTTGTAAAAGCCGGTGAGCCTATTTCCACTGTCGGTAGCAGTGGCGGGCAGGACACACCAGCGCTGTATTTCGCAATTCGTCAGCAGGGTCACCCGAGTGACCCTGCGCAATGGTGCCACGCGCAAGGATAGGCGTAGAGTCACCTACATTAGGAGTTCGTTCGACATGCTGCATTTGTCCCGCCTTACCTCGCTGGCCCTGACGATCGCCCTGGTGATCGGCGCGCCTCTGGCGTTTGCCGCTCAACCAGCGCCGGTGGTTGCGCCTGCGGGCACTGCCGCGACCACCAAGGCGCCGCTGCCGCTGGATGAGTTGCGCACCTTTGCCGAGGTGATGGACCGGATCAAGGCCGCTTATGTCGAACCGGTGGACGACAAGACCCTGCTGGAAAACGCCATCAAGGGCATGCTCAGCAACCTCGATCCGCATTCCGCCTACCTGGGCCCTGAAGATTTCGCCGAGCTGCAGGAAAGCACCAGCGGTGAATTCGGCGGCCTGGGCATTGAAGTCGGCGCCGAAGACGGCTTCATCAAGGTGGTGTCACCGATTGACGACACCCCGGCCTCCAAGGCCGGCATTCAGGCCGGCGACTTCATCGTCAAGATCGACGGCCAGCCGACTCGCGGCCAGAGCATGACCGAAGCCGTGGACAAGATGCGCGGCAAGATCGGCCAGAAAATCACCCTGACTCTGGTGCGCGATGGCGGCACGCCGTTCGACGTGACCCTGACCCGCGCCGTCATCCAGGTCAAGAGCGTGAAGAGCCAGTTGCTGGAATCGGGCTACGGCTACATCCGCATCACCCAGTTCCAGGTCAAGACCGGTGAAGAGGTTTCCAAGGCCCTGGCCAAGCTGCGCAAAGATAACGGCAAGAAGCTCAAGGGCATCATTCTCGACCTGCGCAACAACCCGGGCGGGGTGTTGCAGGCGGCGGTGGAGGTGGTCGACCACTTCATCACCAAGGGCCTGATCGTTTACACCAAGGGGCGTATCGCCAACTCCGAGCTGCGTTTCTCTGCCACCGGCAAGGACGAAAGCGAAGCCGTGCCAATGGTCGTGTTGATCAACGGCGGCAGCGCCTCGGCTTCGGAAATTGTCGCCGGCGCCCTGCAGGACCAGAAACGCGCCGTGCTGATGGGCACCACCAGTTTCGGCAAGGGCTCGGTGCAAACCGTGCTGCCGCTGAACAATGAACGCGCATTGAAGATCACCACAGCGTTGTATTACACGCCGAACGGCCGCTCCATCCAGGCCCAGGGCATCGTCCCGGACATCGAAGTGCGCAAGGCCAAGATCACCAGCGAGCAGGACAGTGATTACTTCAAGGAAGCGGACTTGCAGGGTCACTTGGGCAATGGCAACGGCGGTGTCGACAAACCGACCGGTTCCAGCGGCAAAGCCAAGCCGATGCCGCAGGACGATGATTACCAACTGGCCCAGGCCCTGAGCCTGCTCAAAGGGCTGAGCATCACGTCCGGCCGTTGAGATGTTTCTGCGGTTGCTGATCGGACTGTTGTGTTGTCTGGCGGGTCTTGCTCATGCAGAACCCGCCGGATCGACGTCCCACAAAGCCTACCTGAGCCTGATCATCGATGACCTGGGGCAGAACCTGCCCCGGGATCGCCGCGTGCTGGCCCTGCCCGGCCCGGTGACTGCGGCGATCATGCCCGATACACCCCACGCCACCGAATTCGCCCGCGAAGCCCATCGCGCCGGCAAGATCGTCATTCTGCACATGCCCATGGATCCGGCCACCGGACCGTTCGCCTGGCATCCCGAACTGCCCGTCGATGAGCTGGAAAAACGCCTGAACGCCGCGTTCAAAATGGTCCCGTACACCAGCGGCATCAACAACCACATGGGTAGCCGCATGACCGCACAACCAACGGCCATGGCCTGGCTGATGGCGGCCTTGCAGCGACGGCACAAGTTCTTCGTCGACAGCCGCACCAGCGCCCAGACCGTAGCCGCTGCCCAAGCGCAGAAGATCGGTTTGGCGAGCGTTTCACGGGATGTATTTCTCGACGATGAGCGTACTGAAGCAGCGATTTTGACCCAGTTGCAGACCGCGATCAGCCTCGCGCACAAGCAGGGTTCGGCGGTGATGATCGGGCATCCGTATCCACAGACGCTGGCGGTACTGGAACGCGAACTGCCCAAGCTCAAGGCTCAGGGGATCGAGTGGATTGATATCCGGCAGATGATCAGTGTGCGCGGAAACCGGGCGACGGCGGCGCATGGCAAGGATGGGATATATCGCTGAGTCTGCGCACCGCAGAACAAAAATGTGGGAGCGGGCTTGCTCGCGAAGGCGTCGTGTCAGTCAACATCATTGCTCCCTGGTACACCGCTTTCGCGAGCAAGCCCGCTCCCACATTGGTATGTGCAGGATCGCTAGAGATACTGCGCCATTATCTCGTCCACCCGACCTTCCTTGCGCATCTGATCCAGCGCCGCCTGGAGCTTGGCAACCGTTTCGTCCGGCACGTCCTTGTTCAGTGCCAGGTACAGTTCGGCACTGTTGAAACGCAATACGGTTTTCAACCCGTTAACCCCTTCCTGGCGCGCCAGATAGCGCCCGGCGGGGTCACCAGTGGCCCACAGGTCGATCTGCCCGTTGACCAGTTTTTTCGCGTTGTCCTGGTCGCGCAGTACAACAATCGGATTGAGTCCCTGCTTGGCCAGCGTCTCGGCAATGGCGTCGCCCTTGTAGGCGCCGATCTTGTATTTGCGCGCGTCATTCAAGGTTTCGAGGGTGATCTTGCTGTCAGCCTTGGCCAGCATGATCCAGTCGTCCGGGCCAATCGGGCCGACCCATTTGAAGAGTTTTTCGCGATCGGGCAGGCGCGCCATGACGAATACGCCGTAACCGGGTTTTTCCAGGGTGAGTTTGTAGATTCGCTCCCAAGGGAAACGTAACGTCAGGCTGTAGGTGATGTCGGCGCGCTTGAATATCTCGCGGACGATATCGGTGGCGATGCCATCGATGTTCTCGTCCTGAGCGAAGTTCTTGCCGTTCTTCGCCATGTTGTACGGCGGGAAATTTTCCGTCAGCAACACCAGGTCGGTATCGGGGCTGTCTTTAGCGTTTGCTCCGTTGATCAACAACAGAGAAGCGCTGGCAAGGACGATAAGAAAGCGTTTAAGCATGTCTGGCTACCGAAATCCATGGCGTACCCAAGAGTGCCTTGGGTACGCCATGGTGTCCACTGGCCTGTACCGGTTTGTTTAACGCATCACGATTCCGCGATGGGCCATATAGGCCTTGGCTTCCTGCACGGTGTATTCGCCGAAGTGGAAAATACTCGCCGCCAGAACCGCGCTGGCGTGGCCTTCGATAATGCCGTCGGCCAGGTGTTGCAGGTTACCGACACCGCCGGAGGCGATCACCGGAATGCCCAGTGCATCACTGATGGCGCGGGTGACGCCCAGGTCAAAGCCGTTTTTCATGCCGTCCTGGTCCATGCTGGTCAGCAGGATTTCGCCGGCGCCCAGGCCTTCCATTTTCTTCGCCCACTCAACGGCGTCGAGACCGGTTGGTTTGCGACCGCCATGGGTGAAGATTTCCCAGCGCGGGGTTTCGCCCGGTCCGGAAACCTTCTTCGCGTCGATAGCCACCACGATGCATTGCGAACCGAAATGCTGCGCGGCTTCGCCGACAAATTCCGGGTTGAACACTGCGGCGGTGTTTATCGAGACCTTGTCCGCGCCGGCATTGAGCAGGTTGCGGATATCCTGCACGGTGCGCACGCCGCCGCCCACGGTCAGCGGGATGAACACCTGGCTGGCCATGCGCTCGACGGTGTGCAGCGTGGTGTCGCGGCCATCGACGCTGGCGGTGATGTCGAGAAAGGTAATCTCGTCGGCGCCCTGCTCGTCGTAGCGACGAGCAATTTCCACCGGGTCACCGGCGTCGCGGATGTTTTCGAATTTCACACCCTTGACCACCCGGCCGTTGTCCACGTCCAGGCAAGGGATGATGCGTTTGGCCAGCGCCATGATCAGTCCTCAGCCTTTGTATGAATCGCAGAAAGCTTGCGCTTCAGCGACATCGAGGGTGCCTTCGTAGATCGCGCGGCCTGTGATCGCACCGATGATGCCTGGCGCCTTGGCGTCGAGCAGGGTCTTGATGTCACCCAGGTTGTGGATGCCGCCGGAAGCGATCACCGGGATCTTTGTTGCAGCAGCCAGTGCCGCGGTGAACGGTACGTTGCAGCCCTGCATCATGCCGTCTTTGGCGATGTCGGTATAAACGATCGAAGACACGCCGTCGGCTTCAAACTGCTTGGCCAGGTCGATCACCTGGATGGTGCTGATTTCAGCCCAGCCGTCAGTGGCGACAAAACCGTCTTTGGCATCCAGACCCACGATGATTTTGCCCGGGAACGCGCGGCAGGCTTCTGCAACAAAGGCCGGATCTTTCACGGCCTTGGTGCCAATGATCACGTAGCTAACGCCCGCTTTCACGTAGTGTTCGATGGTTTCCAGGGAGCGGATACCGCCGCCGATCTGGATCGGCAGGTTCGGATAACGCTTGGCGATGGCGGTGACCACTTCGCCGTTGACCGGCTGGCCTTCGAAGGCGCCGTTCAGGTCGACCAGATGCAGACGACGGCAACCGCCCTCCACCCACTTGGCTGCCATGCTCACCGGGTCATCGGAGAACACTGTGGAATCTTCCATGCGGCCCTGGCGCAGACGAACACAGGCACCGTCTTTAAGATCGATAGCGGGAATAATCAGCATCTGGCAAACCTTCAAATTCGAATGTTCAGCTTGGCTCGGAAATCAGTTTTTCTCGAGCGCCCACAGGTCGCTTTCGATGCTTTCGAACCTCTCTTTGAGGTGCGCCTGCACATCGAAAATCGCCCTGTTGTAATAGTGCGGAGCAATTTCACGGGTAAACAGCTCAAGAATCTCCGCCGCCTCGAACGAACCGAGGTCGAGCTCAAAGCGGTCTTCCATGAAACGCTTGATCTTGCGATTGGCCTCGCTCTCCTGTTCGGGAGTGAGGGTCAGAATCGGCGGCTTCTTCTTGACGGCCATTTACCAGCGACCGTCCCACGCAGCGAAGTTCTGCAGCAACTGCAGGCCATGGGTATGGCTTTTCTCCGGGTGGAACTGCACGGCGAAACGCGAGCCTTCGGCCAGCGCCGCGGCGAAATCGACACCGTAGTGACCGCCACCCACCACCTGCCGCGCGTTGGCGGCAGCGATGTAGTAGCTGTGCACGAAGTAGAACCGCGCCAGGTCCGGAATGTCGTGCCACAGCGGGTGACTGACCTTCTGCTTCACTTCGTTCCAGCCCATGTGCGGGACTTTCAGGTGTTCGCCGTCTTCATGCAGGTCTTTGCCGAAGAACTTCACCGCGCCCGGGAACAGGCCGATGCAGTCGACACCGTCGTTCTCTTCGCTGGTGTCGAGCAAGGCTTGCATGCCCACGCAGATGCCAAGGAACGGCCGGTCCTGGCTGACTTCACGCACCAGCGAATCGAAGCCGAGGCGAAGGATCTCCGCCATGCAATCGCGAATCGCGCCAACGCCGGGGAAAACCACCCGGTCGGCTTCGCGAATCACATTGGCATCACTGGTGATCAGCACCTTGCCGGCACCGACGTGCTCGAGGGCCTTGGCCACCGAGTGCAGGTTGCCCATGCCGTAATCGATAACCGCGACTGTCTGCATTACAGGACGCCCTTGGTCGATGGCATTTGCCCGGCCATGCGGTCATCGAGCTCGACGGCCATGCGCAGAGCGCGGCCGAAAGCCTTGAACACGGTTTCGATCTGGTGGTGGGTGTTGGTGCCACGCAGGTTGTCGATGTGCAGGCTGACCAATGCATGGTTGACGAAGCCCTGGAAGAATTCCTGGAACAGGTCAACGTCGAAGCCGCCGACGGTGGCGCGGGTGTACGGAACATGCATCTGCAGGCCTGGACGGCCGGAGAAGTCGATCACAACCCGCGACAGCGCTTCATCGAGCGGCACGTAGGCGTGGCCGTAGCGACGGATGCCTTTTTTGTCGCCGATGGCTTTGGCAAACGCCTGGCCGAGGGTGATACCGACGTCTTCCACCGTGTGGTGGTCATCGATATGCAGGTCGCCCTTGCTGACAATATCCAGGTCGATCAGCCCGTGACGGGCGATCTGGTCCAGCATGTGCTCAAGAAAAGGAACACCGATATCGAATCGGGCCTTTCCGGTGCCATCGAGGTTGATCGAGGCTTTGATCTGGGTTTCCAGAGTGTCGCGCTCGACAGACGCCTTACGTTCGGCCATCACCAGCTCCGCAAAATCATTGGGCGAAAAAGGCAGCCATTATAGGCGTGCGGGGCCGAAACAGAAACACGAGAGGTGATATCCCTGACGGAGTGAATTCAGGGGTGCCGGCGATAGACATGTCCATACAAGCCATTTGGCACACCACAAAACAAAATGTGGGAGCGGGCTTGCTCGCGAAGGCGGTGTTTCAGGCAACTTTAAGTCGACTGGCACTGCGCCTTCGCGAGCAAGCCCGCTCCCACAGGGTGATGCGTTTTACTTAGTGAAACAGCACCGCCGTCTTCTGCAAGGTCACCCAGACACCCCACGCCAGCGGAATGCCCACCACCAGCCATGCCGCAATCGCCAGCGGTTTGGTGCCCGGCGCGGCTTTCCACTCCAGCACGGTGCTGCTGTCGGCGCCTTTGTCATGACCCAGCGCCTGTTCGGCTGCCAGCTCAGCATCCGTCATGAAGTACTTGTCCGCCACCGGACGCACCAGCAGGTTGCACAGGAAACCCAGCACCAGCAGGCCGGCGAGGATGTACAGGGTGATGTCGTAAGCCGCCGCACGCTCGACGCCGATGCTCAGTTGATATTCACGCAGATAATTCACCAGCACCGGACCGAGCACACCGGCAGCAGCCCACGCCGTCAGCAGACGACCGTGAATCGCACCGACCATTTGCGTACCGAACAGGTCCGCCAGATACGCCGGAACAGTCGCGAAGCCACCGCCATACATCGACAGGATGATGCAGAACGCCGCCACGAACAGCGCGATGCTGCCCAGGTGACCCAGGTTCGGAATCAGTCCGTACAGGGCAAAGCCCAGGGCGAAGAACACGAAGTAAGTGTTTTTGCGGCCCAGGTAATCCGAGAACGAAGCCCAGAAGAAGCGCCCGCCGATGTTGAACAGGCTGAGCAAACCGGTGAAGCCGGCAGCGATGGCGGCGATCGAAGCCAGTTGCGAAGCGTCGAGTTGGCCGAACGCCAGGTCATTGCCCAGCAACTTGCCAGCGAACACTTCCTGCAACAGCGGCGACGCCATGCCGAGGATGCCGATACCAGCCGATACGTTCAGGCACAGCACCAGCCACACCAGACGGAACTGCGGCGTCTTCCAGGCCACATTCACGTGAACATGACGATGAGTGATCATCGCGTTCGAGGCTTTTTTCGCCGGGGCCGTCCAGCCTTCTGGCTTCCAGCCGGTTGGCGGAACGCGGTAGGACAGTGCGCCACCGATCATGAACACGAAGTAGATGGCAGCCATCACCAGGAAGCTCTGCCAGACGCCGACGCTGGTTGGCGAGGCGAAATGCCCCATCAGTGCCGCCGCCAGCGGGGCGCCGACCATTGCGCCACCGCCGAAGCCCATGATCGCCATGCCGGTCGCCATTCCGCGCTTGTCCGGGAACCATTTGATCAGGGTCGACACCGGCGAAATGTAGCCCAGGCCCAGGCCGATACCGCCAATGACCCCGGAGCCGATCCACATCAGCCAGATCTGGTGGGTATACACCCCCAGCGCCGAAATCAGCAGGCCGCCACACCAGCACAGTGCCGATACGACACCGGCCTTGCGCGGTCCGGCATGCTCCAGCCAGCCACCCCAGATGGCAGCCGAGCAACCCAGGAAGATGAAGAACAGGGTGTAGATCCAGCCGAGCATCGAGATCGGCCAGTCACACTGGGACGAAAAGACTTGTGCGATAAAACTCATGTCCGGTGCGCAGGCCACTGGAGCGGAGATGCCCAGCGCCTTGGACAGCGGCAACCAGAACACCGAAAAACCGTAGGCCATACCGATGCACAAGTGGATGGCCAGCGCGGCCGGTGGCACCAGCCAACGGTTGAAACCGGACTTGGCGATGATCCGCTCCTTGGAAAGGAACGCAGGCTGGTCGGCGCTGAAGCCGTCCGCCGTGATGCTCGTGGTCATTGTGTATCCCCCAATTATTTGTATGGTTCGCCAGCCACAGTTCACTCCCGGCCTTTATGCACGCAGGCATGACCGTTTTTTTTGTAGAGCACCTTGTTGTGCGACAACAGGTCGCAGAAGGACGGACGAACGGGCAAAGGTTACCATTTGCAAGTGACAGAAAAACCAAGCTGACATCACCTTTTGTACGTCATCTGATCTCTATCGCTTCATGACCTCACAGGAATCACCATGCCGATCATTGTCGAGCCGCTGAACCAAGCCACTGCCCAGGATCGGCAGGATCTGCAGAAGATCTACTGCGACGCCCCGGACTGGCTGTTCGCCCCTTTTTCCGGGGCCGCTCAGTTGATCGAAGACTGTTTGCGCGACGGCACACTGATCGCCGGACGCTTCAACGATCGCCTGCTGGGCGCGGCCCGGTTGCAAAGGCACCAAGACGCCTGGCACTTGTCCCAAATATGTGTTCGAAAAATTACCCGTCGCCGTGGTGTTGCCGAGCGACTGGTTGCCGAAGCCCAGAAAATGGCCGCGCAATCGGGCATGCCCCTGCGCCTGCTGGCGCCTGCCGGGCATCTGGAGGCTCAGGCGCTGGCCGCCAAGCTGAAACTGCCACTGGATGTGCTGCCAGCGTGATCACTGACCGGTCGTCTGTTCGGGGGCGCTATACTCCTCGGCTAAATTTTGAATTCGACTAATTACAAGGACTCGCCCATGAAAGCGTTCGGCAAAATCCTGGGTCTGGTACTTCTCGGGCTGTTGCTGATCATTGTGGCGCTGGGCTTTGCCCTGACCCACCTCTTCGATCCCAACGACTACAAAGACGAGATCCGCCAGATTGCCCGCGACAAGGCCCACATCGAGCTGACGCTCAATGGCGATATCGGCTGGAGCCTGTTCCCGTGGCTGGGCCTGGAACTGCACGACGCCAGTGTCGCGACCATGGTCAAACCGACCGAACCGTTTGCCGACTTGCAGATGCTAGGCCTGTCGGTACGCGTACTGCCGCTGCTGCGCCGTGAAGTGCAGATGAGCGACGTACGTGTCGAGGGCCTGAACCTGCGCCTGAACCGTGACAAGGACGGCCACGGCAATTGGGAAGACGTCGGCAAGCTGCCGGTATCGGCCAACACCGGCGCGACCAGCACCCCGCCAGCCGCTGGCGAACCGGCGCCCGAAGCCAGCGTCGCGGCGGAAAAACCGCCTCAGCCGATCCGCCTGGACATCGACAGCCTGACCGTGAACAACGCACGGGTCGAGTACACCGACGAACGAACCGGCAAGAGCTTCAGCGCCGAAAGTATTCAGTTGAGCACCGGTGCGGTTCACGACTCCGTCAACATTCCGCTCAAGCTCACGGCTTTCCTGTCAGCCAACCAGCCGGCATTGCGAGTGCGCACCGAGCTCAATGGTGAGGTGCGTATCGCACGCGCTCTGCAGCGCTATCAGCTCGAAGACATGAAATTGTCCGGTGAAGTGACCGGCGACCCGCTGCAAGGCAAGACCATGACGTTCTCCGCCCAGGGCCAGTTGGTGCTGGACAAGGCCGCCAATGTCGCCGAGTGGACCGGCATCAAGATCTCCGCCAACCAGCTGCGGGCACTGGGTGAACTGAAGGTCAACGACCTCGACAAGACCCCACAAGTCAGTGGCGGCATCTCGATCGCCCAGTTCGACCTGGCGAAATTCGTCGATAGCATCGGCCAGAAACTCCCGGCCATGGCCGAAGGCAGCCTGAGCAAGGTCGAACTGGTCAGCCGTCTGGCTGCAACACCCACCAGCCTGGCGCTCGACAATATCAACCTGAAAGTCGACGACAGCACCTTCAGCGGCCGCATTGCCGTCGAAGACTTCGCCAAGCAATCGCTGCGCGCAGCACTCAAGGCCGACACCTTCAACGTCGACCGCTACCTGCCGCCGAAATCCGCCGAGGCCAATAGCGCGACACAAGTGCGCCAGGCCGAAGTCGCCAGCACCGAAGCCGATGCAATGGCCGGCGCCGGCAGCACTCCGTTGCCACCCGCGCCGACCAAGGACGCCTGGAGCAGCGACCGCCTGTTGCCCGTGGAACGCTTGAGCAAGCTCGATGTGGACGCCGACCTGACCTTCGGCCAGTTGACCCTGCAAAAATTGCCGATTCATAACGCTGCGCTCAAGGCCACCGGCCAGGGTGGCCTGCTGACACTGGCCAACCTGCGCGGCGATCTGTACGAGGGCAACTTCGAAACCACCGGCACGCTCGATGTGCGCCAGCCAGTGCCGGCGCTGAACCTGCAGACGAAGATCAGCCGGGTACCGGCGGAAAAAATCCTCGAAAGCCAGGGCAAGAACCCGCCCGTCAAAGGCCTGGTCACGCTCAACAGCAGCCTGACCGGCAGCGGCAACAGCCAGAAAGCGTTGATCGATACCCTCAACGGCAATGCCAGTTTCATCATCAACAATGGCGTGCTGCTCAACGCCAACCTTGAGCAACAGCTGTGCAAAGGCATCGCCACGCTCAACCGCAAAACCCTCAGCGGCGAGCCCCGGGGCAAGGACACACCGTTCCAGGAGCTCAAGGGCAACCTGACCTTGCGTAACGGCGTGGCCAGCAACCCGGACCTGAAAGTGCGCATCCCGGGCATGACCGTCAACGGAGACGGTGACATCGATCTGCGAGTGTTGGGCATGGACTACCGCGTCGGCATCATCGTCGAAGGCGATACCAGCGCCATGCCGGACCCTGCTTGCCAGGTGGGCGACAAGTTTGTCGGCATCGAGTGGCCGCTGCGTTGCCGCGGCCCGCTGGAGCTGGGCGCCAAGGCTTGCCGTTTGGATAACGACCGCATGGGCCAGGTCGCGGTCAAACAGGCTGGCGACAGGATCAGCGAAAAAATCGAGGAGAAATGGGGCGACAAAGTCGACCCGAAACTGAAAGACGCGCTCAAGGAAATGTTCAAGCGATGAGAGCCGAGCAGTTTTCAACGGCGGTGCTGGACTGGTTCGACCGCCACGGCCGTCACGATTTGCCCTGGCAGCAGGACATCAACCCGTATCGGGTGTGGGTCTCGGAAATCATGTTGCAGCAGACCCAGGTCAGCACCGTGCTGAATTACTTCGACCGTTTCATGGCCTCGTTACCGACGGTCCAGGCGCTGGCGTCCGCGCCGGAAGACGAAGTGCTGCACCTATGGACGGGCCTTGGTTACTACACCCGCGCGCGCAATTTGCAGAAGACCGCGAAGATCGTCGTCGAGCAGTACGGCGGCGAATTTCCCCGGGACGTGGAAAAACTCACTGATCTGCCGGGGATCGGCCTGTCCACCGCCGGCGCCATTGCCAGCATCAGCATGGGCCTGCGCGCGCCGATCCTCGACGGCAACGTCAAACGGGTGCTGGCGCGCTTTACCGCGCAAGAGGGCTACCCCGGCGAGCCAAAGGTCGCCAAACAGCTCTGGGCCAACGCTGAGCGCTTTACGCCGCAGACCCGCGTCAACGCCTACACCCAAGCGATGATGGACCTGGGGGCGACGCTCTGCACCCGCAGCAAACCGAGTTGCCTGCTGTGCCCGCTGGAAAAGGGCTGCGAGGCGCACATGCTCGGCCTGGAAACCCGCTACCCGATCCCCAAGCCGCGCAAAGCCATCCCGCAGAAGCGCACGCTGATGCCGATGCTCGCCAACGCCGAAGGCGCGATCCTGCTTTACCGTCGCCCGTCCACGGGCCTGTGGGGCGGTTTGTGGAGCCTGCCGGAACTCGACGACCTCGATGACCTGCCGCACCTGGCATCGCAGCACTCGCTGGAACTGGGCACACAACAGGCATTGCCAAGCCTGGTGCACACCTTCAGCCATTTTCAGTTATCCATCGAACCCTGGCTGGTTCAGGTCCAGGAGAGCGGCCATCACGTGGCCGAGGCTGACTGGCTCTGGTATAACCTCGCCACCCCGCCGCGCCTGGGCCTTGCCGCCCCGGTCAAAACCTTGCTCGAACGCGCGGCCGCCGTATTGAACGCAGGAGAGTCGTCATGACCCGCACCATCATGTGCCGCAAGTACAAAGAAGAATTGCCAGGCCTGGAGCGCGCTCCCTTCCCGGGCGCCAAAGGCCAGGACATTTTTGACCACGTCTCGCAAAAGGCCTGGGCCGACTGGCAGAAGCACCAGACCCTGCTGATCAACGAAAAACGCCTGAACATGATGAACGCCGAAGATCGCAAATATCTTCAGGGCGAGATGGACAAGTACTTCTCCGGCGAGGATTACGCCAAGGCCGAAGGCTACGTGCCGCCGTCGGAATAACCCCGATTTATCGGGGGTCGGAACGTAAGCGACGGTAATAATTAAAATTTTTATGAAAACTTGCTTGACGACCCCCTGAAAAACCCGTTTAATGCGCCCCGTTGCCCAGATAGCTCAGTCGGTAGAGCAGGGGATTGAAAATCCCCGTGTCGGCGGTTCGATTCCGTCTCTGGGCACCAAATACCGAAAACCCTGAATCGCAAGATTCAGGGTTTTTTTATGCCTTGGATTTGATGAAGCACCGATCCCGTCACCCTCGAAACAACAATTCCCACCTCCTGTCACCACGCCAGCCAGTACCCGTAATGGTTGCCGGGGCTAAGTCCCGAAAGCTTCAGACATTGGTTATCGGTCCTTCCTGGCAGTCTCTCGGGTCTGTCGGAACACTCCGTATGCTCTAACGGAAATGGATGACATACGCTGAAAATGAAATTGAGCAGAATCGGGGGAGGAGCTGCCGCATAACCGGGAGCAGATACACAACAGGGATATAGACAATGACTGAGGTGATTCAACCAGACGTCGAAACTGCTGAGTTTTTTACTGAACAAGAAATCAGGACTTTCAGCTTTGATATCCACCAGTCAGCATTGCTGCACAAGTTGGCCAAAGAGCTGACCGCCATCGGCGGGCCTCAAGCACCAGGAGCCAGGTCCAAAGCCTCTCTGGCAGCCACCGAATTAACGTTCCTGTTTTCGAAAGACCAATGCGAACTGCTGGATGCCTATTCCGAAGGCCTTGTTTGCGCGTTGATCTTTGAAGGGCTGCAAAAAATCTCAGACGCCACCCCTCCAGATGCACTACCAGACCAGACATCCCTGGAAAACCGATACGACGTCCTTTGCCTGGCCGCCCGTAATCAGATCTTGTTGAAACTGGTGGGTAACAGTGCCTTTGCCTACGACATGGACAATGAAGGAAAACTGGTTCGACTGGTGGCCAACTTCAAGGGCGGCGGACTGACCAGAATCCCTGCCGAGCCGGACATCAAGGAACTGAGTTCCCATTCCGGCCTCGCGCTTGGCCCGCATACAGAGGCGCCCTACTGGTGCGCCGTGAACGCGAAAGACGGGCACTCGCCCTCTCCATCGTCGCTCATACTTTCCGCCTTGTGGAACCCAAGCCTGGAGCCTACGCGAGTCATTCCACTACCTCCCATACTCGAAAAAATTGGCGTCACCAACTGCCTCGCACTGACCACAGGTAACTTCCAGTTCACTCGTAGTGACTCCTTTGTCAGTGGCAAAGGGGAAGATGGCCGCAACGTTTCGATTCTGGAGTTCGACGACAAGGCAGGGTTCGCAGCCCGCTTTAACACGTATCGTTTTTCGGTCAATGACAACGCCTCGACCTTTGTGAAAGCGGCTTACACTGCCCTTTGCCAGGGTGTGGGTGAAGCAACTCCGGTCGAGTACACGCTGAACCAGGAATCGGCCATGGTCATCAATAACATCCGGGCTCTGCACTGTCGCGATGTCATCAAAGACAACAGACGGGTCTTGGTTCGTATTTTCGGACTTTCAAAATTTTCTTGCCCCATCGTTGTTTCCGACGACCCGCTAGTGCTGCAGGGCTGATTCTTTTATCACCAGCTGTTGAACGACCAGTCATGTGATTACTGGCCAATAACCATAAAGAGAGAATGCAATGTCTTGGGATGTAATTGGCATGTTGGCGCTCGTCGCTTTTTTCGCCGGTTTTTTTGATGCGATTGCCGGTGGTGGCGGTTTGATCACCTTGCCTGCATTGTTCCTGGCAGGTGTAGATCCGATCAGTGCAATTGCCACAAACAAGTTCCAGGCCGCTTCAGCAACAGTTTCGGCAACGGTAACCTTTGCTCGCAAAGGAATGATCGAGTGGCGCGAAGGCCGTTTCCTGGTTATCTGCGGATTTGTTGGCGGCGCCAGTGGTGCCTTGTTGGTCAGCACTATTGATAAGCGCTATCTGGAAGTTTGCGTGCCTATCATGCTGATTCTGGTAGCCATCTATTTTGCGCTCTCTCCAAAGCTGGCCAATGAAGATCGACGCAAGAGAATTGGTGTTCTGTTTTTTTCGTTTAGCGTTGCGCCGATCCTGGGTTTTTACGACGGTATATTCGGCCCCGGTGTGGGCTCTTTCTTTATTGTCGGATTTGTACTGCTCTGCGGCTTGGGCATGATGCGGGCCATGAGCTTTACCAAACTTGCCAACGCCTCATGCAATCTCGGTTCCCTATCGGTCTTTATCACTAAAGGTGTGATTATCTGGCCGATAGCCATAGCCATGGCTTTGGCGGCCTTCATCGGCGCTCAATTGGGTGCACGGGCCGCTGTCCGGGTCGGACCACGGTTGATCAAACCCATGTTGATCGTGGTCTGCTGCGCTTTGGCCATCAAGCTGCTGAGCGTAGAAACCAACCCTTTACGCGTTGCACTCATCCAGGCGTACGCGGGTGTTAATCACGAAAAACCCTGAGTCGCAGGACTCAGGGTTCAGAGCCTCTCGTTAACTCGCATCATTCCAGTGGAAAACCAGGTTACGGGCTGCACCATTGCCAACATCGGCAACGTCCTGCCGTGTTTCGCCGTTACGCGTCGCAATGACCGTATATTTGCCGGCAGGCAGTTTCACGTAAACCAGCGGACCGGCGTCATTGAGCGTCAGTACGGTCTGCCCCGGGGCTTTCTGAATAACTACATTCACATCAGAAGTGTATTCATTTCCCGTCCCGACAGAGAACGTCATGTGCAGGTTGTAGCCAGTGGTCTGCTGGATGGCCTTGGACTCATCCTCGCCGATACCGCCGGACAGGTAGGTGATGCCGTTTTGTTCCTGGCTTTGCACCTGCACCCCCTGGCCGTCGATGGGCTCAAGGCTGGCGGCAGGTGTCATCGCTGGAAACAACAGCACGCCTACAGCGGTGAGGGGCAACAGGAGTGTATGGAGGTATTTCATGATGGCGACTCCCGGGTTCTGCGGAACCCAATCGTTACACTCTTTGGATTTCCAGCCGGAGGGAGGCGTTTAGATTGATTTGGCCTGAGTACGAAACGTACTACGCCATTTGTTCCTCAGCCCTCGCCCACCATCAGACCTGTCCTGCCGGACAACCCGGTATTTCCTGCCTGTTTCTCGGCAACCCCCGGCATCTTCGAAGGGGCTCTCTTGTCATTCTCTTTCGCTGTTCAACCTGCTGCGGAAGACCTCATGACGGCCCCCACCCCCAACGACACTCACGACCCACATCTGGCATCACTGCTTGGCAACCTTGGCAAATTGATCCATCAGGCACGTCAGAAAGTGCTTCGGGCAGCCGACACCGTGCAAGTGCAAACCTGTTGGCAAACTGGTCGGCATATCGTTGAGTTCGAACAGAACGGCGCGCGACGGGTCAGGTATGGCAAAGAGTTACCGTCGACGGTGGCCAAAGCACTAACTGCGGAGTTCGGAAAGGGATTTGACGCTTCCAACCTTCGGTACATGCGTCTGTTCTATCAAGCCTTTCCAATTCGTGACGCACTGCGTCACGAATTGAGCTGGACCCACTACCGCCACCTGCTTCGGGTCGACAACGACAGCGCTCGTCTCTGGTACATGAACGAATCAGCCACCCAAAACTGGTCAAGCCGCGCCCTGGAACGCCAGATCAATACGCTGTACTACGAACGCCTGCTGGCGAGCCGCGATCGCGGCAGCGTCAAGCAGGAGGCCGCCACCCACATTCAAAACATGAAGGCCAGCCCTCGGGATTTCGTCCGTGATCCGGTAGTACTGGAGTTTCTTGGTTTACCCAATGCCGGCAAGCTTCAGGAAAGCGAGATCGAACAAGCGCTTATCGAACAATTGCAGGGCTTCTTGCTGGAGCTGGGAAAGGGCTTCGCATTCATTGCCCGCCAGCAACGCATCAGTACCGACAGCAAAGACTTCTACATCGATCTGGTGTTCTACAACTACTTGCTCAAGTGCTTCGTCATCTTCGATATCAAGCGCGGTGAACTGACCCATCAGGATGTGGGGCAGATGGACATGTACGTACGCATGTACGACGACCTGAAACGCGGCGTGGAAGACGGCCCCACGGTCGGCATCATTCTCTGTGCGCAAAAGGATGAATCCGTGGTGCGGTATTCAGTGCTCGAAGGAAACGAGCAACTGTTCGCCAGCAAGTACAAGCTTGTCCTACCGAGTGAGGAGGAACTCCGTAATGAGCTGGATCGGGAACGGGTGGCACTTGAAGAACGATTGCTCAATCAGTAAATGCGTTGAGGCGAATGGATTGTTCATCAACGGCATCAAGACTATCGTTGGCAGCTACCCGCAAAGGTCTGACACCGATGAATTTGCAGGACACGCCTCCGCTGGCCCCCAGTCGCAACGAGTTGCCGCTGCCGGATACCACGCCCGGCAAACCGTTCAAGGAAACCGCCTCGGATGGTTTCATCCTCGGCGGCTTCACCTGGCGACACCCTTCTCGGGACACCGCTCGCCCGGTCGTGATCATCAATGCCGCCACCTCGGTCCGTTGTCGCCACTACTCGCGCTTCGCCGACTACCTGTTCGTCCACGGCTTCGATGTCATCACCTATGACTACCGCGGCATCGGCGAGTCGCGGCCGGCATCGCTCAAGGGTCTTCAAGCCTCGTGGACCGATTGGGGAGCGCTGGATTTCGAGGCGATGCTCAAGCGCGCACAGCGTGAGTTCCCACAACAGCCTATCGATGTGGTCGGCCACAGCTTTGGCGGCTGTGCAGCGGGCCTGGGGGCGTCCGGGCACCTGATACGGCGCCTGGTGACGGTCGGTGCGCAATTCGCCTACTGGCGCGACTATGCGCCCGCTCAGCGCTGGCGAATGTTCGGCAAGTGGCATGTGGTGATGCCACTGGTGACGATGCTGTGCGGCTACTTTCCGGGCAAGCGCCTTGGCTGGCTGGAAGACACACCCGCCGGCGTGGTCCGTGACTGGAGCCTCTCCACTGCCCGCTACGAGAAACGCTCCAGCGGCCGCACAATCAGCAAAACCGCCGGGCAGCTGCCCTTTGCCGGCGTCACCGCGCAAACCCTGGCCATCAGCATCAGCGACGATCCCTACGGCACGGTCCCGGCCATCGAACGCCTGCTCGGCTACTTCACCGGCAGCACAAACTCTCACCTGCGTATCCGTCCTGAAGACATCGGCGAAGAAGAAGTCGGACATTTCGCCTTTTTTCGCAGCGCATACCAAGCCACACTATGGCCCATTGCATTGGCCTGGTTGCAAAACGGCGAACTGGTCCCCGGCACACCCGGGCGAACGGTGCCACGCAGCTGAGCCACCCGCCCCTTTCAACGAATTACGGAACGACGCCCATGGCCTCCGCCAACAAGCAGCAAAAACGCGCCTCCCGCGCCAAGGCCAAGGCCAAGCAAAACCGCACCCAGCGAGCTGCCGCACCGGTGGAACTGGACCCGAACGACGATCGCATCGACTTCGAATCGGTGGACCTGACCGAACTGTTCAAGAAAATGATCGACGCCGAAAAGATCAGCCAGCAAGCCCTGTGCACGGCCTTCCTCGAAGACCCGTTGCTGGAACTGGTGTACGAGCAGGAAGGCGAGGAAGGCGCGATGGACTTCATCCTTGCCGCGCTGATCGAATATCGCCAATGGTCAACCGAAACCGACGAAGCCGGCGCCCTGGCGTGGATCGAATCACCGGCCTTTCAGGCCGACTACGTGGCGGCGTCCGACGCCATTGCCGCGCAAACCCAACAGAAACCGAACTGAGTTCCCATGGCCTCCCTGAACAAGCAACAGAAACGCGCCAAGCGCGCAAAAGCCAAAGCCAAGCAGATCAATATCCACGGCCGAAAACCCGCCGCGCTGGACGATGATCTTGGCCACCTCGCCGAGCCGATCCCGGAATACACCCTGGCGATGTTCAGCAAAATGCGTGACGCGGAAGCCGTCAGCCGCAGCGAAATGCTCTCGGTGCTGCTGACGAACCTGGCCTTTATCATCATCGACCATCCAGAACTGCTGGACATGGAAAACGCCGACGACGAAGGCATGGCCGCCACCCACCTGGCCGCCGACATGCTGATCGACTACCGCATGTGGGCCGACGGCATGGACCGCGAGACCGCCCAGGCGTGGCTGAGCGAACCGCAGTTCATTGCTGACTTCGGTGACGCACTGGATGTCTACCGCGAGTCGCTGGAAGCGCCGGAAGAAAAAGCCGAGTAAGGGTTACGACTCAAACAAAAACGGCCGCTTGTCATCACTGACAGCGGCCGTTTTGCGTTACGCGGTATGGATCAGTTCAGCACTACCGCGCCACGCTTTTCCAGTTTGCGACGGCGAGCCACCAGCAAGCCGGCCGCTACCACCAGAGCACTGAGCAAGCCGGTCGCGAGAATTTCCACGCGATGGGCTTCCTGGAACAGCATGATGGTCAGGGCCGCGACGATGAAGACGATCACCGCGTAGGTCAGGCCCGGGAACAGCCACATGCTGAAGGCAATTTTCTCCCCGCGCGCTATACGCTGCTTGCGCATGCGCAGTTGCGAAATCGCAATCACCAGGTACACCAGCAATGCGATGGCGCCGGAGCTGGCCAGCAGGAATTCGAACACCGCAGCCGGAGCCACGTAGTTGGCGAATGTTGCCAGGAACGCTGCGCCAGTGGACAGCATCACCGCCCAGTATGGCGTGCCACTTTTGTTGGTGCGGGTGGACATGGCCGGCGCATCGCCGCGCTTGCCCAGGGAGAACAACATCCGCGACGAGGTGTAGAGCGCCGAGTTCAGGCAGCTGGTCACAGCGACCAACACCACGATGTCGACGATCATCTTGGCGTTAGGGATGCCCATGCGCTCAAGTACAGTCTGGTAGGAGCCCAGGCTTGCCAGTACCGGGTCGTTCCAAGGCACCAGAGCCACGACGATGAAGATCGACACGAGGTAGAACAAGCCGATCCGCCAGATAACCGAGTTGGTGGCCTTGGAGATTTGCTTGCCAGGGTTCTTCGATTCCGCGGCCGCGATGGTCACGATCTCGGTGCCCATGAAGGAGAACATGGTGGTCAGGATGGCACCCAACACCGCGCCCATGCCGTTTGGCAGGAAGCCTTGGGTGTCGAACAGATGGGAAACGCCGCTGACCTGGCTGCCCGGCAGGAAGCCGAAGATCGCCATGAGGCCCAGAACAATGAAACCGATGATGGCCAACACTTTGATCAGGGCAAACCAGAACTCGAATTCACCGTAGTTCTTCACGCTGAACAGGTTGGTCACGGTCAACAGCATCGTGATGACCAGGGCGAAGGCCCAGATGTCCACGCCAGGGAACCAGGCATGCAAGATGGTCGCGGCAGCGTTGGCTTCCAACGGGATCACCAGAACCCAGAACCACCAGTACAACCAGCCGATGGTGAAGCCGGCCCAGTGACCGATCGCGCGGTCGGCGTAAGTCGAAAACGAACCGGTGTCCGGCGAGGCAACGGCCATTTCGCCGAGCATGCGCATCACCAGCACCACCAACATGCCGGCGGCGGCGTAAGCCAACAGAACAGCCGGACCTGCAGCGGCGATGGCGTGACCCGAGCCAACGAACAAGCCGGCGCCGATAACCCCGGCAATCGACAGCATGGTCACGTGGCGCGGTTTGAGCCCCTGTTCGAGGCCATTAGAGCTTTGGGTACTGCTCATTAAAACTACCTTTGTAAGGAGAAGCGAATGCGTGCATCCCGTTCGGCGGACCTTCTCGTAAAAAGAAGCCAACAGGGCGTTCTGGATTCTGCACGCAATAATTGCGCCAAAATATTTCAAAACCCTCTAGCCCGGCGATCTCGCCTCGACCGGACGGTCATCGCAACCCTTTGAATTTAATGGCACTTTGCCAAAGCGTTACCCTGCGACCCACTTTTGCGGATACATCAGCGCACCGGAAACACACCTGAAAAGGGCTCCGCGCACATTAAAAGTGCACAAGCGGTGCATTTGGCCGGATAGCGCTTCCAACACCCTGTCAAAGCTGGCAACATCGCGCCTTTTTTTGCGGCAGCCACCGCGCTTTTTATCGACAGGCAAGGTTCAAACGGCTGTTCGGTTGTTGATGGGGCGACAGTCTGCTGCGCTGATGCGACAACCTGCCACGCACCAGCCGTTTACCGTCCCTAGCGCTGTTGGCTGCCATTGAAACGCTATGCTAGGTTGGCCGCCTCGCCAGGAAGGCCGCCAACAGCAGGAGCGCAACATATATGAGGAACGCACATGGCTGAGGCCACGCCCGCGCTTGAAATCCGCAACTTGCACAAACGCTACGGTTCGCTGGAGGTGCTCAAAGGCATCTCGCTGACCGCCCGCGACGGCGATGTGATCTCGATCCTGGGTTCCTCCGGCTCCGGCAAGTCCACGTTCCTGCGGTGCATCAACCTGCTGGAGAACCCGCACCAGGGCCAGATTCTGGTCGCCGGCGAAGAACTCAAGCTCAAGGCCGCGAAGAACGGTGAACTGGTGGCCGCCGACGGCAAGCAGATCAATCGCCTGCGCAGCGAAATCGGTTTTGTGTTTCAAAACTTTAATCTGTGGCCGCACATGAGTGTGCTCGACAACATCATCGAAGCCCCGCGCCGCGTGCTCGGTCAGAGCAAGGCCGAAGCCATCGAAGTGGCCGAAGCCCTGCTGGCCAAGGTCGGCATCGCCGACAAGCGCCATGCCTACCCGGCGCAGTTGTCCGGCGGCCAGCAACAACGCGCGGCCATCGCCCGCACCCTGGCCATGCAGCCCAAGGTCATCCTGTTCGACGAGCCCACCTCGGCGCTTGACCCGGAAATGGTCCAGGAAGTACTTAATGTCATCCGCGCGCTGGCCGAAGAAGGCCGCACCATGCTGCTCGTGACCCACGAAATGGGCTTCGCCCGTCAGGTCTCCAGTGAAGTGGTGTTCCTCCACCAGGGCCTGGTAGAAGAGCAAGGATCGCCACAGCAGGTGTTCGAAAACCCGCTTTCGGCGCGCTGCAAACAATTCATGTCCAGCAACCGCTAACGGAGCTACCCACATGCAAAACTACAAAAAGGTCTTCCTGGCTGCCGCCGTCACCCTGGCGTTCAGCGCCGGTGCCATGGCCGAAACCCTGAAGATGGGCATCGAAGCGGCTTACCCGCCGTTCAACAATAAAGATGCCAGTGGCAATGTCGTCGGCTTCGACAAAGAGATCGGCGACGCCCTGTGCGCCAAGATGAAAGTCGAGTGCACCGTCGTGACCTCCGACTGGGACGGCATCATCCCGGCCCTGAACGCCAAGAAGTTCGACTTCCTGATCTCCTCGATGTCGATCACCGACGAGCGCAAGCAAGCGGTGGACTTCACCGACCCGTACTACTCCAACAAGCTGCAGTTCATCGCCAAGAAAGACATCGACTTCAAAACCGACAAGGCCGCGCTCAAAGGCAAGATCATCGGCGCCCAGCGCGCTACCCTGGCCGGCACCTTCCTGGAAGACAACTATGGTGACGACATCACCATCAAGCTCTACGACACCCAGGAAAACGCCTACCTCGACCTGACTTCCGGCCGCCTGGACGGCATCCTGGCCGACAAGTACGTCAATTACGAATGGCTGAAAAGCGACGCTGGCCGTAGCTACGAGTTCAAGGGTGACCCAGTGGAAGAGAGCGACAAGATCGGTATTGCCGTGCGCAAGAAGGACCCGATCCGCGAGAAGCTGAACACCGCGCTGAAAGAAATCGTCGCTGACGGCACCTACAAGAAGATCAACGACAAGTACTTCCCGTTCAGCATCTATTGATACTGACCTGCCTGACCGGCGCCTGATGGCGCCGGTTCTCGGCCTTGCCTGCCGCGATTTGAAAAGAAATCCATGATTATCGACCTCTACGGATTCGGCCCGGCGCTCGCCGCTGGCGCGCTGATGACTGTGAAACTGGCACTCTCGGCCCTGTGCCTGGGGCTGGTACTCGGTCTGCTCGGCGCCTTGGCCAAGACTTCCCCGTACAAGCCGCTGCAATGGCTTGGCGGCACTTATTCGACCCTGGTTCGCGGTATCCCGGAATTGCTCTGGGTGCTGTTGATCTACTTCGGCACGGTCAACCTGATGCGTGCCCTGGGCGAGTTCTTCGGCAACCCCGACCTTGAACTCAACGCCTTCGCCGCCGGTGTGATCGCGCTGGGCCTGTGCTTCGGCGCCTACGCCACGGAAGTGTTTCGCGGTGCGATCCTCGCCATCCCCAAAGGCCATCGTGAAGCCGGCGTGGCCCTGGGCCTGTCGAAATGGCGCATCTTCACCAAGCTGATCATGCCGCAGATGTGGCGCATTGCCCTGCCCGGCCTGGGCAACCTGTTCATGATCCTGATGAAGGACACCGCGCTGGTGTCGGTGATCGGCCTGGAAGAAATCATGCGTCATGCGCAAATCGGCGTGACCGTCTCCAAGCAACCGTTCACCTTCTATATGGTGGCCGCGTTCATGTACCTGAGCCTGACGGTGCTGGCGATGACCGGCATGCACTTCCTGGAAAAACGTGCCGCTCGCGGCTTCGCGAGGAGCACCCAATGAACTGGGAAGTCATCATCAAGTGGCTGCCGAAACTGGCTCAGGGCGCAACCCTGACCCTGGAACTGGTGGCCATCGCCGTGATCGCCGGTTTGCTGCTGGCCATTCCACTGGGTATCGCCCGCTCGTCGCGCCTGTGGTGGGTGCGGGCATTTCCCTACGGCTACATCTTCTTTTTCCGTGGCACGCCGTTGCTGGTTCAACTGTTCCTGGTCTACTACGGCCTGGCGCAGTTCGACGCGATCCGTAACAGTTCGATGTGGCCGTACCTGCGCGATCCGTTCTGGTGCGCCACGGCGACCATGACCCTGCACACCGCGGCCTACATTGCGGAAATCCTGCGGGGCGCCATCCAGGCGATTCCACCGGGCGAGATCGAGGCGGCACGGGCGCTGGGCATGTCCAGACCCAAAGCGCTGTTCTACATCATCCTGCCGCGCGCCGCGCGCATCGGCCTGCCGGCCTACAGCAACGAGGTGATCCTGATGCTCAAGGCCAGCGCCCTGGCCAGCACCGTGACCCTGCTGGAATTGACCGGCATGGCCCGCACCATCATTGCCCGGACTTACCTCCCGGTGGAGATCTTCTTCGCCGCGGGCATGTTCTATCTGGTAATGGCTTACGTGCTGGTGCGTGGCTTCAAGCTGCTGGAGCGCTGGTTGCGCGTCGATGCCTGCCAAGGGCGTTGATACCGGCGTGTTGACGGGCGAGGCCCTGCTCGCCCGCTTCACCGCGCTGGATGCTTTTCTGACAGAGCATCAGGCACTGTGGAAACCCCGACCGTTCACTCATCGGCATCTTCCCTGGGAAGCGTCCTACCCGGAGCTGGCCGCATGGCTACGCAAGCGGTCGCTGGAAGACGCGGAAAACGCTCACAACCAACCTGCCCTTCTGAATGCACCGGAGCCCTTTGCTTCCCTGGCAACAATGTCCGCTGGCTTGAGTGCCGTGGATGAGTTGCCGGCTCGCACACTCAAAGCGGCGGGCCATCGGTTGAACGTCGATGTACCGGGGCGCAAATGGCAACAGATCGAAGCCTTCGCCAGCCGATTGCAGTTTTCCGAAGCACCGCAGCATTGGATGGACTGGTGTTCGGGTAAGGGACATCTGGGCCGCCGCCTACTGCAACCGGGGCAACAACTGACGTGCCTGGAATACGATCCGGCACTGGTAACCAGCGGCCAGGCACTCAGCCAGCGCCATCACCTGCATGCGCTGCATATCGAACAGGATGTGCTCGCGGCAGACGCAGCTTGTTTACTGGGTGCGTATCACACGCCCGTCGCGCTTCACGCCTGCGGTGATTTACATGTGCGGCTGATTCAACTCGCCAGCGTCACAGGCTGCAAACAGCTCGCCATCGCGCCGTGTTGCTACAACCGGATCAGTCTTGCCCAATACTCGCCGATTTCCTCGACCGCCCAAGGCTCCGGCTTACAGCTTTCCCTCGACGACCTCGCGTTGCCCATGAGCGAAACCGTTACCGCCGGTGCCCGCGTGCGACGTCAACGCGACACCTCCATGGCCCGGCGCCTGGGCTTCGACTTGCTGCAACGGCAACTGCGCGGAATGGACGAGTACCTGCCAACCCCCTCCCTGCCCAGCGCCTGGCTGGACAAACCCTTCGCCGATTACTGTCATCATCTGGCCACTCTCAAAGAGTTATCCACAATCGGCCCGCAAGATTGGTCAGCCCTCGAAGCCTCTGGTTGGCAGCGACTGGCCGAAGTGCGCAACCTTGAACTACTACGCGGACTTTTCCGACGCCCACTGGAGCTTTGGCTGGTCCTTGACCGGGCACTTTTCCTCACCGAGCAGGGCTACAGCGTCCGCGTCGGCACCTTCTGCGAACCCCCGCTCACGCCGCGTAATTTCCTGCTCCTGGCCGAACGCGCTTAAATACATCCGACCTGTGGATAACTCTGTTGATGAAATAATCGTGGATCCAATATCCACGCCTGTTTCAGGGCTAAATCCACACTGTTCATTTTTTATACACCCGCATAAAAAATCGAAAAAACAGGTATTTGCGAACAAACGAGAACGGATCCACAAATTCGGCCTAAACCCAGTGCGCTGCCAATGGCATTGTGCATAAGCATTTAATCAAAACGACATAAATGCCTAATCCCGGATCGCAGACAGGGGAAATTGCACCCTTTCATTACTCTTGATATACACACACGCAAGGGCGCCGGCAGCGCGGCCACGAACAAGAACATTCCTCCGACAGGATGCGCCAGTGACGTTCATTTCCTACGCACAGAATTTCGAAGACATACGCCTGTGGCGCGCCCTCAAAACCGTCGAGAACGGCTTCTACATCGACGTCGGGGCAAACGATCCCACCCATGACTCCGTCACCAAGGCGTTCTACGACAACGGCTGGACCGGCATCAACGTCGAACCGATGCCCAACTATTTCGAAGCCCTGAGCCAGCAACGTCCCAAAGACATCAACCTGCAGTGCGCTGCCGGGGAAAGTGCTGACGAACTGACCTTCTACGGCATCGCCGGCACCGGCCTCTCGACCCTGGACCCGGCCATGGCCAAACTGCACCGAGACGCCGGCATGGACGTGCGCAACCAAACGATCAAGTCCCGCACCCTGGCCTCCATCTGCGAAGAACACGCCCAGGGCCGCGCCATTCACTTCCTGAAAATCGATGTCGAAGGCCACGAAGAAACCGTCCTGCGCGGCATGGACTTCAGCCAATGGCGGCCATGGGTGATCCTTATCGAAACCCCCTGGGCCCGCGACCAGGCCTGGGAAACCCTCGTCACCGACGCCGGCTACCACTCCATCCTGTTCGACGGCATCAACACCTACTACCTCGCCGAAGAACACCTGAACCTCAAACCCGCCTTCGACATCCCGCCGTGCAACCTGGACGAGTTCCAGTTCTGCAAAGGCCACAAGTTCAGCCACCCCGTCAGCGACGCCGAACACCAGCTCGCCGCCGCCCTGCAACGCGCCGAGCAGGCCGAAGCACAGCTGCGCGCGATGCAAAACAGTCGAACCTGGCAAGCCATCCAGAAACTCAAGAAAACCCTGCTGCGAGCCTGACCTGAAGCCCGCGCAAAAATAGTCAAAATTCAGGGGTTTACAGAAGCCAACCAATCGCTATAATCGTCGCCCTGACACGCCGGTATAGCTCAGATGGTAGAGCAACTGACTTGTAATCAGTAGGTCCCGGGTTCGATTCCTGGTGCCGGCACCACATTAGGCTCCATTGCATTCCACCGAATACTCTGGAAGCCCCGAAAACCCGCCCTTTGGCGGGTTTTTTCGTTCCAGGACCCTCCGTCGGGATCCAACAAAATCCCCCTTCCCCGAGGGTATGTTAGGGGTACTGCGATTTCCCGGTCAGGAGCGCGTACCCCTATGCCACGTCTAGCGATCCCCCTCAGCGACCTGCAATGCCGCACGGCCAAAACCCGCGAACACGCCTACAAACTGTTCGACGGCGGCGGCATGTACCTTTTCGTCAAACCCAATGGCGTGAAGACCTGGCGCTTGAAATACACCAAGCCCAGTGGCAAGGAAGGTACGCTCATCATCGGCAATTACCCCATCGTTACCCTTTCCGTCGCACGACGTAAGCGCGATGAAGCCAAGGCGTTGTTGCTCGACAACCTCGACCCAATGGAAGAAAAGAAGAAGGCCAAGATCGTAGCCCAGCGGGCGGCACTGCTTTTCGAAACCGTTGCTCTGGAGTGGCACGCCGACATGTCCCGTCGCTGGACCGAAGGCCACGCAAAAACCGTAATGAGCCGACTGCGCACCCACGTCTTCCCGCTGATCGGCCAACGCCCCATCGCCGAACTCGATACCCACGACCTGCTAGAGATCACCCAGCGCATCAAGGAACGCGGCACCATGGATGTGGCGTTAAGGGTACAGAACTACTTATCCACCATCATGCGCGGGGCCAAAAGGGCTCGGCAGATCACCATGAATCCTGCACTGGATCTGGCAGGCTCGATTCACGCGCCGCGCACAATCCATCGCCCGGCCCTCTCCCTCAACCGTCTACCCGAGCTTCTACACCGTATCGACAACTACAACGGCCGCGAGCTGACGCGCCTCGCCGTCCTGTTGACGCTGCATGTATTTGTCCGCTCCAGCGAACTGCGCTTCGCGCGATGGAGTGAGTTCGACTTCCAACGCGCCATGTGGGAAATCCCCGATACCCGCGCACCGATTGAAGGGGTACGCAACTCCACACGCGGGACCAAAATGAACGGCGACATTCAAATGGTTCCGCTCTCGCCGCAGGTCATCGAAATACTGGAGCGCCTGCGCAGCCTCAGTCGTTTTTCAGAGTTAGTGCTACCGGGAGACCACAAGTACTGGAAGCCCATGTCCGAGAACACGGTGAACACCATGCTCCGCAACGTCGGCTATGACACCAGCAAGGACGTGTGCGGCCACGGCTTCAGGACCATGGCCTGTAGCGCCCTGCTGGAGTCCGGGTTATGGACCGACGCAGCCATCGAACGGCAAATGAGTCACAAGGAACGCAACCGCGTGCGCGCCGCTTATATCCACAAGGCCGAATTCCTCGAACAGCGTCGGCTGATCATGGCGTGGTGGAGCAACTACATCGACGCCAACCGCCATGGGCATGTGACGCCCCACGAATTCGCTCACCCGGTCGGCGACAACATTACAGCCCTACAAAATAGCCGTGGCGCATCCAAACGTGGGTAAGCCAAAGAGATCACCGCAGTCCGCCCTTCCACGCGGGTCCATCCAAGCGGGGCTGCAAAGCCGCCCTGCTTGGATGGACCTCATTTAAAAAATCTAAAGCCCACGCAAACTGTCTGTGGAAAACCACTGATTTCCACTGGTGGATAATTTCATCCACAGCCGCAGAACTCCCGGAAATTCGAGCCTTGACCCGAATTATCCACAGGCGTAGAAAAGATCTGGCAAAGCGCTGTCGTTGACAGCGACCCAGGTAGCCAGGACCTTTAAGGCTACGCCACACCGTGGTGGTTCTCCCCAAGTGCGTTTAGCGTCCGGCAGCACGCACGGTCACTACCCATGTGATGGATGCCACTTCTACTCATGGCCCTCGTGCGCCAGATGCCCCTTTACTTCGCTGCCCTGCAGCAACCTATCCGCTTGGCCATTTCATTGCGCCAACCTGCGCCCGTCTCTTTCTTCCGGAAAGAGACGGGCGCTACTACCACTGCTGCAGCCCAACTCGTACAAGGCTTTGCGGCATTCCCCCTCGTGACAATCGGCGTGACAAACACCGAAGTTACCAGCAACAGCGATGCCGATGATGGTGCCGCAGCCCACGGAATGGACTGCACCTGACTGACAGTCAGGTATGCCCCGGTCGTCGCCTCACTGCCTTCACCCGACTCAGGATCTCGCGGCGCTGGTCTCGTCAGCCAGTGCAGCCTCCACCCGCCCACTTCTGCGGAAGTGCTCAGGAGGCCAGATTATGAGATGCCTAAGCTCCCGGTCGTAAAGAGCCGCCAGTCCCGCGTTAGTGGACAACCCTCACAGGTCGCAGGGGCCTTGATCCCTGATAACACTCAGCATTCTTGGCGGGATGACGTGGGGAAGGTTTCGAAGGTTTGGCTTCGAGAGGAATATGGTCATGGGATTAGTAGCTAGACGAGATGGGCGCAATTTTGGCTATGGCCGGCAACTGAGCTTTGCAGGACCGCAGGCACTGAAAGACCTGTTTGGCGGCGGGCATTACGGCACGGTCAAGGCGCACAGTGATCGGTGGCAAGCGTTTGTACGCTGGTGTCGGTCGGAGGAAGGGCCGGGGTTTAACGATGCGCGGCAAATTAATTGGCAGACCTTGCTGGACTACGCCGGACATCTGCGTCAGCAAGTTGACCAAGGTGAGCTCGCCATCGCCACCGCGCTAAACCGGTTGTCCAGCGTCAACCGGACCATGGCCGCGCTTCGCGGTGATCAGTATGTGAAAGTGCCGAGTCCGAGCAAGGCGCTGGGAATGCGGCGCACCAGCGTTCGTTGCTCGGTGCCACAAGGCCAAGACCGCGAACACGTGAAGCGGATCGTAGAGGTACTTTGCAAACATCAGCAGCCGCGCACCGCGGCCATCGCTAAGTTAACGCGAGCCACTGGCATGCGTCTGCGCGAAGCGATTCTGGCCGACCTACCGCGACTCAAGCGTGAAGCCGAACACTACGACAAGATCAACATCCAGGACGGCACCAAAGGCGGCCGATCCGGTGCGTCAGCACCTCGCTGGATTACGGTAGATGACCATATTCGAGAAGCTCTGAGGTTTGCCGAACAGGTTTCGCCCGATGGTGGCCGCAACCTGCTGGCACCGAACGAAAGCTACCTCGATTTCTTGCAGGGGATCGTCCGCCCCGCCCGAGATATCCTCCATACGCACAACTTCAAAGGCTTCCACGAACTGCGCGCGGCTTATGCGTGCGAACGCTATGAGCAAATCACCCGCCATCCCGCCCCCATCAACGGAGGCCATTGCTATCAACTCGACCGACGCCTAGATCAGGATGCCCGAGTACAAATCAGCTATGAGCTGGGGCATGGCCGTATCGACGTGGTGTCGGCTTACATTGGTGGTCGAGCATGAGCAAGCCATTCGATATGGAGCTGTTCCTGTCAGGCGTCCTGACCGGGTCGCATACCACCCGCCAACGCCACCTACGTCAGGCGAAGGCTATCCAAACAGCAATCGCTGAGCGCTGGCAACGCGACAATCCATGGACTTGGCAAAGAAAACACCTGGCGTGGTTTTTGAATCACCACCTAAACCAGCACGCTGAATCGACGCGGTATTACTATTTGCTGACCATGCAATTACTCACTCATCGCTTAGGAAAACCCTTTCAGTTCAACCGCTAAACGAATGTCAGAAGACGGCCGAGGCTGTGTAAAAACGTTTTAGCGCAGGATTGAGGTTCAGAACCAGAACGGAAATCGCGTTCCTACGCAAATTTCAGGTCTGCTGATTAACCAAGGACTGCCAGATTTTACGTAGCGACGCAGACTTTAAAACGGTGCCTGCTTATTTACACAGCCTGGGCCAGAAGCGGACGTCCAGGAACGACTGCTTCCGGTCGATTCTGTTGAAAAAGTCGGCCATGGTTTGCGCAGCAGAAAAGTATGCGTCCGAGATTTAAATCTTTGCTTTCGGCAGAGGCTTCCGGACGCAGACTTTACGTAGCAGCGTGCAAAAAAGGCGATTTAACCAGTGAATGACCAGACTGTTTGGGCGAACCGACTTTTCAACAGAATCGGCCAAAAGCGGTCATCGAGTGACTACAAAAGCAGAGGCGATCCAGCATGGCCGGGGATGTCTACCGGAGCGGGGGTAGTCACTTCTTTCATGACGGACTGCAAAGAATCATGTACGGCGTATGGAGATGCCCTTGACGACAATACTCACCCATTGCGCCCACAACTGCTCCATTCCGTTTTGACTTATAGGAGTTGCATCCGCCCGCCAAGACAAGCTCAGGATGCCATTTGCAGCTGCCCATAACGAGGTGGCAGCCAGGCATGGGTCTATCGTGGGGTCAATGGTGCCGTCAGCTATGCCATCGCGTAAGGCTGCTTCCATCTTGCTGTTCTGGTGCCTTATCAAATCGCTCATTCGCGCGACCGCTTCAGGCTCATTGGGGGGATCTGCGAGCAGGCGGAACTCATTTGGCCGCTCACAAGCGAAGCGAAAATAACCCTGTGCAACGATCCAAAGTCGCTCCATGGGCGTCCCGGCAGCCGCATAAGCTGCGTCCATGTAAACCTTGTTTTCCTCAAAGGCCCGTTCAGCAACAGCCATAAGCAAAGCTGATCGCCCGCCAATCCTGTTGTAGATGGTCTGCACCGCAATATCTGCCCGTTCAGCTACGGCCTCGAGAGTAAAAGCGGCCGCTCCGCCCTCCAAAAGCAAGGCTTCGGCATTCTGGATTATCGCTAGCCGCGTGGCTTCAGCCTTGCGCTGGGTGCGAGTGGGAGCGGGAGTAGAGGGCGTGGAATTTGTCATGGCGCGAGTATACACGACGATTGGTTGTTGTATGTTCATCCAAAAGTGGAATAGCATCAAAAAAATAACAAAGGTACCCGCCATGTTCCAACGTCTCGATGTCTCTTTTCCATCCGGCGACGCAAGGTGCGCCGCTTGGCTGTACCTGCCAGAACAACCTAAGCCACATCCCGTCATCGTGATGGCTCACGGCCTGGGTGGCGTACGAGAAATGCGCCTAGAAGCGTTTGCCGAGCGCTTCTGTGAGGCCGGATACGCATGCCTGGTGTTCGACTACCGCAACTTTGGTGCAAGCCAAGGCGAACCTAGGCAACTGCTGGACATCAAGCGTCAGCAGGAGGATTGGCGATCAGCCGTTGCCTATGCTCGAACCCATGACGATTTGGATGCCGCAAAGGTAGTCCTATGGGGCACTTCGTTTAGCGGCGGGCACGTGATCTACACCGCAGCGGCTGATGCAAAGATCGCAGCTGTGATGGCCCAGTGCCCTTTTACTGATGGGTTGGCGTCATTACTAAAGGTCGACCTGTTCACTTCGCTCAAATTGACCGCATGGGGTGTCGCCGACGTGGCTTGCTCTCTAATTGGTGCCGGGCCTGTAACCGCCAAATTAGCTGGGCCAAAGTGGTCTGCGGCGCTTATGACCGCACCGGATGCGGAGTCTGGGTATCTTGGATTGGTACCCGCTAAATACCCTTTCAAGAATTACGTAGCGGCTCGATTTGCGCTGGCTATCGGGCTCTATAGGCCGGGGAAAAAGACCCCGAAGCTTCTTTGCCCAATTTTATTTTGCATCTGCGAAACAGATAGCGTCGCACCTACAGGCCCCACATTGCGCCATGCCAAAAGGGCTCCTGACGCTGAAATTCATATGTGCAAGGAAGGACATTTCGACATCTATGTCGGGGAGGCCTTCGAGCATGTCATCCAGAAGCAAATTTCCTTTCTAAAGCGTCGCGTCTCACGCGGAGCCGCACGCTTCCACGCTGCATGACTTAGCGCCATCGCTGTCTGCCCAACAATAACAATATCGAGATATGAACATGTTTCATTTGCAGGATAAGGTCGTATTAATTACTGGCGCGGGCGGAGGCATTGGTGCCGCAACCGCTCGAGCAATGCATGCCGTCGGCGCGAAGGTTGTACTGCTGGACGTAACAGAAAACGCTATCCAAGAGCTTGCAACGGAGCTTGGCCCACGAACTCTAGCGATATTCGCGAGCGTCACCTCCCGCGAAGATTTGGATCGAGCGGTTGCGAGGGCTGTAGAGACCTTTGGTGGAATCGACGTCGTGTTCGCTAATGCGGGTATCGCCTGTGATCCGCCCACGACCATCAGAAATATGGACGAGGCGACATTCGAACGAGTCGTTGAGGTCGACCTATTGGGTGTTTGGCGGACGGTGCGTGCGTGTCTGCCCCAGATTTGCGCCCGCAATGGTCATGTCCTAGTCACGTCATCCGTATATGCGTTCGTCAATGGGGTGGTGAATGCGCCCTACGCCATGTCCAAAGCTGGTGTAGAGATGTTCGGCCGCTCTCTTCGGGCTGAACTTGCAGGGACAGGTGCTACTGCAGGTGTTCTTTACCCAGGTTGGGTATCGACAGCGATCGCCAAGAGCGCTTTTGGGGGGAATGCAGAAGCCACTGAGCTTGTGAAGCTGGCGTACCCAAGTGTGTTGAGAGCGCCTATTCAGCCAGCGAGAATCGCGGAGGCAGTCGTCAAGGGGGTTCAGACTCGTTCTGCCCGAATTAACTGTCCGCGCCGGTGGATCCCCATTTCTATTCTTCGAGGGATCTTTAATCTGCTCACGGATTTGACTTTGGACCGTGATAAAAGAATTCATGCGCTGATTCGCAAGATGGAAAAATAACTGCCCTGTGCAGATAAACTGATTTATTACTCTCAGTGCCAAGCTCAGAGGGCAGTCAGCAAGTTTGCTCCGCTTAAGCGGCTTACACATGGACATTAAGATGAACAATAAACCTACTATATTCATCACAGGCGCGGGCAAAGGAATTGGTGCCGAAACGGCCTTGTTTTTTGCTAAGCAGGGATACCGAGTCGCAGCGACAGACATCAGTGAGACAGACCTTGTCATGCTGAAAAAGAAACTTGGTGGAAGTCATTTCTATCGTCGTCTAGATGTTACTCAATCTGATGAGTTTGCCGCCGTGTTAAGTGAGTTTGCGTCCGAGAGCGGCGGTGCCATTGATGTGCTGTTCAACAACGCAGGCATAGCCTTCATCGATGATTTTGAGAAAGTGACTCTTGAGAAACACCTCTCGGTCACCGATGTCAATGCTAAGGGGATACAGATTGGTGCCTTCCATGCGCTCCCGTACCTTAAGGAAAGCGCGGAGCCGGCGATGATTAACATGTGTTCCCTCAGTTCTGAATATGGCGTACCAAGCGAGGCATCATATTCAGCCAGCAAGTTTTGGGTAAAAGGATTTACTGAGGCCTTAAACATCGAGTGGGATCGATACGGGATTTATGTATGTGACGTGATGCCAAATTTTGTGGCTACGCCAATGATGGATGCGGCACATGGAAATATCGTCGACTCGGTAGGTATTCATCTAAAAGCCAGCGATGTTACTGCAACAGTATGGAAAGCCGTGCAGAACCGAAGGGGCGTTCATTGGGAAGTTGATACCTGGCGTCCTCGACTGATGCGTGCCGTGACTAAATTTCTGCCACAGCGCACGCGCAGAGCCATTATTAAGAATCTGTCGGGCTATTAGTTAAATACCTTCTAGTCTCCATCAACTTGGTATCCGTTACGGAGAAGGGGTCATCATATATAGCTTCTAGCCACCGAACAATCTAACTCTGGCAATAATAGTAGTAGGAGAACTGGATCAACGAACAGTTCTCCGGTGAGGCGCCCTTGCCTGCAATAAGTAAAGTGTTGCCGATCGGTAATAGAAACCTTGGAGCGGATTCAAGCCCCTTCTTATCTTCTGCCCGACCAATTACGCCCTTCTGGGCTACACGAGGAATGATCATGATCATCACCCTTCATGAACTTGAGGAGCTCAGCACTAAGGCAGAGAAAAAGCCTTTTGATGTCGGATTCGAGTCGGGACTTTCCGGCCGAACACTCTTCGACTGCCCTTATGGCCATGTCACGGATGAAGCCTACCGGCAGCGCCATGAGTGGCTAGAGGGATTTCTCACGGCTTTGGCGCATAACGGAACTTCAGGCGCGTTCTGATCGCCCGTGATCGGAGCTAGTTGCCGGCGTAGCTCCGCGCGCTCACCGCGCTATTTGTCATTACCTCGCAAGGCAGCATCTGCAGCAGAGCACGCCGGCGAATCGGGCTACAAGGTGCCTTCTACAGGGACCTTTTCACAACATCGATGAACGCCAACCGGCACTGCCAAGTGCACCGGAAGGTGAAGCTTTGCCTGCGCACCAATCAATAAAAACAATACGAGGTGGGAAATGAAACTGAGCAACCGTGCAATCATGTATCTCTCAGTCGTGGGAGAAGTGTCTGCCTGGACTAAATTCGCAGGTGTCGTGGCAATACTCAGCGCTTCCACAAGCGTCCTAGCCAATGGCATTGCCTTAAATGAACAAAGTGCAAGCAGTGCGGGTACTGCTTATGCGGGGAGATCGTCTTCTGCGCTGGACGCCAGCACTATCTTTGGAAATCCTGCAGGTTTGACCAAATTGAAACGTACCGAGATTTCCGGCGGAGCCGCGGTCGTCTCGGTGAGCGATGACATCAGTGACGCGCAGAGCAGTGCCCCGGGAACGAACAAAGGGGACTCGGTCCCTTTGGGGGTTGTGCCCTTTGCCTACATGTCGACGCCGCTTGACGATCGTTTTTCGATGGGTCTGGGCCTGTATGCTCCGAGTGGTCTGATCAATGATTACGAGAGCAGTTTTCAAGGCCGTTACCATGGTTCCTATAGCACGACCAAGGAGATCACCCTGCAGCCCACCATTGCCTGGCGGATCAATGATTACGTGTCCATTGGTGGCGGACCGACCATAAACCGCTTCAATGCAAAGCTTCAGAACTACCTGGCCACCGGCGCCCTGAACAACGGCGAAGACACGCTGGTCACCATCAAAGGCGATGACACCGCACTTGGCTACAACGTCGGCATCTTGATTGACTTTACCGAGGCCACCAGCTGGGGGATCAACTATCACTCGAAGGTGGACTATGAACTTGAAGGGCATACTGAGGTTTCCGGCTCCCCGAGCTTTATTTCGCTGGATGGAAAGTATGACAACAAGATAGATCTCACGATGCCCGAATCCGTGGATACGTCCATCACCCATCATTTCAACAGTCGCTGGACGGGTTACCTGGGAGCTACCTGGAAACGCTGGAGTCGGATCCAGAAGGTTGAGGCCCTCAACAGCGGTCTTTCCCCCCTGGGCCAGGCAGCTGGCCTGGGAAGTGTGACCGAAGAAATGAACTGGCGTGACACCTGGTCTGGTGCTCTGGGTGCCTCTTATCAATTGAACCAGCAATGGCTACTGCGCGCAGGCTACGCCTATGACCCGTCGCCCATCAGGAACGCCGATCGCAGCGTGCGCGTTCCGGTCGGGAATCGCCAAGCCGTGACCTTGGGCGGTGCTTATTCGCCGAATCCCGATCTGACGATCGACTTTGCTTACGGTTATCTCTGGGATTCCAAAGTCTCGGTAAAGCAATCGAACAACTCAGGTCTTCAACCGGAATACAGTGCCAACTACGACAACAGTGCGAATGGGGTTTCGGTTCAGGCCACTTATCGGTACTAACCGCCCTGATGACGCAACGCCCATTCCTGAACCTGTAAGGTGGTTCGTCACAGGGATCGTTGTTGACAGGCAGCAATTGGCCGTCTGCTGTCTGTCACCACGGCAGTTTTTGGCGGATTCCTGCCTATTCTCTACGGAGGGGATAATCGACAACGTTCGAGTTCAGGAGGCTTACCATTCCGTATGTGGCTCTGAATTACTTGCAGACTGACAACGTGCTGACCTCTAAAAAATCCCGAGTTCGATTCCACCGAACGCCATAACTAGCTGATTTATTTATAGTTACTAGTTGGGGTACGCCGAATTTTCCAGCGAATTCCAGATCCGCAGAAAACCTGGCCTCGCAGCAAGCTACCGTTCGTCTGGTGCCGGCACCATATAGAATAACGACTTAGGCTCACCTTACGGTGGGCCTTTTTCGTTTCTGGCTCCAGACTCCTTCAATTTTCCCCGTTCGTTCCCCGTTTCGTGCCCGCCACTTCCTAAGTTCTTGAGCCGCCTCAAAAATATTGGGGAGTTGCACAGCGCAGCTCTTTATTGAGGCGCTATGGGAAATTGCAGTCCACCGCGATTGGCAGCAACCGGCCCAGGCTGTGTGAAAACGCACTGAGTACATCGAAAACTGTGGGCTACGGACGTTGCCTGCGAAACTGGCAGACGGAAGCGCGAATTACCCTAGTCAGCTACATAGGCGTTCGTAGTTGCTGTTTTGGCCGCGTCAGCAGCCCAAACAACCAATCACGGACGATCAAGCGGCTGGATTCACGCCCTGATCGCTTCAAGCAGTCCTGAGATGCCGAAGATGCTCATCATTCGTTTGAGGTTGTAGGCGAGTACATGAAGGCTCATCTCAGTACTTACCCTTGGTAGGGTTTTGGTCAGGAAGTGGGTACTTCCCATCCAGTATTTGAGCGTTCCAAAAGGATGTTCAACGGTCTGTCGGCGACGCCTCATCATCGTTGGATCATTTTCCAGCCGTACCTGCATCGCATCTCCTCAAGCACCTGACACATCCAACTGGTCAGGTGGAATGCAAATGGGTGGGCGAGTCGACGGAGTTATCAGCCGCACGTCGCTCCGTAGTGTCAGGGCTTGGGCAGTACCAGGATGCGATTTTCGCGTCCGCGAAAATGGAAGCTACCTCATGCTAATCACCCTGTGTGCCCCTGCTCAAAAGTTGAACGGGAACAGTTGAACACCTGGGGCAGTTTTCGGTCAGCGGCAGCATGCCAAATCATCACATAGTCAGTATTGCTCGTCATAATGACCATTAATTCGTTAAATCAACGCACTTTTCGTCTTATCGTCGCACTCGCTTGCTTCTAGACTACTTTCCCCTGCGGGCTCTGCCTTCTTGTTCACCAGGAGCGCGACCTGTCGAGTGTTACTTCTTCCATAGTGTCATACGAGTTCCATAACAGTACTCATGTGTCACAAGCGCTCATGTTGGTCCTTAGGAATAAAAACAATGAAAAGAAAATTTCTGACCCTTTCTGCGTTGGCTTTGTGTGTAGCTGCCGGTTCCGCGCTGGCCAAGGAGTACAAGGAGTTGCGCTTCGGCGTTGACCCCTCTTATGCGCCGTTCGAATCCAAGGCCGCCGATGGCAGCCTGGTGGGCTTCGATATCGACCTGGGCAACGCGATCTGCGCTGAGCTGAAGGTCAAGTGCAAGTGGGTTGAAAGCGACTTCGACGGCATGATTCCCGGCCTCAAGGCCAACAAGTTCGATGGTGTGATCTCTTCCATGACCGTCACGCCGGCACGTGAGAAAGTCATCGATTTCTCGAGCGAGCTGTTCTCTGGCCCGACCGCGCTGGTATTCAAGAAAGGCGCGGCCGTCGGCACCGATCCGGCTTCCCTCAAGGGCAAGAAAGTCGGCTACGAGCAAGGCACCATCCAGGAAGCCTACGCCAAGGCCGTGCTGGACAAGGCTGGGGTAGAGACGCAGGCCTACGCCAACCAGGACCAGGTGTACGCCGACCTGATCTCCGGCCGCCTCGATGCCTCGATCCAGGACATGCTGCAAGCCGAACTGGGCTTCCTGAAGTCGCCACCAGGCGCCGACTTCCAAATCAGCGAACCGGTCGAAAGCCCCCTGCTGCCAGCCAAAACCGCCGTGGGCCTCACCAAAGGCAACGCCGAGCTCCAGGCCTTGCTGAACAAAGGCATCAAGGCACTGCACGACAATGGCACCTATGCGGCCGTCCAGCAGAAGCACTTTGGCGATCTGAATCTCTACAGCGGCCAATAATGACCCTGCGCCCATTTCCGGATGGGCGCTTTCTGGATTGACGTAGGGCTGCCCAATGTTCGAAAACCTGTTGATGATCCTGGGGCTGTCAGGCTTCAGCCTCAAGGGCTTTGGCCCGCTGTTGCTGCAAGGTTCCTGGATGACTGTCAAATTATCCTTTCTGTGCTTGCTGGTGAGCGTTGGCCTGGGCCTGATCGGCGCCAGCGCCAAGCTTTCGAAATCGGCACTGCTGCGCGTCCCTGCGCAGGCCTACACCACACTGATCCGCGGGGTGCCGGACCTGGTGCTGATGCTGTTGATCTTCTACAGCCTGCAAACCTGGCTGACCAGCCTGACCGAAGCACTGGGCTGGGACTATATCGAAATCAACCCCTTTAGCGCCGGGGTCATTACCCTGGGCTTCATCTACGGGGCGTATTTCACCGAAACCTTCCGTGGCGCCATCCTTGCCGTACCCCGAGGGCAGATGGAAGCGGCTACCGCCTACGGCCTGACCCGCGCCCAGCGCTTTCGCCTGGTGGTGTTCCCGCAAATGATGCGTTTTGCCCTGCCGGGCATCGGTAATAACTGGATGGTGATCCTCAAGGCCACCGCGCTGGTGTCGATCATTGGCCTGGCCGATCTGGTCAAGGTGGCCCAGGACGCTGGCAAGAGCTCCTATCAGCTGTTCTTCTTCCTGATACTGGCCGCCTTGATCTATTTGGTGATCACCACCGTTTCGAACTACGTCTTGCGCCGGATGGAAATCTTCTACGCCGCAGGCACCCGGGAGGCCGTGCGATGATCGAGCTACTGCAGGAATACTGGAAACCGTTCCTGTTCCAGGACGGCACTCACATCACCGGGCTGGCCATGACCCTCTGGCTGCTCAGTGCCTCGATCTTCTTCGGCTTCGTGATGTCGATCCCGCTGTCTATAGCCCGGGTCTCGACCAATGTCTGGGTGCGCTGGCCGGTGCAGTTCTACACCTACCTGTTCCGTGGCACACCGCTGTATATCCAGTTGCTGATTTGCTACACGGGGATATACAGCCTGGCCGCGGTACGAGCTCAGCCAGTGCTGGATGCGTTCTTTCGCGATGCGATGAACTGCACCATCCTGGCGTTCGCCCTGAACACCTGCGCCTACACCACGGAGATCTTCGCCGGGGCGATTCGCAGCATGGCCCATGGTGAAGTCGAAGCAGCCAAGGCCTACGGCCTGACCGGCTGGAAGCTGTACACCTACGTGATCATGCCGTCCGCCCTGCGTCGCTCGCTGCCTTATTACAGCAACGAAGTGATTCTGATGCTGCACTCGACCACCGTGGCCTTCACCGCGACCATCCCGGACATTCTGAAAGTCGCGCGGGACGCCAACTCGGCGACCTTCCTGACCTTCCAGTCGTTCGGCATCGCCGCGTTGATCTACCTGGCAGTCACTTTCTCCCTGGTCGGCCTGTTCCGCCTGGCTGAACGCCGTTGGTTGTCCTTCCTCGGCCCGGCTCACTAATTCAGGATGCTTGTTCATGTACAAACTGACCGTTGAAAACCTGCACAAAAGTTACGGCAACCATGAAGTCCTCAAGGGCGTTTCACTAAACGCCAGGACCGGCGATGTGATCAGCCTGATTGGCGCCAGTGGTTCGGGCAAGAGCACCTTTCTGCGTTGCATCAACTTCCTGGAAACGCCCAACGACGGCGCCATGAGCCTGGACAACCAGCCGATTAAAATGGTCCATGACCACCACGGCATGCGCGTGGCCGACGCCAATGAACTGCAACGCATCCGCACTCGCCTGGCGATGGTGTTCCAGCACTTCAACCTGTGGAGCCACATGACCGTGCTCGACAACATCACCATGGCCCCGCGCCGAGTGCTGGGCGTCAGCAAGAAGGACGCGGAGGATCGCGCCCGGCGCTACCTGGACAAGGTCGGTTTACCGGCACGGGTTGCCGATCAATACCCGGCGTTTCTCTCGGGCGGTCAGCAGCAACGGGTCGCCATTGCCCGTGCCCTGAGCATGGAACCGGAGATCATGCTGTTCGACGAGCCGACTTCGGCCCTGGACCCGGAACTGGTGGGCGAAGTGCTCAAGGTGATCCAGGGCCTGGCCGAAGAAGGCCGCACCATGATCATGGTGACCCACGAAATGAGCTTTGCGCGCAAAGTGTCGAACCAGGTGCTGTTCCTGCACCAGGGACGGGTCGAAGAACAGGGTGCGCCCGAGGACGTATTAGGCAACCCCAAAAGCGAGCGCCTGAAGCAGTTTCTAAGCGGCAACCTGAAGTAAGTCCCATAAGCAGACATATCGTTTCGGTCACGGTGTTCGATAGCGCGTATCAGCAAGGAAAAATTGTGCCGAGCCGATATGTCTCGCTCCTTTAAAATGGTCGATCAAGTAGAAGCAACCGTGCCGCCAGAGCTGTCATCACCGCAGCGAAGCTATAGGCACCAAGGCGTTTAGATATCATGCCTTCGCGAAAGCGCACATGCAGCTGTCCGGCGCAAAATCCGAGCAGGGAATGGAAGATCAATGCGATCAGCGCAAGCAACAAACCCAAGAACATTAATTGCGAGGTGACACTACTGGTGCCTACGGTGACGAACTGCGGTAGGAATACCATGAAGAACAACAGCGCCTTGGGGTTTAACAAACTGTTGAGCGTGGCTCGGACAAAGATCTTCTTCAGCGAGGCCTGTGTGGCTTGAGATTCAATATCCGAAGTAGAAGTCTTCAATGCCTGCCACGCCAGCAACATCAGATAACAAGCCCCGGCCCAGCGCAGCAAGTCAAACGCCGGCGCCCAACTCATCACCAACACACCGAGGCCTGCGCTAACCATGACGGTCATCAGCACATCGGCCAGGGTTATTCCCAGTGCTGCAGCGAGGCCGGCACGCCATCCATGAGCAACCGCATGGCTGCTGACGATAGCCATGTTAGGGCCAGGAACGATCAACAACAGCAAGGCGGCAACAATGAACAGGTAAAGGTTAGTGGTATCCGGCATAGAGCATAAGTCCGTGAGTGAGGAGTAATGCTAACCAGTAGTAAATAGGCAGGAGCAGATACAGTGCGGATGGATTTGGCCGCAACAGTCTGGTTCGGACAGGAAAAATAATCTGGTCGACGGCATGGTAAAGCAGATGCGGTTGGCCGCTTCTGGCTGTGGATTCAACTGGTCGACGCAACAGATTGGCTAAATCGTTCAGCGGGTGTTTCGTAGTTTAGTGTTTTTCGAGGGCGGCTATTTAGCTGCCTTGCTACTTCATTGAGTGTGGCGTACGAATGAAAAGGCCGCATAGGCAAAAGCGTCGACAAAAAAGCGATCGCTAGCAGATTCAATCTGCCCTTCGAAGTATTGGCTTCCTGGCTCCACACCCTGACCTTCATCCGAAACTGCTGCACCCACCACTCACGGTTATGGAACCGAGAGCTCTCAATTCGACCATCCTTACCAAAAAAATGGGTTATTCCAAACAAAACCCTCGTAGCAATACGAGGGCTTTGTTGTTTCAGGGGTTTGAAAAAACGCTTTCAGTGTCCCGCGCTCTGACCACCGTCCACATGCAGGATTTCGCCAGTGACGAACTTGGCGCCGTCCAGATACACGACTGCTTGCGCAATATCATCGATCTCGCCCATGTGCCCGACCGGGTGCAGATTGCCCAGTGCGGCATGGGTTTCTTCGCCGTGCATCGGGGTCTTGATGATGCCCGGGCTGACTGCGTTCACCCGGATCCCGCGCTTGGCGTATTCGATGGCCAGGGATTTGGTTGCCGCGTTGAGGCCGCCCTTGGTCAGTGAAGCCAACACCGATGGCACGCCGTCGATGGCGTGGTCCACCAGGCTGGTGGTGATGTTGACGACGTGGCCGCTGCCTTGCTTTTCCATCTCGGCGATGGCGAGTTGGGTGATGTAGAAGAAGCCATTGACGTTCACCGACAACACATTGGCGTAGTCTTCTGCGGTGTACGCGGTGAACGGCTTGGCGATGAAGATCCCGGCATTGTTGACCAGGGTATCGATGCGACCGAAACGGGAAATCGCTTCACGGATGACGCGCTGGGCGGTTTCCGGCTCGCCGATGTCACCGGCCACGGTGAGAATGTCCGGATCGGTGGACGGCTTGATCGAGCGCGAAGTGGCGACGATCCGGTAACCGAGTTCACGAAAGGCTTTGACCATACCGTCGCCGAGACCTTGGGACGCGCCGGTGATAACGATGACTTTTTTCGAAATGCTCATGATGAAGACCTCTGACAATTAAAAGTGGGGTAGAAAATCTGTAATCAGGCGTTCGCCATTTGTCTCAACATCTGTTCGTAGTACTCGACCGATTGCGAACCGGACACCAGGTGGCGACCGTTCAGCACCATGGCCGGAACCGAGTTGATGCCGTGCTGGCGGTAATACATTTCAAGCTCACGCACTTCGCTGGCGAATGCGTCGGACGCCAGCACCTCTCTCGCCCCTGTCGCATCCAGCCCCGCTTCAGTCGCCAGACGCACCAGCGTCGAGTGATCGCTCGGGTTCTGGCCTTCGCTGAAGTAGGCCCGTAGCAGCACCTTCTTCAACTCGACTTGTCGCCCTTCCTGCAACGCCCACAGCAACAAACGGTGCGCATCGAAGGTGCTGTAGAAATGCGTGCGCTTCTCCAGATCGAACTTGAAGCCGATGGCCTCGCCGCGAGCGATCTGCATGGCCTTGCCGGCAGCGACTTCGTCGGCTGTTCTCCCGTACTTGCGCATCAGGTGCTCGACCGCTTGCTCACCTTCGGCCGGCATGTCCGGGTTCAACTCGAACGGCTTGTAGGTCAGCGCAACCGAGACTTCCCCGGCCACGTTCTCAATCGCCTGCTCCAGCGCCGTCGCCCCCAGCGCGCACCAGGGGCACACCACATCGGAGATGAAATCGATGGTGACGGAGGACGTCATGACTGCCCTTCCGCCTCAGCCAGTTGCTTGCGGTACTGGGTGGTGGTGATGCCGGCGTAACCCCAGTTATCGGTGTCGACTTCTTCGATCACGATGTGGGTCAGGTCAGGGCGTTTGTTGAGGACGCGCTCCAGTGTTTCAGTGATCTCGGCAATCACCTGAGCTTTCTGCTCAGTGGTAACGCCATCTCGGGTGATGCGTACGGTTACGAAAGGCATGAGGGAAACTCCAGTGACCTTCCCGTCGGGATGATGGGAGAGGCGTTGGAGCTCAATTTATGGAGTTTGCTGGAAGGGATAAAGGTGGGAGCGGGAACTTCATTCGTTACGCGGTGTAATGAGTACAGTAGGACTCTATACCGTTTTTTCTGTCATCCAATTACTTACGTGTCGCAATTTTCCACTTTTTGCGACACGTCTTCGGGACATGTCGCTGCGGACGACACGTTCGCGATGAATCGCGAATGCATTTGTTAAGGCTTACCCCGCGCGATAGAGCTGATGCGGCTCTCATTCATATCGCGAACAAACTCCAGCAAGTCCTTCTGAAACTGATTTGTTCGATATCCCCTTCTGTTACCTCCCACAGCAACCTCGATCACCTCGTCAACCGAGTCGATATTCCTGCGAATGGTTTGAGCATCAAGCATTGCGCAAGCCCGTTTCACTGCGCACACCAGCTATCCGCATTTCCGCCGAGGAATCATTACCCCTTGTTGTTTCGATCAATTTCTCCATTTTGTAATGGTCCCCATCGTAAAAAAGTCAGATGTCGATGTGCGCGACTTCGCCGATCTGACCAACACCACCACAAGGCTACCGCTCGGGTTGACACAAACATCATCTGTGACAGAGAATTTGCCCAAGAGCGCGAAACCGACTGCCTTCAGGTGGCAATAGTCGGCGTTAGGAACCCCGTTGATGACCTGAAAATCAGCGCTCGGGTGAGACCTCTTCTCCCTTGCTTGAGGGAGCACAATATCAAGCAAGCTTCTCAAAAAAAGCAGCCTACTCAGGCTGCTTTTTTTGTTTGGATAATAGGTAACGTTGATAAACCAACCCGCCGTGTCGGTGCTTGTTCAGCGCCTTTTTGTCACAGTTCATGAAGTTCCAAAGTACATACCCACGGTCAACATGGATTACTACCAACATTTGGTACTTTGTGTGGTATGCGCCAATGAAGGCGAGACGATAGGAGTCATCGCTGTAGGAAACCCGCCAGATTTCTAATGGATTCTTCAGCGTATCTACAGCAAATTCAGTGAAACGCTCTCGGGCGTTAGGGCGTTTTTCCACTATGTGACGTAGATGCTCACGCCGAACCGTCACGGGTAAATATGGCGTTTCGATCAGCACCGTGTCAGTCCCTTCATGCAATCCAAAACCTAGCGCTACCTGCCTTAGAGCGGAGCAGACATCAACGGCCCCTGGTAGCTCTCGAACCACCTTGGTTTCCAAGAGTATTGATATGTCTCGCAGATCCGGCAAACCTAGATCCTTCCAGCTTTCCTGATCAGGAGCTTCCTTTACCCCTGGAGCTTTCATTCGGTGATCTCTCACGGTAACAACTGCTATTTCAGCCTGTTGAATCGTCACGAGAAATCAGGTGGATCCTCTTTTTCCCTCAGAGACTTCCGACAATCTTGAAGGGCATCGCCATTGCCATTGAAAGAGCCGTTTGGAAAATTCCAATTAGTCACAAAAAGCCCCGAACCAGTCGGGGCTTCTTCTTTTTTCTCAGCCTTGCATCAGACCTCGAGACCACAACCCATCATCAAAAGACGTTGATCGGGAAATCCACAAACACACGCACTTCGTTGCCGCTGACGTTGTACTCGCTCGACTTCTGCGACACGCGCAGGACCGAGCTGCGCAGTTTCACGCTGAGGTCTTTGGCCGGGCCACTTTGGACGACGTATTTGATCTGGTTGAAGATCTCGCGCTCGGTGCCGCCTTCGCTGGTGGAGGTGGTGATGTTGTCACCGCGCACATAGGCCACGTTGTAGCTCAGGCCCGGTACACCGAAGGTGCTGAAGTCCAGGCCGTAGCCCATTTGCCAGCTGCGTTCGTCTTCGGCGTTGAAGTCGGACCAGTAGGAGTTCGCCAGGTAGATGGTGTTGCCACCGTCGCCGATGCGGCCTTGATCTTTCTGGTAACCGCCGTAGGCGTAGCCCAGGTTGCTGTCGTCGGTGCTGCGCTGGTGTGCGAGGGTGAACGAGTGCGGGCCGGTGATGAAGGTGGCCGCCAGGCTCCAGATCTTGTTGTCGTCTCCAGTGATACCGTTTTCGCGGACGTAGGAATCTTCCAGCTTGGTGCGGTAGCCGTTGAAGTCCAGGGTCAGGGACTGATCCTTGTCGATCGGGAACACGTAGTTGGCGTTCACGTATTGTTTCTTCAGCACGTCTTCGACGTCGGAAGCGTAGAGCGCGGCCTTGAATTGCTCGGTGAACTGGTAGCTACCGCCCAAGACGTTGATCGACTTCAAGCCACCGCTGTCACGGCCTTCGGCGCTTTTGCGCGATTCGGCGGTGAAGCGGCCGGCGTCCAGTTGCAGCCCTTTGATCTCCTTGGAGGTGATCAGGGTGCCGGTGTAGCTTTCCGGCAGCAGGCGCGAATTGTCGTAGTTCAGTACCGGCAGGGCCGGCATCTGGTCGCCGTAGGTCATTGTGGTGCTGGACAGGCGGAATTTGATCGCCGCGCCGCCCTTGGACAGATCGTCAGCCGGCTGGCCGCTGTCGCCCTTTTTGAAGAAATCGATGCCTTGCGCGCCGCTACGGTCTTCGTTGCGCTCCAGGTTCAGAGCGTATAACCCGAAAGCGTCCACACCCACGCCCACGGTGCCTTGGGTGAAGCCGGACGAGAACGTGCCGATGGCCGCCTGGCCCCACTCGGATTTATCCGGGTTGCCGTCTTTGTAGTCACGATTGATGTAAGCATTGCGCAGCAGCACTTTGAGGCTACTGTCTTCAACAAAACCCTTGGATTCGGCCTGGTCGTTCGCCATGGCCTGTGTCGCACTCAACATCCCCAGAGCGATCAGGCTGATTCGCTTGTTCAACATTTTGTTCTTTTCCTTATTTCCGGTTGATACGCGCTGTGCCGAACGGCCGAAACGGCGCTATCGCGCTCTTTTTTCATGACGAAAACAAAAAGGCCCGCCCACGATTTCTCGCGGCGGGCCTTTTTATAATTTTTGATCGTGGCGGTTGGCCACAGGCGTTGGGCTGGATCGTAGCTGCGCCCTTAACGATGTGTCAATTTCATGAATCTTCTAAAAATAGGCGAAAACCGTCTAAGAAATTGCTTTACGCAGCAGGAATGTTCAATTGCTGCAGCCATCGAGGCCGCAGGCTGCTACGGAAATGGATGATCCCTGATCGGGCAGCGACTGACTCAGCCACTGCGCAAATGCCTGGGGTTTGCCCAGCCACGGCCCGATATCGATCAGGGTGAATTGTTCATTGTGCTCAAGCGCCAGGGTCGGAAAGCCCTGCCCGCCGACCTTGGCCAAAAGCGCCCGGCTGTTCCTGATATGGCCTTCGGTGTCGGCCGCCCTGAAGGCTCTTTCGAAGGTTTGACGGTCCAGCCCCATGCCGTGGGCCAGTTCAAACAGTACCGATTCGTCGGCGATGCGGCGCCCCTCCACGTAGTGAGCACTTTGCAAACGTCCCAACAACTCCAGCCCGCGACCTCCCATTTGCTCGGCAGCCAGCACCGCAGCGATGGGTGGCGCCGAGTCGAACACGGCGGTGTGATCACGCAGCAAACCTTCGAAATAGGCCTCACCGAACGGCTGTCCGCTGTATTCGGCAATGCGCCGATCATGGGGCATGACGTAACTGCGCAGTTGTGGCGATACCTTTTGCCGATTGGCACCCGTCATCATGCCGCCGCCGTGGGCAATCACGGGCAGCACAGCCTGGGCGGCCTGCACCAGCGGTTTGGCGCCGTAGCACCAGCCGCACAATGGGTCGTAGATGTAATGCAGGATCATGGGAAGGCTCCGACAGAAATTCAGGAAAATTCGATGTCGGCAGGTTAGTGCTCCAGCGGCTCCGGAAAAACGCCGGATTGGCTTTCAGTCTGTTGCTTGAATCGGTCGAATGGTTGCGCAAGTCCTCTGTATCAACTCAGACACAACTCGAAACAATCAAATGATATAGATTCTCAATTACATCTAACAGCAGCAAATGACAAGCATTACTATTCGCGCCCCTTGCACGCTTCAACCTGAAAATTCTACGGATGCGCTTTTCAATGCCTGCCCCTTTTCGCCTTGCGCCCTACAGCCTTGGGCTTTCTGCCTTGTTGTCTGCCGGTTTTTCCTACGCTGCACCGACTACCTTGCCTGCCACATCGATCAGCGCCGAAGCTGAAGCCGACGACCCGCGCGTAACCCAAACCAGTACAGCAACCCGGACCGCGACACCGGTGCGCTACGTGCCACAAGCCATCGACTCGATCAAAACCTCGAACGTCATGGATTACGGCACCAACGATCTGGGCACGGCGCTCAGCGGTATCCCCAACGTCAGCAGCGGCGCCGATACTCGTTTCGACAGCCTGCGCATCCGCGGTTTCGACGCCAGCAACGACTTCTATCTCGATGGCATCCGCGACGACAGCCAGTACGTTCGCGACCTGCACAACATCGAACGCATCGACGTTTTGAAAGGCCCCGCCGCTGTGCTGTATGGCCGTGGCAGCCAGGGCGGCATCGTCAACCGGGTGAGCAAGCTGCCCGAGTTCGGTCGCCGCTCGACCATTGAAGCCCAGGGCGGCAGCGAGGATTTGCGCAGCCTGTATGCCGACCTCAGCGCCGACCCTTCCGAGAACATCAGCCTGCGCCTGAACATGGGCAACATGGACGAGAACAGCTTCCGTGATGGCGTGAGTGGCAATCGCCAGTTGTTCGCGCCCTCGATGAGCTGGCAGCTGACACCCGACCTGAACTGGTTGGTGCAGTACGAATACAGCCGCTACAACCGCACGCCGGATCGTGGCATTCCCGGCGTAAACGGTCGCCCGGCAGACGTGGGGCGCGATACAGCCTACGGCAGCGAAAACGATTTCATCGACGACAAGGCGCAGTCCCTGCGCTCGAAACTCACGTATGAACTGAGCGACAACTGGCAACTGCGCCAGACACTGGGTGTTTTCAAGCTCGACAGCGATTTCGACAATACTTACTTGACCGGCTATGTCCCGGCCACCAACAAGGTTACGCGCCAGCACTGGCAGCAGGACCTGAACACCCGCAATGTCTACAACAACGTCGAGCTGGAAGGTGGTTTCGATACCTTCGGCCTGGAGCACCGCTTGCTCACTGGCATCGAAATCGGCAGCCAGCGCCGCGACCCACTGCTGTACACCGCCGCCACTTCCGGACCGGGCAGTTCACCGGTGCCGGCGCTGGACCTGAACAACCCGGACCGCAATTTGCGTCATACCGGGCGCATGGTGGTGTCGAGCAACACCCACACCGAGGTCGAGAGCCGTGCGGTGTATGTGCAGGATCAATTGCGCCTGAACGATCAATGGCAATTGCTCGCCGGCCTGCGTTACGACACGTTCGATATCGAATCGACCAACAAGGTGCGCAACATTTCCGAAGACAGTGACAGTCATAGCACCAGCCCTCGCGTTGGCGTGGTCTGGACGCCGCTGCAAAATCACTCCTTCTACGCCTCCTGGAGCAAGACGTTCTCGCCGGTCGGCGGTGGCTTGATCGGCATCACCCCGGGCGCGGCAGGTAACAGCAATGACCTGAGCCCGGAGCGGACCAGGCAGAAGGAAATCGGGGTGAAGAGCGACTGGCTCGACGATCGCCTGAGCACCACGCTGGCCATCTATGAGCTGGAGCTCTACAACCGTCGCACCAGCGACCCGAACAACCCGACCATTACCCTGCTTTCAGGGCTGCAACGCTCTCGCGGGATCGAGCTGACCGCCGCTGGCAGGATTACCGGCAACTGGTACATGCGCGGAGGCGTGGGTCTGCAGGACGCAACCATCGAAAAGGACAACAACGGCCTGGAAGGCAAGCGCATCAACAACGTGGCCAAGCACAACGGCAGCCTGTTCCTGACCTGGAAACCGGAAATGGGCTGGTACGCCGAAACCGGCTTGACTCTGGTTGGCGACCGCTATGCCGATAACCTCAACACCACCGTGTTGCCGGGTTATGGTCGCTGGGACGCCTTGGCAGGCTTCCGCCAGAAGGATTGGGATTTGCGCGCGGCGCTGAACAATATCAGCGACAAAACGTATTACGAATCGGCAACCAGTGCATTCCAGATCCAGCCGGGGACACCGCGTAGTCTGGTGGTGACGGGGACCTACAGTTTCTAAACAGCATTTATCCCGGTGTGAACCAATAACACTGGTTCACACCATTCCCTTGTGGGAGCGAGCTTGCTCGCGATAGCGGTGGGTCAGTCAATATAAATGCTGACTGGTCGGGCGCCATCGCGAGCAAGCTCGCTCCCACAGGGGATCGCGGTGATTGCATAAATCTGCGCGCAAAAAAAAACGCTGCCATCCCGGCAGCGCTTTTTTTGTTCAATCCGTTGTTGTTCTTCTTATCCTTCCATCACATCCCACAACGCATCCAGTTCCGCTTCGCTGAATAAACCAGCAGGGTAACGCTCGATCATTGTCCGGCGCGGATCAGTATCGCTGATCTGACGCATTCCATTGGACTTGAACCAGTGCGCCAGGATCTGGAGCGATTCGCTATTTACGGCCAGGGGATGCAACGCCTTGTCGCTCACTACGTTCACTTCGGCGTTCATTTCAGCGCTCTCTCCCGGTTTGTGAGCGGCTAACTTATCCAAGGTTTATGACAGAACATGGAAGTCCTCCCTCCCCCGAGTTACAACAGCGGAGATACAAGAGCTGTGCCAAGGTTTCTGAAGTGTGGCCTGGCAGATACAAAAAAGCCCGCAGGCCTGTAGGGCCGCGGGCTCCGTGCAATGCGCAAGGCTGATCGACAGCCTGAGGGATTTCGTAATCAACTCAAGCTGTTACGACCTCACTCACTCCTTGTGTGGCGCGGGTTGTTGCTGGGTAAGACAGTGAATATTGCCGCCCCCCAGTAACAGTTCGCGACCAGGCACCATTACCACTTCATGCTGTGGGAACAGGTTCTGCAAGATTTCCTTTGCCGGACCATCCTGCGGGTCGTCAAAGCTCGGCGCGATGATGCCGCCGTTGACGATCAGGAAGTTCACGTAGGAACCGGCCAGACGAACAATAGGATTACGTTCCTGCGTACCATCAACCGGATCGACACCGGCACACTCTTCCTCGGTCGCAAACAGCGGACCCGGGATCGGCATCTTGTGCACCGTGAACGGGCGCCCCTTGGCATCGGTGCTGCTTTGCAGCTCTTTCATCGCCGCCTGACAGCGCGGGTAGTTCGGGTCCTGCGGATCATCGGTCCAGGCCAGCAGCACTTCACCCGGGCGCACGTAGCAGCAGAAGTTATCCACATGGCCATCGGTTTCGTCGTTGAACAAGCCATCCGGCAGCCAGATGATCTTATCCACAGCCAGGTTTGCACTCAGGACCGCTTCGATTTCCGCTCGATTCATGTGCGGGTTGCGATTGCGGTTGAGCAGGCATTCTTCGGTGGTGATCAGGGTGCCTTCGCCGTCGACGTGAATCGAACCGCCTTCCAGCACGAAGCCTTCGGTGCGATAGCGGGGGCTGCGCTCGATCTCGAGGATCTTGCCACCAACCTGCGAGTCACGGTTCCACGGCGAATACAGGCCGCCGTCAAAACCGCCCCAGGCATTGAAGTCCCAGTTCACGCCACGGACTTCGCCACTGTTGTTGATGACGAAGGTAGGACCGGAGTCGCGAACCCAGGCGTCGTCGCTGGACATTTCCACCACACGAATATTCGGTACGTCCAGACGGGCACGGGCGTTTTCGTACTGGCCGGCGGAAACCGCCACGGTCACCGGTTCGAAACGGGCGATGGCCTTGGCCACTGCCACGTGAGCGGCTTGTGCCGGTTTGCCACCCAGGCGCCAGTTGTCCGGGCGCTCGGGCCAGATCATCCAGGTCTGGGTTTGCGGTGCCCATTCGGCTGGCATATAGAAGCCGTCGGCGCGAGGGGTGCTGTTCAACGTGGTCATGGCTCAGGACTCCGGAGTGACATTGATACCTGACAGAAATGGAAGCGTATGTGTAAACGCCGTGGGCTGTGGCGACTTTATATCCGATAAATATCGGCTTTTAAAGCACCTTACATCCACCGTTACAAAAACAATCGATTAAAAGCCGATATCAATCGAATTAACACCACACCCCATGTGGGAGCGGGCTTGCTCGCGAAGACGGTGTATCAGTCGAGTTCAATACTGCATGACACACCGCTTTCGCGAGCAAGCCCGCTCCCACATTGGCCCGCATTTACAGGGGGGGATGTGTTTACAGCCCTTCTGCGAGCACCTTCGACAGCATGTCCACGAAGAAATCCACACTCTGGCGCGAAGTGACCATCGGCGGCTTGATCTTGAGGATGTTCAGGTAATCGCCGGTCGGTTGCATGAAGATCCCCAGCTCACGCAAGCGATCGCACAGTGCGGTGGTTTCTTCGGTGGCCGGCTCCAGGGTTTCACGGTTGCGGATCAACTCGACGCCCAGGTAGAAACCGGAACCGTGCACCGCGCCCACTAACGGATGAATATCGATCAACGCTTCGAGTCGCTCCTTGAAGTGTCCGCCAACGACCTGGGCGTTCTCCCAGAGTTTTTCCTCTTGCATCACATCCAGCACGGCCATGCCGACCTGGCAACTGACCGGGCTGCCGCCGGCGGAAGAGAAGAAATAACCCTCGGCCTCCAGCGCCTCGGCGATTTCCCGGCGGGTGATGACCGCGCCCAGTGGCTGGCCGTTGCCCATGCCCTTGGCCATGGTGATGATGTCCGGCACGACGCCCTGCTCTTCGAAGCCCCAGAAGAAATCGCCCATGCGCCCGTAGCCGACCTGCACTTCATCGGCGATGCACACACCGCCCCTGGCCCGGACCATGGCATAGACTTGTTTCAAATAACCTGGTGGCAGCGAGATACCGCCGGCATTGCCGTACACCGGTTCGCAGATGAAACCGGCCAGTTGGCGTTTCTGCTCGGCGATTTTCGCCAGGTTGTGTTCGACGCTGCGTACATAATCCGGCGCACTGTCTGGGCCACGGAACTCACCGCGATAGGTGTTTGGCGCGGTCACCGGGTGCACCCAGTCCGGGCGGCTGCTCAAGGCCTTGGGGTTGTCAGCGATCGAGGTCGACACCGAATCCGCGCCCACCGTCCAGCCGTGATAGGCCTCCAGCACACTGAGCATGTCGCGACCGCCGCTGTAGGCCCACGCCAGGCGAATCGCCAGGTCGTTGGCCTCGCTGCCGCTGTTGACCAGGAACACGCGGTCCATGCCGTCAGGGGACAGCTTCAGCAAACGTTCGGAGAACTCGGCCACGGCTGCGTAGTTGAAGCGCGAGTTGGTGTTGAGCAACGACCACTGGCGGCTGGCGACTGCCGCCATGCGTGGATGGCCGTGGCCCAATACCGCTACGTTGTTGAGCATGTCGAGGTAGGAGCGACCCTGCATGTCGATCAAATGGTTGCGCCAGCCGCGTTCGATGCGCGGTGGATCAACGTAATAGTGTTTTTGTGTGCGGGCGAAGCTGGCATCGCGCCGGGCCAGCAAGGTCACTCCGTCGAGCTCGGCTTCGGCATCACAGGCCAGCCCCAGCAGCGCCGCAGGTGACGGGCACAACGCCTGCCAGGCGGCGGCGCGCGATGGCGTGCAGAACAACGGCGCATCGATCGACGCGCCACGGCACAACTGCACGATCAATGGCCCGCTGACAGAACCCAGCACCTGGCCTTTGACCAGGGCCGCGCCGCTGTGCAGCGACGGCGTGACACCCCAAAGCCGCACACTCAGTTGCGGGCCATCCAGTTGCAGCACGCCCGCCGATGGCTGGTGCACAACCCCGGCAAACGGCGCTTCGACCGCCGTGCCCTGAGGCACTCGCAACTCGACGTGCAGCGGGCAGGTGTCCGGTTCAGCGGCGCTGTCCGGACGGGTGTGGGACAGGCGGTATTGCCCGTAACGACTGGCCGCCAGGCCATGTGCCGCGGCCGCTTCATCCAGCAGACGCTGATCGACACCCTCCTGCTCCCAGTTACCGGCCTCGAAATGCGGGCTGAGCACACCGAGGTCGATCAAGGCGAACTCACGTCCCACCAGGCTCGGTAACAGCGGCGCGAAGCCTTCGCTGCCGATGGTGGGCAGGTTCTGGCCGACGGCGGTGAGGATCGCTGCTTCCATCAGCGCCAACGGCACCGACGTGGCCACACGGAAGATCTCCCATTCGTGGACCAGGTTGTCGCGGCTGTAGACATTGCCCGGATCGATGCTGACCTGTTGTTCGCCGCTGAGCACCAACACCGCCGCGCGGGCGATGATCAGCGGCCACAACGCCAGCAGCTCTTCGTGTTGCAACGGGTTGACCGCGTGATACGCCTGGATTGCCGGCAAAATGCAGAACGGATCGCCCTCGCCATGATGCAGCAGCGCGGCACAGGTCACCGACAGATCGGTAATGCGCCAAGTGCGCACCAGGTCGCCGAAATCGATCACGCCTTGCAGTTGCCAATGGCGCTGCGCATCGCGCTGCCACACCACGTTGTCGTCGGTAATGTCCATGTGAATGGCCTGCACCGGCAGTTTGTCCTGCAGTGGCTGCAAATGCCGCTCGGCTTGCCCGGACGCTTCGACGATCAGTTTGCGCTGGGCTTCATCCTTGATCACTGGCAGCAAATGCGCGATCAGGGCGTGGGCATGGCGGGCGTCCCATTGCAGGGTTCGCACCAGCCCCGGATGGTCGAAATCCGCCAGGGCCAGGTCCATTTCACCGCACAGGCGGCCGAAGCCTGACACCACCGTCGGGTTGAAATGGCCCAGGCTCGTCAGTGGCTGGCCTTCGATGTAGTCGAGCAAGCGAACGTGCACCGCCTGGCCACCCACGTCCAGCGACAGCAGGTCTGCACCGTTTTTCGCCGCGATAACACGCGGCACATTTACATCGGGGTGCTCGCCCAGATGCTTGAGCCCGGCGTGTTGCGCCTGAAGCTCCAGTACCGAGTAGTCGCCACGGCAGATTTTCAGGACGAAACGTCCCCGCTCGCTGTCGACGCGGTAGTTCAGGTCTTGCTGGCTGCCAAGGGCCTGCAACCTGCCGCTGAACCCGTAATGTTCTTCCAGCAGCCCTAGCGCTTGCTCCGCAGACACCTGCGGGCTGGGCAAACTGGCGCGATGAATCAACGTGGCGAGCGGCATACAACAACCCCTGAAATTTTATTAGGCGCCTATATCGCCACTGGTTCGGGCGATACGCAACCCCCCCGGAACCGGCAATGGTCATTTGCCGGGGCTGGAACAGGCCGGTAGATTTTAACTTGAGTACTCGCCCCGGTCGGCGCTTTGCGCAAGAATGGCGGCCATTCAACGCACACTGCTGGAGAGCCACCATGAATGTAGTGACCACCGACCTGCCCGGTGTTCTGATCCTTGAACCCAAGGTCTTTGGCGACGAACGTGGTTTCTTCTATGAGAGCTTCAACGCCAAGGCTTTCGAAGAAGCTACCGGCCTGAATCCTCAGTTTGTTCAGGACAACCATTCCCGCTCGCAAAAAGGCGTGTTGCGTGGTTTGCATTACCAACTGAGGAACACACAAGGCAAACTGGTTCGTGTCACAGCCGGTGAAGTGCTCGACGTTGCCGTGGACATCCGCCGCAGTTCGCCACATTTCGGCAAATCGGTGGCGGTGGTCCTGTCCGCCGACAACCATCGCCAGATCTGGATACCGGAAGGCTTTGCCCACGGTTTCGTGGTGCTGAGCGATTTCGCCGAGTTCCTCTACAAAACCACCGATTACTACACCCCGTCCGCCGAGCGCAGCATTCGCTGGGACGACCCGGACCTGGCTATCGATTGGCAACTGGAAGGCACGCCGCAGCTGTCGGCAAAGGACCAGGCCGCTGCATTCCTCAAGGATGCCGAAGTCTTCGCCTGAAAACCCGGCGCAAGATTCAGCGCAAAAACGCACCTGCCCTACAGTGCGCAGACTGCGCCCGCAAGCCTAGGCATAATGCGCCTGTACCCACAGGCGCATGCTGCTCATGAAACCGACTCTCCCTCCCAGACCCCGTTGGCGCAGCCTGGCCCTGCTGGCACTGTGCCTGGCGCCGTTGTTGTGGCCGCTGGAACATCTCGCCGAGCGTTACTACCGCAGCGAGCTGGCCAGTCAGAATCGTCAGACCCTCGACCTCTACGTCGCCAACCTGCTGGGTACCCTGCATCGCTATGAAGTGTTGCCGCAGATCCTCGGCGACCTGCCGGCCCTGCGCGCCGTGATCGGCGCACCGGACGATGGCGTCACCCAAGGCAACGCCAACCGCCTGCTGAAAAACATCGCCGCCCAGACCGGTGCCGAAGTCATGTACCTGATGGACACCACCGGCAAGACCCTGGCCGCCTCCAACTGGGACAAACACGACAGTTTCGTCGGGCGCAATTTTTCCTTCCGGCCGTATTTCAGCGAAGCCATGGCCGGGCGGCTCGGGCGCTTTTTCGGCCTGGGCACGACCTCGGCCAAGCGCGGTTACTTCTTCGCCGCTGGCGTGCGCGACGGTGAAAAAATCGTTGGTGTGCTGGTGGTCAAGGTCGACCTCGACCACACCGAAAGCCTGTGGGGCAAAACCCCGGAACAATTGCTGCTGACCGACCACAACGGCGTCGTCATTCTCACCTCGCGACCGGAGTGGCGATTCCGCTCGACCCGCCCGTTGAGCGAGGGCGAAAGCAAGGCCATCACTGCGATCCAGCCCTATCCAACCCGCGATCCAAAACCGCTGAAGCTCAACCCGGACGCCTGGCTGACCCAGACCCGGCAGATCGCCGAAACCGGCTGGGACGTCAGCATCCTCGCCCCGCGCACCTTGATCGACCGCCCGGTACGTACGGTGGTGGCCATCGGTGGCGCAGCGCTGCTGGTGTTGATGCTGCTGCTTGGCCTGATGATGCAGCGCCGCCGCCATTACCTCGAGCGCATTGCTTTCGAAGCCAAGGCCCGCCGCGAACTGGAAGGCCGGGTTGCCGAGCGCACCAGCGATCTCGAAGGCCTGAACCGGCGCCTGAAACAGGAAGTGCTGGAACGCGAACAGGCCCAGCAGGAGCTGGTACGCGCCCAGGATGATCTGGTGCAGGCCGGCAAATTGTCGGCACTGGGCACCATGTCGGCGAGCATCAGCCACGAACTCAATCAGCCGCTGGCAGCGATTCGCAGCTACGCGGAAAACGCCGAAGTATTGCTCGATCACCAACGCACCGACGATGCCCGTGGCAACCTCAAGCTGATCAGCGAATTGACCGGTCGCATGGCCTCGATCATCGCCCACCTGCGCGCCTTTGCCCGGCGCGACCGGCATGCCCCGGAAAGCGTCGCCCTGCAACCGGCGCTGGACGATGCCCTGGCCTTGCTGGCCAAGCGTCGACGCAGCATGGAAGTCGAGCTGATCCGCGACTTGCCCGCCGCCACCTTGTGGGTCGAAGCCGGGGAAACCCGCCTGCGCCAGGTACTCGGCAATCTGCTGGCCAACGCCCTGGATGCCCTGACGGAAAAAGGCCCGCCACGTAAACTCTGGCTCAGTGCCCAATCCACGGCCGATGGCGTCAACCTGTACATTCGCGACAACGGCCCCGGCTTTTGCATGGAAGCCCTCGGGCGCGCCAGCGAGCCGTTCTACACCACCAAGACCCGCACCCAGGGCCTCGGTTTGGGGCTGGCGATTTGCGAAACCCTGATGCGCGCCTTCGGCGGTGAACTGTCGTTCGCCAACCACAAGGAAGGCGGCGCCCTGATTACCCTGAAGCTGCGCGCAGGCGCACCGGGCGTGAGCCTGCAACCGTCCGAGGACCGAAGTGCATGACCATCGACAACCGCATTCAGGTCGTGTTGATCGACGACGACCCTCATTTGCGCCAGGCCTTGAGCCAGACGCTGGATCTGGCCGGCCTGAAAATCCTGCCGCTGGCCGAAGCCAAGGGCCTGGCCGCGCAACTTGAACGTGATTGGCCAGGGGTGGTGGTCAGTGACATTCGCATGCCCGGCATGGACGGTCTTGAGCTGTTGACCGAACTGCACGCCCAGGACCCTGAGCTACCGGTGCTGTTGATCACCGGCCACGGCGACGTGCCACTGGCGGTGCAGGCCATGCGCGCCGGGGCCTATGACTTTCTGGAGAAACCTTTCGCCAGCGACGCCCTGCTCGATAGCGTGCGCCGCGCATTGGCCCTGCGCCGGCTGGTGCTGGACAACCGCAGCCTGCGGCTGGCCTTGAGCGACCGCAACGAGCTGAGCACACGGCTGGTTGGCCACTCACCTTCAATGTTGCGACTGCGCGAGCAGATCGGCGCCCTGGCCGCGACCAAGGCCGATGTGCTGATCCTCGGCGAAACCGGCGCAGGCAAAGAAGTCGTGGCCCGGGCGCTGCACGATTTATCCAGCCGTCGCAACGGTCCGTTCGTGGCGATCAACGCCGGTGCACTGGCCGAATCAGTGGTCGAAAGCGAGTTGTTCGGCCACGAGCCCGGCGCCTTCACCGGCGCGCAGAAACGCCGCATCGGCAAGTTCGAATTCGCCAATGGCGGCACGCTGTTCCTCGATGAAATCGAAAGCATGAGCCTGGATGTGCAGGTCAAATTGCTGCGCTTGCTGCAAGAGCGGGTGGTCGAACGCCTGGGCGGCAATCAACTGATCCCGCTGGACATCCGCATCATCGCCGCCACCAAGGAAGACCTGCGCCAGGCAGCGGATCAAGGGCGTTTCCGTGCCGACCTGTATTACCGCCTGAACGTTGCGCCGCTGCGGATTCCACCGCTGCGCGAACGGGGCGAAGATGCGCTGATGCTGTTCCAGTATTTTGCCGATGAAGCCAGTGCCCGCCACGGCTTGCCGCCCCATGAACTGCAACCGGGGCAACGTGCCTTGCTGCTGCGCCACACCTGGCCCGGCAACGTGCGCGAGCTGCAAAATGCGGCCGAACGTTTTGCCCTCGGGCTGGAACTGGCCCTCGACAACAGCGCGCCGGAAGGCAGCGCTGGCAACAGGGTCGAAGTCGTCAACGGCGGTTTGAGCGAGCAAGTGGAGAACTTCGAAAAAACACTCATCGCCGCCGAACTGGCACGTTCGCACAGCTCCGTGCGCAGCGTCGCCGAAGCCCTCGGCATTCCGCGCAAGACCCTGCACGACAAACTGCGCAAGCACGGTCTGAGTTTCGCCGACAGTGGCGCCTCGGCCCACCCTGACGATCTCGACTGAGCTACCGTCCAATCATCCACTTCAAGCGAGAGGCCCCTGAATGAGCCGCGACAGTCGACAACTGGAATCAGTCCTCCATCACGACATTCCCCTCACCCGGGACATGGGCCTCAAGGTGCTCGACTGGCATGACCAGCAACTGCGCCTGCACTTGCCGCTGGAAGCCAACGTCAACCACAAGAGCACCATGTTCGGCGGCAGCCTGTATTGCGGCGCGGTCCTGGCCGGTTGGGGCTGGCTGCATTTGCGCCTTAAAGAAGAAGGCATTACCGACGGGCACATCGTGATTCAGGAAGGGCAGATCAGCTATCCGCTGCCGGTGACGGGGGATGCCAACGCCATTTGCCAGGCGCCGGACCCGGTGATCTGGAAGAAATTCCTGACCACCTTCCAGCGATACAGCCGAGCTCGGTTGACGCTGCATACACGGGTCGTCAACGAAGGCCGTGATGAGGATGCGGTGAGGTTTGTCGGGCAGTATGTATTGCACCGCTGATGCAGGATGACAGAGGGTAATGCATAGCGCAGTTTTATACGATCCACCGAGGACTCGGACCGCGTGCAGACGTATATTATAAAGTTATGCGATTAGATCAGTTTGTTGCCGGAAGCTTGTTGTATGTAACAACCACGTCTGCAATGCCTTCGGAAGCAGGTTGATGGTTCTGCTTATTCTCACCAGGGTTGCAAGTCACCGTTTTGTACCCGACAAGGTCAATCGTTACGCTAAAACCAATAAATTCCTTATTGATCCTGCAAGTATTTTGATTACTTAGCGCCCCGACTGGTTTTGGCCAATGAGAAATCGTTTCCATACCAATTATTTTGTTTTCGGCTTCTGGCGAAATATTGATATTAATAACCTCTTGGGCTGAAGTTAATACCATATCCGGATCGCCATACTTTATTACCCCGCTAGTAGTTTTTAACGTTAATCCTGGGGGAGGGGACTTGATGGTCACAGTACCGGCCAAAGCCATCCCTGTGAAAAATGAAAGACCAAAAAACAACATCACATGCTTTATATTCATGTAGTAATCACTCTGGCTGGCTGATCGATTAAAAGCACTCTAGAAATAAATTCTGCGCGACAACACTCGAGCGGCCATTTAAACAGCGAGCCGCTTTTCACCCTTGCGCCGAATATCCAAAGTTACAAGCTGAATGTTAGCACCCGATCAGCCAATTGAAACCTGTCAAACATGACAGTGTATAAAAGCACAGCTGTCGAACCAAGTCTCAGCCTGCAATCAACGTTTCAGATTAAACTCAACGCCAGTAACTTTTCTCGCCATGACGCACCTGCTGGAAGCGCCACGAAAAAGTTATTCAGCAAAGACTCCCGCGCCGGATAGCTGAATGGCTCACCACTCAACTCCAGCACCTCACCGCCCGCACCTTCCAACACACCTTGCGCCGCCGCCGTGTCCCACTGGGAAGTCGGTGCCAGGCGCGGATAACAATCCGCCGCCCCTTCGGCCAGCAGGCAAAACTTCAACGAGCTGCCGATATTGGTCAGTTGCAGCTCGCCAAGGCTGGCGCTCAGTCCGGCCAGCAAACGCTCCTGCTCCGGGCTCGAATGACGACGGCTGGCCACCACGGTGAACGACTCGCCGGGCGCTAGCGCATCACGCACCTTGATCGCCACGGGCGTGCCACCTTTATCGCCACGCCAGGCGCCGAGTCCCGCACCACCGACGTAAAAACGCCCGTTGGTCGGCATCGACACCACACCGAACACCACCCGACCGTTTTCGATCAAGGCGATGTTGACGGTGAACTCTTCGCTGCCGCTGATGAACTCCTTGGTGCCATCCAGCGGATCGACCAGCCACCAGCGCTGCCATCCGGCCCGCACGTCTTGGGGAATGTTGGCGTCTTCCTCGGAAAGCACCGGGATGCTCGGATCAAGCGCCGTCAACCCGGCCAGAATCAAGTGGTGCGCAGCCAGGTCGGCAGCGGTCACCGGCGAGTCATCAGCCTTCGCCGTGACGGCCGTGCCTGTGCGCCAGAACGGCAGGATCGCCTCACCGGCCTGCAAGGCCAGCTCAATGACCGGCGCCATCAACGGATGCGGGAAATTCATGGCTGGAACGCTCCGCGCTGAGTCAACAGGTCTCGGGCCAGGTACAGCGCCGCCAAGGCGCGGCCTTCGGTAAATTGCGGGTTTTGCGCCAGCGCCGAGAGCTCACGCAGATTGACCCTGTCCACCCGCATCGGCTCTGGCTCGTCGCCTTCCAGATGCTCTTCGTAGAGGTCGGTAGCCAGCACTACTTGAATCTTCTGGCTCATGTAGCCGGGGGACAGCGACAACTCGGTCAGGTGCTCCAGTTGCCGCGCGCCAAAACCTGCCTCTTCCTTGAGCTCGCGCTCGGCCGCCGCCAGCACGTCTTCGCCCGGCTCGATCAAACCCTTGGGCAATGACATTTCATATTCATCCGTGCCGCCGCAATACTCCTCGACCAGCACCGCATGCTCGGCATCGAGCATCGCCACGATCATCACCGCGCCGTACCCGGCACCCTTGCCGACCAGGCGTTCATACGTGCGCTCCACGCCATTGGAAAAGCGCAGCTTCAGCTCTTCCACGCAGAACAATCGACTGGTGGCGACAATTTCGCGGGCGAGTATGGTGGGTTTCTGGCGCATGCAAAGCTCCTTGGCGTGAACGCGCTACTATAACGCGGCTTTCCCGATTGTTTACGCCAGAAATCTTTCTACTGCCCGAGACGTTGCCATGCCTTCATTACCCTGGTCCGACATTGATACCGTACTGCTGGACATGGACGGCACGCTGCTGGACCTGCATTTCGACAACCACTTCTGGATGGAGCACCTGCCCCAGCGTTACGCCGAACTGCACGGAGTCAGCCGGGCCATGGCCGAGATGGAATTGCAGCCGTTGTTCGAGCGCAATGCCGGCCAGTTGCAGTGGTACTGCCTGGACTTCTGGAGCGCCGAACTGAAACTGTCGGTGCGCGACCTGAAACTGGAAACCGCGCATCTGATAGCCCTGCGCCCGGATGCCGACACCTTTCTGTCGGCGATCAAACGGGCCGGCAAGCGCGTGGTGCTGATCACCAATGCCCATCGGGATGCGCTGTCATTGAAGCTGGAAAAAATCGAACTGGCGCCCTACTTCGAGCGTTTGATCAGCTCCCATGACTACGGCTTTCCCAAGGAAAATCCGCAGTTCTGGGATGCGCTGCAAGCCGATATCGATTTCGATCCGGCGCGCAGCCTGTTCATTGACGACACCTTGCCGATCCTGCGCAGTGCACGGGACTTTGGCGTGGCGCATTTGCTGGCAGTGCGAGAGCCGGATAGCCGCAAGGGACCGAAGGATACGGCGGAGTTCGCGGCGGTTGGGGATTATCGGGATTTGATTGCAGGGCTCTAGACCGAGTTGCCTGCTATCGCGAGCAAGCTCGCTCCCACAGGATCTGCGTCGTTCGCAACCTTCGTGATCGACTCAGATCCTGTGGGAGCGTGGCTTGCCCGCGATGGCCATCACGCGGTTTGACGACTTACTCAGGAATCCGCAATGACTGCCCCGGATAGATCTTGTCCGGGTGCGTCAGCATCGGTTTGTTGGCTTCGAAAATCTTGTTGTACTTGTTGGCGTCGCCGTACACGCGCTTGGAAATCGCGCTGAGGGTGTCGCCCTTCACCACGGTGACAAACACGGCCGCCTTCACCACCGGTCCGGTCACGGTGATCTGATCATCCACGCTGCCCACCCCGGCGATGTTGCCCACCGCCAGCAGGATCTTTTCCTTCTCTTCCTGACTCGCCACTTCACCGGTCACCGTGACCTTGTCGCCATCGACCGTCGCCTGCACATTCGGGTTGCCCAGGCCGACCTTGCTGATGTGCTCCTTCAACTGCTCACTGGCGTTGGCGTTACCTGGCGTCAGCAAATCCAGCAATTTTTCGCCTGCTTCCTTCACAAAGCTCAAAAGACTCATGGTGCACTCTCCTTGGGTTTCGGGTTCCAGACATCAGAGCCTAGACCACGGTCGTCACCTACGAATCCAACCCGACCAATGACCCCGCTTGCGATAGAATCCGCACCTTCCCAACCCCTGGAGCGCAGATGGACATCAAGCAGCTGAAATTCCTCATCGCGCTCGACGAAACCCGCCATTTCGGCCAGGCCGCCGCACGCTGCCACATCACCCAGCCGACCCTGTCCATGCGCCTGCGCAGCCTCGAAGAAGAACTCGACCTGCCACTGGTCAATCGCGGCCAGCGCTTCGAAGGCTTCACCGCACCGGGCGAACGGGTGCTGGCCTGGGCGCGCACCGTACTGGCGGCCTATGACGGCTTGTACGCCGAGGCGGCCGCCTGTCGCGGCAATCTGGTCGGCACCTTGCGCCTGGGCGTAGTGCCGTTGTCGAGCTTCGATCCGCTGCCACTGATGCAACGCTTGCACGCCGAACACCCGAACCTGCGCTTCGAACTCTCGGCCCTGAGTTCCGAACAGATCCTCGAGCAACTGGCGAACAATCGCCTGGATCTCGGCGTGTCATACCTGGAACGCCTGGATGCCGAACACTTCGACTCCCTGGCCTTCAGCGAAACCCGCATGGGTCTGCTCTACGATCAACGCTTCTTCACCTTTGGCGAAACGCCATTGAGTTGGGAATCGTTGATCGAACTGCCGCTGGGCATGCTCACCAGTGGCATGCACTTTCGCCAGTCCATCGACCATAACTTCCACAGCCGTGGCTTGACCCCGCAGCCGTTGTTGCAGACCGATGCCGTGCACCAACTGTTACAAGCCGTGCACGGCGGCTTGTGTTGCGCCGTGATGCCATTGGACGGCGGCCTCGAAGGCCTGACCGAGCATTTGCGCCTGCAGCCGATCGAGAACGCCCAGACCCTTGGTCGCCTGGGGTTGATCATGCGTCGCAGCGCACCGCGCTCGGCGCTGGCAGAAGCCTGTTTTGCCCTCTATCAGCAATCGCTGATTGGCGGTTGATCGACGGCATCTATCGGCAGATCAGTATTAGCGATTAGACGCGACAAGTTGCCGCGCCTAGTCTTAAAGCTGATCAAACCGTCGGTGATGCCATGAACACCAAGCGCCCTGCATGCGCGGCGCCTGCCCTCGAAACGCCCGCGCCCGCCGCAAGCCAGACGTACAGCTATAGCAATCTCGAATACTCCGAATCGGCCAGCACCGCGCTGGCCGAAGAAGTCGCGCTGGCGATTGCCTTCAACGGCATCAGCCAGGCGGTCATGCTGGTCACGCCCACGGACCTGGAAGATTTCATCGTCGGCTTCAGCCTGGGCAGCGGCATCATCCAGGACGCCACGGACATCTACGACCTGCAACTCAGCGGCTCGGGGTCGGCGCAATACGCGCAAGTGACCATCGCCAACCGCGCGTTCTGGAACCTCAAGCAGCAGCGCCGACAACTGGCAGGCACCAGCGGTTGCGGGTTGTGCGGCGTGGAAGCGGTCGAGCAGGCGTTGCCGGACCTTCAGGTATTGCCTGGTGCCCCGTTGCCGCCGATCGAATGGCTTGATGGCCTGCGCGAGCGCATCGGCGCCTTCCAGCCCTTGGGCCAGCATTGCGGCGCGGTGCATGCGGCAGTGTTCATGAACGACAAGGGTGAGTTGTTGCTGGGCCGCGAAGACATCGGCCGGCACAACGCCCTCGACAAACTGATCGGCGGATTGATCCGCCAGAAAATCCCCACCGCTGGCGGGCTGGCGATTGTCACCAGCCGCTGCAGCCTCGAATTGATCCAGAAAGTATTGCGTGCCGGCATCCAGACCCTGGTCAGCCTGTCGTCGCCCACAGGCCTTGCCGTGCAATGGGCCCGTCGCCACAACCTCAATCTCATCCATCTGCCACAGAAGAATGCGCCGCGGGTCTACAGCCCAACGTTGGAGAATCAAGCGTGAGTCAACACCGTCAAGCCGACCAGAAACCCGTCCCTCGCTTCAAGCCCTACAAAGGCCCGGCCGGTGGCTGGGGGGCACTGATCAGCGTGGCCCAGGCCTGGTTGACCAGTGACAACGCGCTGAAGAACCTGCGCATCATGCTCAAGACCAACCAGAACGGTGGCTTCGACTGCCCGGGTTGCGCCTGGGGCGATTCTCCGGAAAAGGGCATGGTGATGTTCTGCGAGAACGGCGCCAAGGCGGTGAACTGGGAGGCGACCAAACGCCGTGTCGATGCCAAATTCTTCGCCAAACACAGCGTCACTTCTCTGCTGGAACAAAGTGACTATTGGCTCGAATACCAGGGCCGCCTGACCGAGCCGATGAGCTACGACGCCGAGACTGATCGCTACAAGCCGATCAGTTGGGACGACGCATTCGCCCTGATCGCCAGGCATCTGAACGGCCTGTCGAGCCCCGATCAGGCCGAGTTCTACACCTCGGGCCGGGCGAGTAACGAAGCGGCGTACCTCTATCAGCTGTTCGTGCGCGCCTACGGCACCAACAACTTCCCCGACTGCTCGAACATGTGCCACGAGGCCAGCGGTGTCGCGTTGTCGCAAAGCGTCGGGGTCGGCAAAGGCACCGTGACCTTCGACGACTTCGAACACGCCGATGCAATTTTCGTCTGGGGTCAGAACCCCGGCACCAACCACCCACGGATGCTCGAACCACTGCGCGAAGCGGTGAAGCGCGGCGCTCAAGTGGTGTGCATCAACCCGCTCAAGGAGCGGGGCCTGGAGCGCTTCCAGCATCCACAGCACCCGATCGAAATGCTGATAAACGGCTCCGAGCCGACCAACACCGCGTTCTTCCGCCCGGCCCTGGGCGGCGACATGGCGATCATGCGCGGCATGGCGAAATTCCTCCTGCTGTGGGAGCGCGACGCGCAGAAAGCCGGCGACCCGGCGGTGTTCGACCACGACTTCCTCAATGAGCACAGCGCCAACGTGCTGGATTACCTGGCCGTCATCGACGAAACCCCGTGGGAGCAGATCGTCGAGCAGTCCGGCCTGAGCCTGGTAGAAATCGAGCAAGCGGCGCGCATGTACGTCAAGGGCAAGAACATCATCATGTGCTGGGCCATGGGCATCACCCAGCATCGTCATTCGGTGGCGACCATCCAGGAAATCGCCAACCTGATGCTGCTGCGCGGCAATATCGGCCGGCCGGGTGCAGGCCTGTGCCCGGTCCGTGGCCACAGCAACGTGCAGGGTGACCGGACCATGGGCATCAACGAACGCCCTCCTGTCGCGCTCCTCGATGCCCTGGAGCGTCGCTTCCAGTTCAAGGTGCCACGCGGCAACGGCCACAACGTGGTCGAAGCGATTCATGCGATGGCTGAAGGCCGGGCTAAAGTCTTCATCGGCCTGGGCGGCAACTTCGCCCAGGCCACGCCGGACAGCCCGCGCACGTTCCAGGCCCTGCAAAACTGCGACCTGACCGTACAGATCAGCACCAAGCTCAACCGCAGCCATTTGACCCACGGCAAGGACGCGCTGATCCTGCCGTGTCTGGGCCGCACCGACATCGATATCCAGACCCAAGGCCCGCAAGCGATAACCGTCGAAGACTCGTTCAGCATGGTCCACGCCTCCAATGGCCAGCTGCAGGCGCTGTCGAACCAGATGCGCTCGGAACCGGCGATCCTGGCCGGCATCGCCGCCGCAACCCTGGGCAGCCACCCGGTGGACTGGAACTGGCTGGTGGCCGACTACAGCCGCATCCGCGACCTGATCGCCGAGACCATTCCCGACTTCAAGGACTTCAACGAGAAGATCAAGAACCCTGGCGGCTTCTACCTGGGCAACAGTGCCGGCGCACGCAAGTGGAACACCGCTTCGGGCCGGGCCAATTTCCGCTCGAACGCGCTGCCCAAAGACCTGGTGCACGAACGCACCCGCGCCACCGGCGTACTGCCGGACCTGATCATGCAATCGATGCGTTCCCACGATCAGTACAACACCACTATCTATGGCCTCAACGACCGTTATCGCGGTGTGAAGGGTCAGCGGGATGTGTTGTTCGTCAACGAAGCCGACCTCATTCGCCTGGGCTTCAAGCCAGGGCAAAAGGCGGACATCGTTTCGCTCTGGGACGATGGCGTTGAACGTCGGGTAAAAGGTTTCACGCTGCTGGCGTTTGATATCCCGGCCGGGCAAGCGGCGGCCTACTATCCGGAAGTGAACCCGTTGGTGCCGCTGGAAAGCACCGGCGATGACAGCCATACGCCGACGTCGAAATTCGTGGCGATCCGGTTGGAAGCGGCGAGTGAGACCGGGTTGATCATGGCCAGGTCGGCGTAACACGTCGTTTGATCTGGCCTCTTCGCGAGCAAGCCCGCTCCCACATTGGAATGCGTTCCCATGTGGGAGCGGGCTTGCTCGCGAATACGGTAGATGAAACAACAAACATTCCAGATTCAGTACTTTCCTTTCGCCCACAAAAAAGGCCGTTCTCTGATGAAAACGGCCTTTGCGAAGTAGTAAAAGACCGGCAAAAAAACGTTAAGTTCCGTCCAAAAAACAGTAACTTGCAATATTGTATACAAGTCGTGTTATTCGTCGGATTTCGATTGTCACGCCCATTCCAGAGCCTCAGGATCGCGCCGTCATCCCCTTGAGGTTCCTCCATGAAGTTCTCCTCGATTCTCTTGTTGTCCCTTGGCCTGGTCAGCGGTATCGCATCTGCTGGCGGCACCACCGAAGCCGGTGTAGGCGGCGCATTGGGCGGGGTTCTAGGCTCGGTCGTCGGTCAGTCGTTAGGCGGCAGCACAGGTTCCACCATCGGCGCGGCCCTGGGTGGCGCGGGTGGTAGCGCCGTCGGCGCAAACAAACACAGCCGTGGCGAAGCCGCCCTTGGCGGTGCGTTGGGCGCAGCAGGCGGTAACGTGGTCGGCCGCAGCATGGGCGGCACCACCGGTAGCCTGATCGGCGCCGCAGCAGGCGGCGGTGCCGGTGGCGCGCTGGGTAACTACATGGGCAAAGAGTACGATCATGATGACGACGACGATCGTCGTTCGTATCGCGGCCATGGTGATCGTCGTTACTACCGTGACGGCCATCCGGGCCGTGGTCATGCCTATGGCCATCGCAAGAAGCACCACAAGTACTACCGCGACTAAGGCCTCGAGCGCCTCGCTGGTAAGTACAACAAAAATCGCAGCCCAAGGGCTGCGATTTTTTTTGCCTTACTGAACCACCAGACGCTCCAGCGCCCCGCGCAACCCTGCAGGAATCGCCACAGGTTGATTCGACGCACGATCGACAAACACATGCACGAAGCGCCCCGCCGCGCAGGCCTCGTCTTCCCCTTGCTTGAACACGGCCAGTTCGTATTGCACCGAGCTGTTGCCCAACTTGCCCACCCGCAGACCGATCTCGATGCGGTCCGGGAAAGCAATGGAAGCAAAGTAATCACAGGAGGAGCTCACCACGAACCCCACCACCTCACCGTCATGGATATCCAGGCCGCCGACTTCGATCAGGTAAGTGTTCACCGCCGTATCGAAGAAGCTGTAGTAGGTGACGTTGTTGACGTGACCGTAAGCATCGTTGTCGTGCCAGCGGGTGGTGATGGGCTGGAAGTGGGGGTAGTCGGTGCGTTGGGGCATCAGCGTTGATTCCTGGAGTGGGTTCGCCAGTCTAAGGCGAAAACCGCGTTATCGTTCTTCGCGAGCAAGCCCGCTCCCACATTTGATCTTCGGTGAACACAGATTTTGCGTACGACCGATATCCAATGTGGGAGCGGGCTTGCTCGTGAAGGCGCCCTTGCAGGCGCCGCATCAATCACTTGTCAGCGAAGCCCTTGCCAGCCGCCGCCAGCTCCCCAATCACCCGCGCCGGATTCCAGTGATCACCCTGACGCGTCTCAAGGTCGATCAAGCGCCGGTGAATGTCCGCCAACCCTTGCTGATCCGCCCAGGCCATCGGCCCGCCCTTGTCCGCCGGGAAACCGTATCCGTTGAGGTAGACCAGATCGATATCGTGAGCCGACCCGGCGATGCCTTCCTGAAGGATCTTCGCGCCTTCGTTGACCAGTGCCAGCAAGCAGCGCTCGAGAATCTCCTCCGGGCCGATCTCGCGGCGCTGGAACCCCAGCTCCTCACTGACTTGAAGCACCAGTGCGTCGACCTGCGGATCGTGTTCGGCCTGACGACTGCCCGGTTCATAGTGGTAAAAGCCGTTGCCACTCTTCTGGCCGAAACGTCCCTGCTCACACAAACGGTTATCCACCTGGACCTCCGGAGCATCCTGCCCAATCCCGGATAACTGGCGCGAGCGCCATTGCAGGTCGACGCCCACCACGTCGAACATGCGGAACGGCCCCATGGCAAAACCGAAGGCTTGCAGCGCTGCGTCCACCTGGTAGGGATAAGCGCCTTCGAGCAGCATTTTTCGCGCTTCGAGCACATAGGTATTGAGCATGCGGTTGCCGATGAAACCATCGCAATTGCCCGACACCACACTGACCTTGCCCATGCGTTGGCCGAGCGCCAGTGCCGCGTCGAGCACCGCCGGTGCAGTCTGCGCGCCACGGACGATTTCCAGCAGTTTCATGATATGCGCCGGGCTGAAGAAGTGCAGGCCCAGCACTTGCTGCGGCCGACGTGTGACCGCGGCGATGGCATCGATGTCCAGTGCCGAAGTATTGCTGGCCAGAATCGCCTCAGGTTTGAGCAGGCCATCGAGCTCGCGGAAAATTTTCTGCTTGAGCTCAAGGTTTTCGTACACCGCTTCGATGACCAGGTCGACATCGCGGATGGCCACATAACCATCCGCCGCCGTAACGCGCGCGACACGGGCATCGGCTTCGCCCTGATCAATGCGGCCCTGACGCACGTTGTGGGCATAGGTGTCCGCCACGGTGGCCAGCGCTTGCTCCAGCATTTGCGGATTGTTGTCGACCCACTGCACGGCCACTCCGGCGTTGGCCAGGCACATGACAATGCCACGGCCCATGGTGCCCGCGCCGATGACGGCGGCGCGCTGAATATTCGACGGTGTCTGGCTCATGTTTTGTTCTCTTGTTGGCGATCCGAAGACAGCCACCACCATAGTCAGCCACCGGCTTTTTTTGAAATTTATTCCTGTGATGAGCAACATTCAGCGGATGGATGTAGCCCTTTGAGTACACCGCAAATCCCTGTGGGAGCGGGCTTGCTCGCGAAGGCGATCCATCTGTTGGCAGTGATGGTGACTGACCCACCGCTTTCGCGAGCAAGCCCGCTCCCACACTGACCGTGTTTCAACCGAGTAGATGCCGCTCGGCCCACTCCCGCACCCCGGCATACGGATAATCTTCCAGCGCCGCAAACCCGGGAATCGACCGCGCCTTGAGCTTGGTGAACAACGGCACGCTGATCCCGCACAGAAACCGTGTTACGCGTTCAGCCGAGGGCACGTTGCCCGTGTGCTGCTCGTGCCTGTGGATAAAACCGCCACACAGCGCCTCGAAATTCTTATCCACAAGCGCCGGCAACTCCGGTGGTGCCGGTAGCCGCGCCACTTGCCCATGACACACCGAACAATGTCCACATTGCTGCGGGGCATTGTGGTCGCCGAAATACTCGGCCAGGCGATAACCCAGGCAACGGTCGGTGGCGAACAGATCCAGCATCGCGTGAATCCGCGCGATCTCGGTGCGCTCATGCCGAGTGAAATAGCCGTGCAGTTCCTCGCTCAACGCGACGTTGTCGAACCCGCTTTGCAGCACGCTGTAGACCTCGGTCATCTGCTTGCTTTCGAGCTCCACCCAGCCTTTTTCCTGGAAGTAATCCAGCGCCTTGACTACCCGACTGCGCTCGGCCTGATGCTGCTCGTACAGCGCCTCGAAATTCACCGTGGCCCAGGTCCGGGCGCGGCTGGAGGTCTGGATGATCGCAGCGACAAAATCCCTGCGCTCGCCTTCGAAACGCGCCAATAGCACCTCGGGCTCCTGCACATACTTGAAACGGTACTCGGCGTAGTACGCGTAGCGCGGGGCGATCAACCCGCGCAATTCGAGTTGCACCAGCAAGGTCTTGAGCGGCAACTGGCGAATATTGCTCTGGTCTGCCAACGGCCCCAGCAGAAACTCCCACTGCCCTTCGGTTGCAGCGGCATGCATCTCTTCAAGCACGCAACGGATGCCATCCAGTTCGGGTGTGTCGCCGTAGACGAAATTCTCCAGCACGTTGAGGCTGTCGCGGTTGGCCAATACCAGGCAGTCCGACGGCTGCCCGTCACGCCCGGCGCGGCCGATTTCCTGGCTGTAGTTTTCGATGGATTTGGGCAGGTCGAAATGCACCACGTTGCGGATGTCACTTTTGTCGATGCCCATGCCGAAAGCGATGGTGGCGACGATGCAATTGGACTGCCCGCCCATGAAGCGACGCTGGATCGCTTCCCGTTGCTCATGGGGCAACCCGGCGTGATAAGCCTCGGCCTGAATGCCGTTGCGGTTCAGGTGTTCGGCGATGTGCTCGGCTGTTTTCTGCAAAGTGACATAGACGATGCTCGGCTGGTCCGGACGCTGGCTCATCCATTCGACCAGGCGTCGGCGCTTGTCCGCTCCGCGAACCGGCTCCACCAGCAAATTGAGGTTCGGGCGATAGAAACCGGTGGTCACCACATCGTCGGCGGCGATGGCGAATTTCGCCTGCATGTCGGCGATGACCTTGGGCGTCGCCGTTGCGGTCAACAGCAACACCTGCGGGATGTTGAACTGGCGTTGATAGTCGGGAAGCTTGAGGTAGTCCGGGCGAAAGTTATGCCCCCATTCGGAAATGCAGTGCGCCTCGTCCACCACCAGTAGCGAGATCGGTACTTGCTGTAAAAAATGTCGGAAGCGCTCGTTCTTCAGGCGCTCCACGGAGATCATCAAAATCTTCAGTTCGCCGGATTTTGCCCGGGCCATGACGTCGCTGGCGTCATCGCGGCTCTGGGCCGAATCGATACTGCCCGCCGAGATGCCGTGGCGTTGCAGGAACGCCAGTTGATCCTGCATCAACGCCAGCAAGGGTGAGACCACCAGCGTCAGGTGCGGCAGCAACAACGCCGGTAATTGGTAGCAAAGGGATTTACCGGAACCGGTGGGGAAAATCGCTGCCGCCGAGCGCCCGGCCAGCACGGCACTGACGGCCGCCTCCTGACCGGGTCGAAATTGTGGATAACCGAAAACCTGTTCCAGGGTGTTGTGCATAAGCTGTCACTCCGTTGACTGCTGCGGAGTCAAAAGCCTGGCCGGCGATCGCAGCGAGTCGAGAAAAGGTCGGGGGCAAAAACGATACCGGATGATACAGCGGATGGCTGGAAGGGCTTGAGATCGCTTTCGCGAGCAGGCTCGCGAAGAGGCCAGCACACCCACCGCAAAACTCGAAATACCCGACAGCTTCCAAAGCCCTCTCTGCCGATACTTGCTAAACAGCGACCAATAACCCCGTAGGCATTTTTACCGGCAGCGGCTACGGCGCACAAACCTCCGAAAATGTGTAAGCCTTTTCCTCGGAACACGATAAATACCCTACAACGCCTGTCCATTTCAGCCATCTTGTCCTGCAACGCCAGGTCCTCCTATAGTTTCCGGCGCGGCTGAAAACAGTGTCTCGGCCTGCCGGGAACACTTGCCGATTTCGCACAGGACCCACTCGATGAAGAAAGCCGACACGCCGACAGCCCGCTATCACCCGCTCAAGAGCCGCTACAGCGAAACCCCAGTGCTGGTCATCGATACCGAGGCCGACCCCTACGAGATCCTCGACGCCGCCCGACAACGCATACGCGCCGCCAGCGACCTGCTCGAAACCCTTTATTGCACGTGTTTCAAACAGGCCGAAGCGAGCGACATCCCCAAGATCGTCGGCGCCCTGTACCTGCTGACCCAGGACGGCAACGACCTGCTCGACATCGCCCGGCAGCGCCTGCCGAAACTCACCGACTGAAGCCCCACCACAATCTCCTGTGGGAGCGAGCTTGCTCGTGATGAACGATAACGCGGTCCTTCTGAGGACAAGCACATTCTGGAAATCTCGCTGTGGATAACTCCGTCAGCAACGACCTATGAAAGCTTCGGCAAGGTCCTACAAAACAAGACAACTTGTCGGCTATCGATGAACAGTGACCCACTCCTATAGTCCGGAGTGTCGCTGCCAAATCAGCGACTCGGGCTTGGTCACCCGATGGAACACATAAACGCGTCCGTTGTATGCTGCCGGCACTCAAGTGTCTGCACGTTTTATGGTGGCTGTGTTTGGGACGCCTTCGAGCGTGCCGGTTTTGTGTGTTCTCCCGGTTGACCAACCCGAACACAGTCCGCCTCCCATCGCTTGGTCACGATGGCGGTGGTTTCATCTAAAACATTTGAGAATACATAAAATGAACAAATGGAACCCGTTCACCAACGAACGCTACCGTCCACTCCAATCCAACCTCACCGACACCCGGCCCCTGATCATCGACACAGAGGCCAACCCTCAAGACATCCTCGAAGCCGCCCTCCAGCGCATCCGGGCCTCCAGCGAATTGCTGCAAACCCTGCACTGCCAATGCTTCAAACACGGCGACCTCAAAGACATCCCGCACATCACCCACGCGCTCTACCTGCTGACCCAGGACGGCTGCGACCTGCTCAAAGTCGCCCAACAACGCATGCTCAACTGGAAAGCTCCGGTCTGATCTTTAATGGAGATCGCTCCCACGCACTGCGCAGGAGCGATCAAGAAACAAGATTTGCTCCGTTGGAAACAAACCACTCAATGCCCTCATCGGATACAGAAGGAAACCATGAGCAGTTTTTTTGATGAGCTAATGGAAAGCGTGCAACAAATGAACGAGATCCTACGGGGTGAACGTCGGTCCTCCTTGCAAACTGAAAATGCTGAGCCGAGAGCAATCAACTCAGCCGGCCCTTCCTCTCAAGTCCGACGACCAATAAGATCCGTTAAGGACCAAACGGATCTCCCCCAATGAACCTCGCCTCCAACCTCCCCGACGACCACTTGATGCAGCAACTCATGCAACTGCTGCATGAGGAGCTTGGCTTCCCCGAACGCAAAACCATCAGCCTCGGCACCTCGATCAATTTCGACCTGGGCTGCAACGGTGCAGACGCCCGGCATTTGATCGAAACTCTGGAAGACTACTTCGTCATCGACTTCGTGGATTTCGACAGTTATCGCTATTTCCAGCCCGACGGCTTTGACGTGAATCTCAAGCGAAAAGCCAAGGGTCGCGGCGAGAAGGTGCCATTGACCATCGGCATGCTCTACCGGGCCATCAAGGCCCAACGCTGGGACACGGATGAGCTCGAAGGCCTGTAACGGCCCGACGCATTCTGACTTGCCCGCGAAAAACTGAATTTTGCGCACAAAAAAGCCGCCCCGAGGGGCGGCTTTTTCGTTAGCTCAATCCAACGCTTAGAGCTTTGGACCAGCAGCCTTGATCGCGTCGCTCACTTCGAACTTCTTGAAGTTCTCGATGAACAGGCCGGCCAGTGCTTTGGCGGCTTCGTCGTAGGCGGCTACGTCGGCCCAGGTGTTGCGTGGGTTCAGCAGGCCAGTCTCAACGCCCGGTACGGCCACTGGCACGTCGAGGTTGATGGTGTCCAGGTGCTCGGTCTCGGTACCGATCAGCGCGCCGCTCTGGATCGCTGCGATCACGGCACGAGTGGTCGGGATGTTGAAGCGTTTGCCGACGCCGTAGCCACCGCCGGTCCAGCCGGTGTTGACCAGGTAGACCTTGGAGCCGAAGCCGCGGATGCGCTTGATCAGCAGCTCAGCGTATTCGCCGGCTGGACGCGGGAAGAACGGCGCGCCGAAGCAGGTGGAGAAGGTCGACTTGATGCCGCTGCCCGAACCCATTTCGGTCGAACCGACCAGGGCGGTGTAACCGGACAGGAAGTGGTAAGCCGCTTGTTCTTCGTTGAGGATCGACACTGGCGGCAGTACGCCGGTCAGGTCGCAGGTCAGGAAGATCACAGCGTTCGGCTCGCCACCGAGGTTCTTCTCGGAGCGCTTGGCAACGTGCTCCAGCGGGTAGGCGGCACGGCTGTTCTGGGTCAGGCTGACATCGGCGTAGTCGGCGTGCTTGGCGTCGTCGATAACGACGTTTTCCAGTACCGCGCCGTGCTTGATGGCTTTCCAGATAACCGGCTCGTTCTTCTCGGACAGGTCGATGCACTTGGCATAGCAACCGCCTTCGATGTTGAACACAACGCCTTCGCCCCAGCCGTGCTCGTCGTCACCGATCAGGTAACGGCTTTCGTCGGCCGACAGGGTGGTTTTACCAGTGCCGGACAGACCGAAGAACAGGGTCACGTCGCCTTCTTCGCCGATGTTGGCGGCGCAGTGCATTGGCAGTACGTCGGCAGCCGGCAGCAGGAAGTTCTGCACCGAGAACATGGCTTTCTTCATTTCACCGGCGTAACGCATGCCGGCGATCAGCACTTTCTTCTGTGCGAAGTTGATGATCACGCAGCCGTCGGAGTTGGTGCCGTCACGCTCTGGCACGCACTCGAAGTTGGCAACGTTGAGGACCTGCCACTCGTCACGACCCGCCGGGTTGTACTGAGCCGGGTTGATGAACAGGCAACGGCCGAACAGGTTCTGCCAGGCAGTCTGGGTGGTCATCTTCACGGCCAGGTAGTGCTCGGAAGCCGCACCTACATGCACGTGGGAAACGAAATGCTCTTGCGCGTTGTTGAATGCCTCAACGCGAGCCCACAGGGCGTCGAACTTGTCGGCCGGGAACTTGCGGTTGATCGGGCCCCAGGCGATGGCAGCCTGGGTGCTTGGCTCTTCAACGATGAAACGGTCGACTGGCGAACGGCCGGTACGGTGACCGGTACGAACAACCAGCGCGCCGGTATCGGCAAGCTCGCCTTCACCGCGATTGAGGGCTTCTTTAACCAGATCATCAACACTCAGATCGGTGTACACGGCATTGTTGGCTTGCGTCATGAGGTTCCCCGTCGGCCAGTGGCCGAGTGCTCCAAACGTTTTTGTAGTAGAAAGTCGTGCACTACTACCGCGAAAAAAGTGGGCCGGATTATGCCAGAAAAGCCCAAAAAGAGTAGGCCCCTCCTGTCGTAACGGCGTTAATCCGGCGCAAGGCAGTGAATTTACCTGCGCTGAACCGTTTTAGTGACGGGTATCTGACGGCATCTCGATACCCGCCCCGGCGAACAATTGAGTGACATCGGCCGCGTCAAACAGGTAGCGCTGGTTGCAGAACTGGCAATCGATTTCGATGTTGCCACCGTGTTCGTCCACCAATTGCTGCGCGTCTTCCATACCCAGACTGACCAGCGCATTGGCCGAACGTTCGCGCGAGCAACTGCAACGGAAGCGCAGCTTCTGCACATCGAACAGACGCACCTGCTCGTCGTGGTACAGGCGATGCAGCACGGTTTCGTTGTCCAGGCTCAACAGCTCATCGGCGGTCAGCGTACCGCCCAGAGTGGTGATGTGCTGCCAGCTGGCGGCGCGTTCGTCTTCGTCTTTCAAACGATCGGCCGGCAGTTGTTGCAGCAACAGACCACGGGCACGACGACCATCGGCGTACAGCCAGAAACGCGTGCCGACTTGCTGGGACATGACGAAATAGTTGGTGAAGCATTCGGACAGGGTGGCGCCGTCGAGGTCGACGATGCCCTGGTATCGCTGGCCCTGTTTCGGGTCGATGGTCAATGCCAGGACGCCTTCAGGCATCAGGTCGGCCAGGGTGGCATCGGGAGCGATGCGATCCGCGTCGTAACGGGCCAGGCCACGGATGTCGCGCTCGCTGGAGCACTCGATCATCAGCAGCGGGATCGGGCCTTCGGAGCGGGCTTGCAGAATCAGCAAGCCATCGAACTTCATCGTGCCGACCAGCAACGATGCGGCCGCCATCAGCTCGCCGAGCAGTTGCGCGACCGGCTGCGGGTAGGCGTGTTTGGCCAGGACTTCGGCGTAGCTGAGCTCCAACGAAACCAGCTCGCCACGGGTGTCGCTGTCATCGAAGATGAAGCGTTGTGTGAAGTCGTTATCCGCGTGATCGGTCATAGGTCTGGGTATCTGAAGTAGTGAAAATGGTTACAGGAAACAAGAAATTTACCTTGCGCGACCACTCGGGTGCGCAATGTTCAGCCATGAAAGGCATTTTATGAACAATCCGGGCCTGATCCAAGCAGGTGGAACAAGCGCTGATGGGTTCCGGGTCGTTTCCCGCTCTGCACTGCTGGCAATGTGGTTATGGCCTACAGATCAGAGACTGTGTGTGATTTTCGACGAGCGGCGATATCGTCCATGCGATGCACTGCTGGCCAGGCACAGATATGGATGCGCACCGGGTCAATTGCAAGTCTGAGCCTGAAGGCGCGGTGAAACCTGGCGAGTGCGCGGCACTCGCCCGAGCAATATCTGTATTAGTCGTCGTTACTGCTGCCACGAAACTTGAACAAATCCCGCCGCTGTTTCTTGCTTGGCTTACCGTCGGTGCTCACGCCCAGGGCTCCGGCCTTTCTTTGCGCTGCGGCCTCTTCGCGCTTGGCGATGCTGGCCAGGGTTTCGGCATACAAGGTTTGCGCCTCCGGTGCGCCGCGACGAACGATCGACAGTGCCAGGACTACCACCGTGCGCTCCTCGAAACCGGTGCGAATCACGAACTCATCGCCGATTCGTGGCTCTTTACCCGGCTTGCAGCGCTCGCCCCGGCAATGCACCTTGCCGCTTTCAATCGCCGCTTTGGCCAGGGCGCGGGTTTTGTAGAATCGTGCAGCCCACAACCATTTATCGAGGCGGACTTTGTCGTCCTCTTCGTTTTTTTGTGCCATGGAATTTCCTCATTCTGAAATATTGGTGAACTGTACTACCGTTTCTGACGTACCAAGAATTTCACCGTCTCGGATTACAATGCTGACATTCCATAACCTCCTTGCGAGGCTGGAAATCCGGGCCGTAGATATCTGTCGCCTTTTAATCATTATTCTGCGTGAATACCGCGAATCCGGCCGCGTGCGGCCCGAGCGGTTTCTACCGGTTGAGCACTATTGAAGACATTTGACCATTTGACCGTTGTCGGTCTGCGCGAGTGGGTGGCGCTCCCGGATTTGGGAGTCGCCGGCCTTCGGGCAAAAATCGACACCGGTGCCAGCACCTCAAGCCTCCACGCCACCGAAATCGAGCTGTTCGAGCGCGATGGTGAGCAGTGGGTGCGTTTTACCGCCCACCTGGGTTCCGTCGTACAACTGCGCCACCGACGCTGCGAAGCACCGCTGGTGACGATGAAAACCATTAAAAGCTCAAACGGTCACGCGCAGGTGCGATACGTGATCAGCACTACCCTGGCCCTTGGTGATCGGGTCTGGCGGGTCGAGTTCACGCTCGCCTGCCGCAAGTCCATGCGTTATCGCCTGCTGCTCGGCTCCAAAGCCCTGATTCACGGCCAGTTGGTGGTCAATCCGGGCATCAAGTACGTACAAGACAAGCCGGTGTTCCCGGTATCTACCTCCTCCACAGGTGTTGCATGAAGATCGCTGTGCTGTCGCGGAATCCGCGTCTGTATTCCACCCGTCGTCTGGTCGAAGCCGGTACCGAGCGTGGCCATGAAATGGTGGTGGTCGACACTTTGCGCGCCTACATGAACATCGCCAGCCACAAGCCACAGATCCACTACCGCGGCAAACCGCTGGAGGGTTTCGATGCGGTGATTCCACGGATCGGTGCATCCGTGACCTTTTATGGCTGCGCAGTGCTGCGCCAGTTCGAAATGATGGGGGTATTTCCGCTCAACGAATCGGTGGCCATTGCCCGTTCGCGGGACAAGCTGCGTTCACTGCAATTGTTGTCCCGTCGCGGGATCGGCTTGCCGGTGACCGGGTTTGCCCACTCCCCCGATGACATTCCCGACCTGATCGAAATGGTCAACGGTGCGCCGTTGGTGATCAAGGTGCTGGAAGGCACCCAGGGCATCGGCGTGGTGCTGTGCGAAACCGCCACGGCCGCGGAATCGGTGATCGAGGCGTTCATGGGCCTCAAGCAGAACATCATGGTTCAGGAGTACATCAAGGAAGCCGGTGGTGCGGACATTCGCTGCTTCGTCGTCGGCGACAAGGTGATTGCAGCGATGAAGCGCCAGGCCAAACCCGGCGAATTTCGCTCCAACCTGCATCGCGGCGGCAGCGCGAGCCTGATCAAGATCACCCCGGAAGAGCGCATGACGGCGTTACGTGCGGCGAAGGTCATGGGGCTGGCGGTGGCAGGTGTCGACATCCTGCGCTCCAATCACGGGCCGTTGGTGATGGAAGTTAACTCGTCGCCGGGTCTGGAGGGAATTGAGACCACCACCGGGAAGAATGTGGCGGGGATCATCATTGAGCATCTGGAGAAGAATGGCGGGCCGAATATGACTCGGACCAAAGGGAAGGGTTAAACCTCAAGCCTTGTGGCGGCAGGGATGCCGCCATCGCGAGCAAGCTCGCTCCCACAGGGTTTTAGCCAAAATCACTGTGGGAGCGGGCTTGCCCGCGAAGGGGCCGTCAGCCCCACTGAAAAAATCAGGCCTTAAACGGCATCCCGCGGCAGCAGCAACCCCAACGGCAACCGCACCCGAGCTTCCAGCCCACCGCCCGAGCGGTTACGCAGCTCAACGTTGCCGCCATGCATCGAAGCAATCCGCTTCACGATCGCCAATCCCAACCCGGTGCCCTTGCCACCCCGGGCACGGTCACCGCGGGTGAACGGATTGAAAATCGCCTCCAGCTCCGAAGGATCGATTCCGGCACCACGGTCCATGACACTCAGCACTACATACGGTGCGCTGGTGTCCCCGGACACATACGCCGCCACCTCCACACCGCTGCCGGCATGATGCAGCGCGTTGCCGATCAGGTTGTTCAGCAGTCGCTTCATCGATACCCGACGCAGCGGAAACGGCTGGATAGGCTCCAGCCGGAGCCGCACTTTTTCTTCGGTCTGGTTATACGGTGCGGCAACTTCACGGACCAGGTCGCTCAGGTCGACCTCTTCCACCGACTCGTCGCGCCCGTCACGAATGAACGCCAGGAACTGATCGAGAATCGCATCCATGTCTTCGATGTCACGCACCATGTCGTCGGTCAGGTCCGTGTGATCGCCCATCAGCTCCAGGGACAGACGCAATCGCGTCAACGGCGTGCGCAAATCATGGGAAACCCCGGCCAGCATCAGTTCACGCTCGCGACCGGCCTGTTCGACGTCTTCAGCCATCTGGTTGAAGGCGCGGTACACCTCGGTCATCTCGCTCGGCGTATCGCTGATTGGCAAGCGCACACTGCGGCCCTGGCCAAGTTGCCGCGCGGCATACACCAGACGCTTCAAAGGTTGATTGAGCTGGCTGACGAAGATCCAGGCCGAAGCGGTGGACAGCAGGCCAATAGCGAGGAACCAGCCCAGCACGTTCCAGATTTTCTGGCCGCGCAACGGATGGGGATAAAGCGGTACTTTCAGCCAGCCATCACCCAGGCTTGGCGCCCGGACCCACAGCGCCGGTGGCGAATGCATGCGCAGCCGGACCTCAGTGTCGGCACCCAGCTCCGCCTGCATCTGCCGCTGGTAGATCTCGCTGTAAGGCCAGTGCTGTTCGCCTTCCGGCACGCCGGCACCCACCACCCGGATCAAGGTCGCGGCCTCGGCGATCTTGCCGCGGTTTTCTTCATCGGCAGCCCAATAGGCGCGCAGCGTCAGGGCGACACCGTGGCTGTACTGGCGGTCCACCAGCACGTCTTCGTTCATCAGCAGATAAACCAGGGTCAGCGCCTTGGAGAAGAGTACGACGATGAGCACCAGCCAAAGGGTGCGGGAGAAGAAGCTCTGGGGAAACCAAACGGGGGTTTTCATGGATAACCGTTAAACACTTGCAGGAGCGAGCGATGCTCGCATATTGCGGATCGCGAGTCTGCGGACAGGATCGATTGATCCGATGTCCGCGTGACCCGCTCCTACAAATCGCCAATCACTTGGTGGCGGTACCATCCGGTACAAACACGTAACCCACGCCCCAGACAGTCTGGATGTAACGCGGTTTGGACGGATCGGGCTCGATCATCCGGCGCAGACGGGAAATCTGCACATCGATGGAACGCTCCAGGGCATCCCACTCGCGGCCACGGGCCAGGTTCATCAATTTGTCGCGGGTCAGCGGTTGACGCGCGTTCATCACCAGGGCCTTGAGTACAGCGAACTCACCGGTGGTGAGCATGTGCACTTCTTCGCCGCGCTTGAGCTCGCGGGTAGCCAGGGACAATTCATAGTCACCGAAGGTCACGCTTTCGTCTTCGCTGCCTGGTGCGCCCGGCACTGGAGCCGACTGGCGACGCAGGACCGCTTTGACGCGAGCCATCAGCTCATCGGGGTTGAACGGCTTGGCCAGGTAATCGTCGGCACCCAGCTCCAGGCCCTTGATGCGGCTCAGCTCGTCGCCCTTGGCGGTCAGCATGATGATCGGAATCTGGTTGTTCGCGCCGCGCAGACGGCGGCAGGCGGTCAAGCCGTCTTCACCGGGCAGCATCAGGTCGAGTACGACCAGGTTGAACACTTCGCGGGCCAGCAGGCGATCCATTTGCTCAGTGTTCGGTACGGCGCGGGCGCGGTAGCCCTTGCTGACGAAAAAACGCTCCAGCAGGCTGCTGAGCCCAGGATCGTCGTCAACAATAAGAATTTTTTCGCCTTCAGCAGTTTGTGCAGTGCTGCTCATTGGATGCTCCTTTGATCTCGGCGCGCATTATGGCGTAGCTGCCGTTATACGCACCGTGTGCATTGTTAGCAGATTTTTCCTTTAGTGCCAGAAAACCGGCCATTTCACCTGCAACCCGCGATGTCCCCGAATGCCGGAACGCTGGTTATAATGCGCGGCCTTTTGTGTCAGGCAACATCAGACAGGTACTACAGACGGACACCATTTTTTTCATGGCGCCGGCAGTAATTGTTCGATTTCACGGGTCAACGGGATACCTTTTGATCCAGGTAGCGGCGCAGGCCAGGCCGCTCAACCAGACTCGCCCAGGCCCTATCTCTGCGCCTGCGAGCCTGCTTTCACAATTTGTCAGGTGGTTTTATGGACAGCATCAACAGCCGCATCGCCGAGGAACTCGGTGTACGCCCACAACAGGTCGAAGCGGCCGTCGCGCTACTCGATGAAGGCTCTACCGTTCCCTTCATCGCCCGTTACCGGAAAGAAGTGACCGGCAGCCTCGACGATACGCAATTGCGTCATCTGGAAGAGCGCCTGCGCTACCTGCGAGAACTCGACGAACGGCGTATCAGCATCCTCGCCAGCATCCAGGAGCAGGGCAAGCTGACCCCGCAACTTGAACGCGACATCAAGCTCGCCGACACCAAGACCCGTCTCGAAGACTTGTACCTGCCGTACAAGCAGAAGCGCCGCACCAAGGGCCAGATCGCCCTGGAAGCAGGCCTGGGCGAGCTGGCCGACGGCCTGTTCAACGACCCGTCCCTGAGCCCGGAAACCGAAGCCGCACGCTTCATCGACGCGGAAAAAGGCGTGGCCGATGTGAAGGCTGCCCTCGAAGGCGCCAAGTACATCCTGATGGAACGCTTCGCCGAAGACGCCGGCCTGCTGGACAAGCTGCGCAGCTACCTCAAGCAGGAAGCTACCCTCAGTGCCCGCGTGATTGCCGGTAAGGAAGAGGAAGGCGCCAAGTTCCGCGATTACTTCGAACACGACGAACCGCTCAAAAGCATGCCGTCGCACCGCGCGCTGGCGATTTTCCGTGGCCGTAACGAAGGCATCCTCAGCTCCGCGCTGAAAGTCGGCGACGAACTGCCGGGCACCATGCACCCGTGCGAAGGCATGATCGGCCAGCAATTCGGCATCCAGAACCAGAACCGCGCCGCCGACAAATGGCTGGGTGAAGTGGTGCGCTGGACCTGGAAGGTCAAGCTCTACACCCACCTGGAGACCGATCTGCTGGGTGAGCTGCGCGATGGCGCGGAAACCGAAGCGATCAACGTCTTCGCCCACAACCTGCACGACCTGCTGCTGTCGGCCCCGGCCGGCCCGCGCGCCACCCTGGGCCTCGACCCGGGCCTGCGCACCGGTTGCAAGGTGGCCGTGGTCGACTCCACCGGCAAGCTGCTGGATCACGCCACGGTTTACCCGCACGTGCCGCACAACAAGTGGGACCAGACCCTCGCCGTGCTCGCCGCCCTGTGCGCCAAGCACTCGGTGGACCTGATCGCCATCGGCAACGGTACCGCCAGTCGCGAAACCGACAAGCTGGCCGCTGAACTGATCAAAAAATACCCGGCCATGAAAATGACCAAGGTCATGGTTTCCGAGGCCGGCGCATCGGTTTACTCGGCGTCGGAACTGGCTTCCAAGGAATTCCCGGACCTGGACGTGTCGATCCGTGGCGCCGTGTCGATTGCCCGTCGCCTGCAAGACCCGTTGGCCGAGCTGGTGAAGATCGATCCGAAATCCATCGGTGTCGGCCAGTACCAGCACGACGTGTCGCAGCTGAAACTGGCCCGTGGCCTGGATGCGGTGGTCGAGGACTGCGTGAACGCCGTCGGCGTCGACGTGAACACGGCTTCCGTGGCACTGCTGGCGCGGATCTCCGGCCTCAACGCGACCCTGGCGCAGAACATCGTCAGCCACCGCGATGAGCACGGCGCATTCAAGACTCGCGCAGCCTTGAAGAAAGTCGCGCGCCTGGGTGAAAAAACCTTCGAACAGGCCGCCGGATTCCTGCGCGTCATGAACGGCGAAAACCCGTTGGACTCGTCGGCGGTTCACCCGGAAGCCTATCCGCTGGTTCAGCGCATCGCCGCCGAAACCGACCGTGACATTCGCTCGCTGATTGGCGATGCCGCGTTCCTCAAGCGTCTCGATCCGAAGAAGTACACCGATGAAACCTTCGGTTTGCCGACAGTCACCGACATTCTGCAAGAGCTGGAAAAGCCCGGTCGCGACCCGCGTCCAGAGTTCAAGACCGCCGAGTTCCAGGAAGGCGTCGAAGACCTCAAGGACCTGCAACTGGGCATGATCCTCGAAGGCGTGGTGACCAACGTGACCAACTTCGGTGCTTTCGTCGATATCGGTGTGCATCAGGACGGTTTGGTGCACATCTCCGCGCTTTCGGAGAAGTTCATCAAGGATCCACGAGAAGCGGTGAAGGCCGGTGACGTGGTGAAAGTGAAGGTCATGGAAGTCGACATCCCGCGCAAACGCGTGGGCCTGTCGATGCGCATGAGCGATACCCCGGGCGAGAAAATCGACGGTGCCCGCGGCGCACGTCCGGGTTCGGCGCCACGCCAATCCCAGAACACCGCACCGCGCAAGGAAACCACGGCAGCGACCCCGAGCAACAACGCCATGGCTTCGCTGTTCGCCAATGCCAAGCAGCTGAAGAAACGTTGATGGACATTCCCGCCGGGCTGACCGAAAGCGCGTTTTTCAAGCTACTGGGCTGCCGCTTGCACAGCCTGGAAACCGGGGTGGCGCAAGTCGCCCTGGCGCTGGAACCGGAGCTGCGCAATCGCGGCGGCAAGCTGCACGGCGGGGCCTTGTTCAGCCTGGTGGACATTGCCATGGGGCTGGCCTGTTCCAGCACCCACGGCTTTGACCAGCAGAGCGCGACCATCGAGTGCAAGATCAACTACATTCGCGCCGTCTCTGACGGCGAGGTGATGTGCACGGCACGGGTGATTCATCCAGGCCGCCGCACGTTGGTGGTCGAGGCTGATGTGACGCAGGGCGACAAACTGGTCGCAAAAGCACAAGGCACGTTCGCTGTCCTGTAGCTAGTCGTCATCAAATTGAGTTAATTTCGGCGCTGTGACCACAGTGTCGGAATTTCCTGTGGGAGCGGGCTTGTGGCGAGGGGGCTTGCCCCCGTTTGAGTGCGTAGCACTCACAATATCTTGGAACATCAGAGGTTTTGGGGCTGCTTCGCAGCCCAACGGGGGCAAGCCCCCTCGCCACAGGTCCACTCCCACATCGATTGCGGCGAGATCCAAAACCAGGCGAAAACGCCAGTTTTAACTTCACCCTTGTAGACCGTCTTGCCCACCCCCATATTGGGGCGACTGACGCGTGAAGGAATCCAACTTGAGCGAACTTCTCAACCGCCGCCTGGCCCTGCTCGGCGAGCGCGCTAACCACTCTCTGCTCGAACAGTGCCTTCACGGCATCGAACGTGAATGCCTGCGCGTGACCGATGAAGGTCGCCTGGCGCAAACGCCGCACCCGGAAGAATTGGGTTCCGCGCTGACCAATGAACAGATCACCACCGACTATTCCGAGTCGCTGCTGGAGTTCATCACCCCGGCCCTGCCCGATCCTGCCGATACGCTGGCGAGCCTGGACAGCATTCACCGCTTTGCCTACAGCAAGCTTGGCAACGAGTATCTGTGGAGCCCATCGATGCCCTGCCCGTTGCCGGCCGAGGAAGATATCCCGATCGCCTATTACGGCACGTCCAATATCGGGCAGCTCAAGTACGTCTACCGCAAGGGTCTGGCCCTGCGTTACGGCAAGACCATGCAATGCATTGCCGGCATCCACTACAACTTTTCCCTGCCGGAAAAACTCTGGCCTTTGCTCAAGCAGGCCGAAGGCTTTGTCGGCACCGACCGCGACTTCCAGTCGGCGTCCTATATCGCGCTGATCCGTAACTTCCGCCGCTACAGCTGGCTGCTGATGTACCTGTTCGGCGCCTCGCCGGCACTGGACGCCGGCTTCTTGCGCGGTCGTTCGCACCAGTTGGAACAACTGGACCCGCAGACCTTGTACCTGCCGTACGCCACCAGCCTGCGCATGAGCGACCTGGGTTACCAGAGCAACGCCCAGGCCGGCCTGACGCCGTGCTACAACGATCTGAACAGCTACACCGACAGCCTGCGCAAAGCGGTGGCCACGCCGTATGCGCCATACGTCGAAGTCGGCACCCACCAGGATGGCGAGTGGGTGCAGCTCAACACCAACATCCTGCAGATCGAAAACGAGTACTACTCCAACATCCGCCCCAAACGCGTGACCTACACCGGCGAGCGCCCTATCCAGGCACTGATGGCCCGTGGCATCCAGTACGTCGAAGTACGCTGCCTGGACATCAACCCGTTCCTGCCGATGGGCATCGACCTTACCGAGTCACGCTTCCTCGATGCGTTCCTGCTGTACTGCGCGCTCAATGACAGCCCGCTGCTCACCAGCACCAGTTGTGGCAACGCGACTTCGAACTTCCTCAGCGTGGTCAAGGAAGGTCGTCGTCCGGGCCTGCAACTGCAACGGGATGGCCAGCCGGTCGACCTGAAGGAATGGGCCGGCGAGCTGCTGGAAAAAATCGCCCCTCTGGCGGCGATGCTCGACCAGAGCCATGGCGGCGATGCCCACAGCAAGTCGCTGGACGCCCAGATGGCCAAGGTCCAGGACCCGTCCCTGACACCGTCGGCCCAGGTATTGGCGGCGATGGCCGAACACAAGGAAAGCTTTGCCCAGTTCTCCCTGCGCCAGAGCCAGGCCCATGCCGAGTTCTTCCGCAGCGAGCCGTTGCCGGCTGAGGAACAGGCGAAGTTTGAAGAGCGGGCGCGTTCTTCGCTGGCTCAGCAGGCTGAGCTGGAGCAGAACGAAGTCGGTGATTTCGATGTGTTTGTCGGAGCGTACCAAGCGAGCATTCTGGCGATCAGTAACTGAAGGTCCTGCGGACCTTATCGTCGGAGCGCCGCCCGGAGCAAGCTCGCTCCCACAAGGTTCAATGGTGTTTGCACGATTGTGCTCACACCGAAGATCCACTGTGGGAGCGAGCTTGCTCGCGATGACCGCGTAGCGGTCGCTCCTCAAGTTGTCCTCTCATAAGCTAATTCGAAAAAGTTATTTATTTTCGAATTCTTAGATCATTTAGTCTCTTTCTCACGCCGACACTCGGTCGCCTGACAAGGAGCTTTCTGATGAAACTGACTTTCCCTCTACGCTTGCTGGCGGCCGCGTCCTTGGCTACCGCGAGTTTTTTTGCCCAGGCGGCCGACTTCACCGTCGCCTATCAGACCACCGTTGACCCGGCGAAAGTCGCCCAGGCTGACGGCGCCTACGAAAAGGCCACCAAGGCCGATATCAGCTGGCGAAAATTCGACAACGGTGCCGATATCATCGCCGCCATCGCCTCTGGTGACGTGCAGATCGGCTACCTCGGTTCCAGCCCTCTGACCGCGGCCATCACCCGCAAAGTCCCGGTGCAAACCTTCCTCATCGCCACCCAGATCGGCGCCGCCGAAGCCTTGGTCGCCCGCGACGGTTCCGGGATCAAGACCCCGCAAGACCTGATCGGCAAGAAAATCGCCGTGCCGTTTGTATCCACCGGCCACTACAGCCTGCTCGCCGCGCTGAAGCACTGGAACATCGACCCGTCGAAAGTCACCATTCTCAACCTCGCACCACCCGCGATCATTGCCGCCTGGAAACGCGGTGACATCGACGCCACGTACGTTTGGGATCCGGCCCTCGGTGTCGCCAAGGAAAACGGCAAAGTGCTGATCACCTCCGGCGAGCTGGCCAAGTTCGGCGCACCGACTTTCGATGCCTGGATCGTGCGCAAGGATTTCGCCGAGAAGCACCCGGAGATCGTCACCGCGTTCGCCAAAGTGACTCTGGACGCCTACGCCGATTACCGCAAAGACCCGCACACCTGGCTCGCCAATCAGGGCAACGTCGACAAGCTGGTAAAACTGTCTGGTGCCAAGGCCAGTGACATTCCATTGCTGCTGCAAGGCAACGTCTACCCGCTGGCGGCTGACCAGGTGCTCACCCTCGGCGCACCGACCACCAAAGCCATCACCGACACCGCGGCGTTCCTCAAGGAACAAGGCAAGGTCGAGGCCGTGCTGCCGGACTACGCGCCGTACGTCAGCGCCAAGTTCATCACCAACTGATCGGGAGTCAACGCGATGGCCTTGCTACAGCTGGAGCGCATCAGCGCACAGTACCCCGGCAACCCGGAACCGGTGTTGGCGGATATCTCTCTGAGCCTGGGGCCCCGGCAATTGCTGGTCGCCCTCGGCCCGTCCGGCAGTGGCAAGACTTCGCTGTTGAACCTGATTGCCGGTTTCGTCGAACCCAGCGCCGGGCGCATCACCCTCGACGGCGTGCCCGTCAAAGGCCCGAGTGCCGAGCGCGGCGTGGTGTTTCAGGACGACGCGCTGCTGCCATGGCAAGACGTGCTGGCCAACGTCGGGTTCGGCCTGGAGCTGGCCGGTATCGCCCGGGAAAAACGCGAAGCTCGCGCCAGGGAAATGCTCGCCCTGGTCGATCTGTCCGGTTTTGAACAGCGCCGCATCTGGCAGCTTTCGGGCGGCCAGAAGCAGCGTGTCGGTCTGGCTCGCGCCCTCGCCGCCGACCCGCGCGTGTTGCTGATGGACGAACCTTTCGGCGCTCTCGACGCCTTTACCCGCGAGCAGATGCAGGAGCTGTTGCTGCAGGTCTGGCAACGCACCGCCAAGCCGGTGTTCCTGATCACCCACGACATCGAAGAAGCCGTGTTCCTCGCCACCGACCTGATTCTGTTGGCGCCCAACCCGGGGCAAATCGTCGAACGCCTGAGCCTCGATTTCGGTCAGCGTTATGCCGCCGGTGAGTCGGCCCGCTCGATCAAGTCCGACCCGCGTTTTATCGAAACCCGCGAACACGTACTCGCCAAAGTGTTCTCCCAACGCAGCGCCGCCCAGCGGCAGGAGCGCGCATGAGCAGTTACGAAATTCCCGTCGCGGCGATAACGCCAGGCTCAGCCGTAATTCCGGCAAGTCGCCGTTTGAGCACTCGCTGGATCAGTGTGCTGACGCTGGTCGTTCTCGTTGCCATTTGGTGGGCCGTGACGGCGACCGGCTTGATCGAGCCGCTGTTCCTGCCACCACCTTCCGCCGTGCTGCAAAAAGGCTGGCTACTGGCGACCTCGGGTTATATGGATTCAACCCTGTGGCAGCACCTGGGCGCGAGTCTGAGCCGCATCGGACTGGGCCTCGGGTTTGCGATTCTCACCGCCGTGCCGGTGGGAATCGCCATCGGCGCCAACCGTATCGCCCGCGGTGTGCTCGACCCGCTGATCGAGTTCTACCGGCCGATTCCACCACTGGCCTACCTGCCACTGATCGTGATCTGGTGCGGTATCGGTGAATTGTCGAAAGTGCTGCTGATCTACCTGGCAATCTTCGCCCCGATTGCCATTGCCACCGCCACCGGTGTGCGTACGGTCGACCCGGCCAAACTGCGTGCCGCGCAGTCGCTGGGTGCAACGCGCGTGCAATTGATTCGCCACGTCATTTTGCCGAGTGCCTTGCCGGATATCCTGACCGGTGTGCGTATCGGTCTCGGCGTAGGCTGGTCGACGCTGGTCGCCGCCGAATTGATCGCCGCCACCAGCGGACTGGGCTTCATGGTGCAATCGGCCGCACAGTTTTTGGTCACCGATGTGGTGGTACTGGGGATTCTGGTGATCGCACTGATCGCCTTCGCAATGGAGCTTGGCCTGCGTGCCCTGCAACGCAAACTGGTGCCGTGGCATGGTCAGGCCCACTGATTACTGAATAAACCTGTGGGAGCGGGCTTGCTCGCGAAAGCGGTGTATCACGTGACATAAATGTTGAATGACACGCCCTCTTCGCGAGCAAGCCCGCTCCCACAAAAAGCACGGCCCCCCGGATTTAAGAGAACCACCATGAGCCACCTGACCATCGTCCCCCTAAGCTCCGCCCTCGGTGCGCAAATCAGCGGCATCGACATCAGCCAGCCGCTGAACCTGGAGCAGCGCGATGCCATCGAACAGGCCCTGCTCAAGCATCAGGTGCTGTTCTTCCGTGACCAACCGATCACGCCACAGCAACAGGCGCGATTCGCCGCGAATTTCGGCGACCTGCACATTCACCCAATCTACCCCAATGTGCCGGAACAACCGGAAGTGCTGATCCTCGACACCGCCGTCACCGACGTGCGCGACAACGCGATCTGGCACACCGACATCACCTTCCTGCCGACCCCGGCCATGGGTGCGGTGCTCAGTGCCAAGCTGCTGCCGGAGTTTGGTGGCGACACGTTATGGGCCAGCGGGATTGCCGCCTATGAAGCCCTGTCGACGCCGCTGAAAACCTTGCTCGAAGGTCTGACCGCCACCCATGACTTCACTCGTTCATTTCCGCTGGAGCGCTATGGCAACACGCCCGAGGCGCTGGCCCAGTGGGAAGAAGCACGGCGCAAGAATCCGCCGCTGTCGCACCCGGTGATCCGCACGCACCCGGTAAGCGGGCGCCGCTCGCTGTTCGTCAACGAAGGTTTCACTTCGAAGATCAACGAGCTGTCGGAAACCGAGAGTGAGGCGATTCTGAAGTTCCTGTTCGCCCATTCAACGCGGCCGGAATTCACCATTCGCTGGCGCTGGCAGAAAGACGACATCGCATTCTGGGATAACCGCGTGACCCAGCATTACGCGGTGGATGACTACCGGCCGGCGCGGCGGGTGATGCAGCGGGCGACGGTGTTGGGGGATGTGCCGTTTTTTCGCTGAACCCCAGGTTCTTCATTGTTGGCTCTGGCCTCTTCGCGAGCAAGCCCGCTCCCACATTTGGAATGCGTTTCCCTGTGGGAGCGGGCTTGCTCGCGAAAGCAATCTGAAGGCCGCCGCCTGAAACTTATTCAGCAATAGAAGGCTTCTCCCAAAGATTGATCCCGCCCTCCTGGGCAAACCGGTCAATCTCCGCCAGTTCCTCTGCACTAAAGCTCAGGTTCTTCAACGCCCCGACGTTCTCGATGATCTGCTCCGGCCGGCTTGCGCCAATCAAGGCCGAAGTGACCCGAGGATCGCGCAGGGTCCAGGCCAGCGCCAGTTGCGCCAGGCTCTGGCCACGACGCTGGGCGATTTCGTTGAGTGCCCGCACCTGGGCGATGTTGGCCTCGGACAAGTGCGACGCCTGCAACGAACCACCCCCCGGACGATTGACCCGTGCATCCGTCGGCACGCCGTTGAGGTATTTGTCGGTCAGCAATCCCTGCGCCAGCGGCGTGAAGGCAATCACGCCAGTGCCGAGTTCGTCGGTGGTATCCAGCAAGTCTTTTTCCACCCAGCGATTGAGCAGGTTGTAGGCTGGTTGGTGAATCAGCAGCGGCACTTTCCACTCTTTGAGCAACGCCGCCATTTCGCGGGTTTTCACCCCGGAATAGGACGAAATGCCGATGTATAGCGCCTTGCCCTGCTGCACCGCAGTGGCCAGTGCGCTGGCGGTTTCGTCCAGCGGGGTGTCCGGATCGAAGCGGTGGGAATAAAAGATGTCGACGTAGTCCACGCCCAGGCGTTGCAGGCTCTGGTCGAGGCTGGCCAGCACGTACTTGCGCGAACCGCCGCCCTGACCGTAAGGGCCGGGCCACATGTCCCAACCGGCCTTGCTGGAAATGATCAGCTCGTCGCGGTACTGCTTGAAGTCTTCGCGCAGTAAACGGCCGAAGTTGATCTCGGCGCTGCCATACGGCGGGCCGTAGTTGTTGGCCAGGTCGAAATGGTTGATGCCCAGATCGAATGCCGTGCGCAACAACGCGCGCTGGGTATCGATCGGCGTGCTGTCGCCGAAGTTGTGCCACAGGCCCAACGACAGCGCCGGCAGCACCAGGCCGCTGCGGCCCACGCGGCGGTAAGGGATGGAGTCGTAGCGGTTTTCGGCAGCGGTGTAAGTCATCGAATCCTCTCTTGTCTGTCTTGAATCTGGTATCGACTGCTTTGCCAGTCGCCCAGCATACGCCCGGACAAACCCCGGATTCGACTAATGGCTGAAACGTTTCATTTGTTTCATCTTCACGTGGCCCCCGCAAACACCTCCCCCAACCAGTCCACAAACACCCGAACCCTGGGCGACATGTGTCGGTTGTGCGGGTACAACACCGATACCGGCATCGATGGCGGTGGTGTGTCGACGAGGACTTCCTGCACCAGGCCTTGGGAAATCTGCGTTTGCATTCGATAGTGCGGGCACTGGATCAGGCCCAGTCCGGCAATCGCCGAGGCGGCGTAGATTTCCGCGCCGAACACCGAGACCACACCGTCGATGGCCACTTCCTTGAGTTCACCGTCCACCATGAATTCAAACGGGAACAACTTGGCCGTCGTGCGCGAAACGTAGTTCACCGCACGGTGCAGGCTCAGGTCGGCAAGGCTTTTCGGTTCGCCGTACTTGCGCAGATAGGCGGGACTGGCGCAGGTGATTTGACGCAGGTTGGCGACACGTTTTCCGATCAGTGCGGAGTCGCTCAAAGTGCCGGCGCGCAGCACGCAGTCGACGCCTTCGGCGATCAGGTCGACAAAGCGGTCAGCCTCGCTGATGGACAGCTCGATGTCGGGATAACGCGCCATGAATTGTGGCAAAGCCGGGATCACGAAGTGCTTGGCCAATGTCCCGTGCAAGTCCACCCGCAACCGCCCTTCGGTGCCACACCGCGAAACGCCAATTCCGCTTCTTCCAGCTCTGCCAGCAGTTGCACGCAACGCAGGTAGTACGCCTCGCCATCCAGCGTCGGACGCACTTTACGCGTGCTGCGCTCCAACAAACGCGTCCCCAGCCAGGCCTCGAACTGATTCAAGGTGTGGGTCAGCGTCGCGCGTGGCAGGTTCAGGTCATCGGCAGCCTGCGTGAAGCTGCTGCGCTCGTAGATCCGCACAAAAACCTTCATCGCTTTGACTTGGTCCACAGCTCACTCCAGGCACTCGATTGTTGGCGATCATTGAACAGTCAAGGCAACTCTCGTGCATTTATCGCCCTGAGTAAACATGTGAAATTGGCTTCACACCCCATCAACAGGAACACCAACATGGCTCATCAGACTCCGAAAGTTGCCATCGTGACCGGCGCCTCCCGCGGCATTGGCGCGGTCATCGCCAAACAACTGGCCAGCGAAGGTTTCGCCGTTGCCATCAACTACGCCAGCAGCGCCACCGAAGCCTCGAAACGGGTGGTGGAGCTGCGTCAGGCCGGTTACCAGGCCCTGGCGATCAAGGCCGATGTAGCCAACGCCGACGACGTACGCCGGATGTTCGACGAGGTTGAAACCCAGTTCGGCAAGGTCGATGTGTTGGTGAACAACGCCGGCATCCTCAAAGTGCTGCCGCTGGCGCAACACAGCGACGAACTGTTCGAGCAGAACTTCAACATCCACGCTCGCGGTACCTTCAATACCCTGCGTGAAGCGGCAACCCGCCTGAACAGCGGTGGCCGGATCATCAACTTCTCCAGCAGCACCGTCGGCATGAACCTGCCGGGCTACGCGGTGTACATCGCCAGCAAAGCGGCAGTGGAATCCCTGACCCAGGTATTCGCCAAGGAAATGCGCGGGCGCAACATCACCGTCAACGCGGTGGCTCCCGGGCCCGTGGCCACCGACTTGTTCCTGCATGGCAAGAGCGAAGAACAGATCCAGACCTTCGCCAAAATGGCGCCGCTGGAGCGTTTGGGTCAGCCAGAAGATATTGCCCGTGTGGTGTCGCTTTTGGTCGGGCCGGATTCGGCGTGGGTCAACGGGCAGATTCTGCGGGTGAATGGTGGGTTGGTTTAACTATGCTCAAACCAATACCGAGGTGACCCCTTCGCGAGCAAGCCCGCTCCCACAAGAGATCTCCTTTGAACACAAATTTTGTGAGCAATCAGGATCAATGTGGGAGCGGGCTTGCTCGCGAAGGCGGTCGCCCCGTCAATACATATCCGGCAGGCAGAACCCACCATGCACACCACCATCATCATCACCTTCGGCCTGATTCTCCTGGCGCTGATGCTCTACATCGGCGAGAAAGTCGGCTTCACCCGCCAGACCCTGGCCTACAGTTTTATCCTGCTGTGGCTGGCGCTGACGCTAATCAATGGCGCAGTCGGCATAGTGCATGCCGGCCAGCCATTGAGCAGCGAACTGGTGGTCGGTAGCGCCGTGTTCGGTGTCCCGGTGGCGGCGCTGGTGTTGTTCATGGTGTTGACCACCGAAACGTGAAAGCCTTGATCAACGCACCAGATGCAGGAACTGCATGTGCCGTTCGTACTGGTCGAGGATGTCGTTGATGATCTGTTCCTTGGAGTAGCCCACCAGATCGTAATCCTGACTGCCCTCGCTCAAATGCACTTCGGCCCGGTAGTAACGACGATTGTTGAGTTGCTTGGAACCCATCCCGCCACGGGCAAACGATGGCGTGAAATAGCCGCGCATCTGCACCTGATAAACGAACGGATGCTGGTCGCCATGGCCGATTTCCAGGCTGACGCTGTCATTGGCCGGGTCCGGGTGTGTCGCTACGTGCAAACCCTTTTCGGTGAACACGGCAGACACTTCTTCAATCGCCGGACGCACCGTCGTATCGAGGAAACGGTAGACCTCATCCCGCGACGGGAAATGCACCGCCTGACTCAGGCGCTGGCGCCAACCGCCCCGCCGTGAACCGGACACCGGTGCCAAGGAATGCATCTGCGCAATCTGCTTCTGCGATTCCAGATAAAACGCCTTGTGCAGCCCCCACATCATCAACAGCAAGATCAGCGAGAACGGCAACGAGGTCAGGACCACCGCCGACTTCAACGCATCGATACTGCCGGAAAACAGCAGCGCGCTGGTCACCAATGCGGTCATCGCGCCCCAGAAAACCCGCAGCCATTTCGGCCCGTCTTCATCAGGATTGCCGCCCTTGGCGGACAGCGTCGACAGCACCACGGTGCCGGAGTCGGCGGAGGTGACGAAGAACACGAAGCTGATGAACACCGTGACCGCAATGACGGTTTTGCTCCACGGGTAGGTTTCCAGCAACAGGTAGAGCGTCATCGACGGATTGTCGATGGCCGACATGCCGAGAGCGCTCATGCCGTGGTTGAGCACTTGATCGATGGCGCTGTTGCCGAAGATCGACATCCACGCCAGGGTGAAGCCGAGCGGAATCAACAGCACGCCGAAGACGAACTCGCGGATGGTGCGACCACGGGAAATCCGAGCAATGAACAGACCCACGAACGGTGACCATGCTATCCACCAGGCCCAGTAGAACACTGTCCAGCCGCCCAGCCAGTCGCTGGGTTTGTCGTAGGCGTAGAGGTCGAAACTCTTCATCGGCAAGGCGCCGAGGTAATCGCCAAGGTTCTGGATCAGGGTGTTGAGCAGGTGCTGCGTGGGGCCGGCGAACAGCACGAACAGCAGCAGCGCACAGGCCAGCAGCATGTTGATGTCGGACATGACTCGCACACCCTTGTCGACGCCGGATACGGCAACGATGATCGCAGCGCCCATCATCAAGGTGATCAGGCCGACCTGAACCCATTGGGTATGGGCGATGCCGAACAGGTAGTCCAGGCCCGAGTTGAGGTGCAACACACCGAAGCCCATATCGGCACCGAGGCCGAACACCGTGGCGATGATGCCGAAACCATCCACCGCGTAGCCGATGGGGCCATTGATGCGCTTGCCGATCAGCGGATACAGCGCCGAGCGCAGGGCCAGTGGCAGGTTATGCCGGTAGGCAAAGTAGGCCAGCGCCATGCCGACAAAGGCGAACACGCCCCAGCCATGCAGGCCCCAGTGCAGAAACAGAATCTGCATCGCCTGGCGCGCAGCATCTGCCGTACCGGCCTCGCCCTGGGGCGGTTGCAGCATGTGGGTCAGCGGCTCGGACACACAGAAGAAAAACAGGGTGATGCTGATCCCGGCGGCGAACAGCATGCCGGCCCAGGACAAATAACTGAATTCGGGTTCGTCGTGGTCGGCACCGAGCTTGATCTTGCCGTAGCCGGACAAGGCGGTGACCACCACGAAGACCAGATACAGGGTCATCGCCAGCAGGTAATACCAGCCGACCGTATTGGCCGCCCAGTTTTGCGCCGCCAGCAACCAGGCACCGGCCTGCTCGGGCATGGCGATGACAACGACACCAAACAACAGAATGAAGCTTGCCGAGAACCAGAACACCGGCGGATTCATGCGGATCAGGCCGCTTGGAGGGATGGACGATGCACTCATGTTCGGTGCACCTCGAAGGGGTAAAACGTGGCTGTAGAAATCGGACTCAGCAAAGGCAAGCCTCCTGTTGTGAGCGGGCAGCGAACCGCCGGTTTAACTTGAATGAACGTTCAAGTTAAACATGGATAGGGGGCTAAGGACTAATCGCAGGGCTCGGCGGTACTGGTATTACGCTAGCTCAAGGGAGGGTTCGGCGCAGGATCAGATCAGGGCCACTGGCTCGATTCGGCTTGAAATCCAATCGCGAGCAAGCTCGCTCCCACAGTTGACCGCGTTCCCCTGTGGGAGCGAGCCTGCTCGCGATGAGGCCAGAAAAATCAGTGGAGATTTAGAGGCCTACTTCTGCGCCCCATCATCATGCTGCAGATTCGCCTGGGTCAGGTTGCTGCCCGCCGGCACGCTGCGGGTCAGCCAGACATTGCCGCCGATGGTCGAGCCCTGACCGATGGTGATCCGCCCGAGAATCGTCGCCCCGGCATAAATCACCACGTCATCCTCGACTATCGGGTGTCGTGGCTGGCCTTTCTGCAACTGACCGTCTTCGTCCGCCGGGAAGCGCTTGGCGCCCAAAGTCACCGCCTGATAGATCCGCACGCGCTCGCCGATGATCGCGGTTTCGCCAATCACCACACCCGTCCCGTGGTCGATGAAGAAACTGCGGCCGATCTGCGCTCCAGGGTGAATGTCGATGCCGGTGGCCGAGTGAGCGATTTCCGCGCTGATCCGCGCCAGCAGCGGCAACCCGGCGCGATACAAATGGTGGGCCAGACGATGGTGAATCACCGCCAGAATCCCCGGGTAGCACAACAGCACTTCATCGACACTGCGCGCCGCCGGGTCACCGTGATAGGCAGCCAACACGTCAGTGTCCAACAGGCTGCGCAACCCTGGCAACGCGAGGGCGAAGTCCTGAATGATCTGGATGGTTTTGGCTTCGACTTCAGTCTCGGCCTGGGCACTGTGGCGAGCGGCGTAGCGCAATTCGAGCCGCGCTTGGGCCAACAGCGCATTCAGCGCCACATCGAGGGTGTGGCCGACGTAGAAATCTTCGCTCTCTTCGCGCAGGTCAACCGGCCCCAGGCGCATCGGGAACAACGCACCGCACAGTGCTTCGAGAATCTCCGCCATGGCTGCGCGGGACGGCAATTCGCGACCGCCCTGCTCGCCGCTGGCCCGGCCGTTTTGTGCACGCCACTGTTCACGTGCCGTGCGCAGCTGGCTGACGATGGTCTGCAATTGCCAATGGCTGGAACGCTCACTCACGGTAAAAACTCCTCACGGGCGGCCGGACTGTCTGGCCGCACTGACGGCGATTACTTTACGGCAAGGGTCGCGAGGCAAATTAAGAACCAATAGTGCTGTGCTCAGTTCGATTGGCTATAAGCGATTGACGGTTGCCCCGGCTTTTGGGCGTGCCTATAGTCCTGAGATCTTCAACCGCCAGTACGGACTCATGATCAAACAACAGCTCGCCCGCTTTAACCGCCTCGACCTGCTCGGTCAGCCCACCGCCCTGGAAAAACTCGAACGCCTGTCGACCTGGCTGGGCCGCGACCTGTACGTCAAGCGCGATGACCTGACGCCGCTGGCGATGGGCGGCAACAAGCTGCGCAAACTCGAATACCTGGCCGCCGATGCCTTGGCCCAGGGTGCCGACACCTTGATCACGGCGGGGGCGCTGCAATCGAACCACGTGCGCCAGACAGCCGCCATTGCCGCAAAGTTGGGTCTGGGCTGCGTAGCCCTTCTGGAAAATCCTCTCGGCACTGACGACAGCAATTACACCGGCAACGGCAACCGCCTGCTGCTCGACCTGTTCGATGCCAAGGTCGAATTGGTGGAAAACCTCGATAACGCCGACGAGCAACTGCAAGCCCTGGCCAACCGACTGTGCAGCAACGGCAAGAAGCCGTACCTGGTGCCGATCGGTGGTTCCAATGCCTTGGGCGCCCTGGGTTACGTACGCGCCGGGCTGGAACTGGCCGAGCAGATCAAGGACACCGGCCTGAAGTTCGCCGCTGTGGTCCTGGCCTCGGGCAGCGCCGGTACCCACAGCGGCCTGGCACTGGCCTTGAGTGAAGCGCTGCCGGATCTGCCAGTGATTGGCGTGACGGTTTCGCGCAGCGATGAAGATCAGCGACCAAAGGTTCAAGGCCTGGCCGAACGCACCGCCGAGTTGCTGGGCGTCAGCCTGCCGGAGGCTTTCAAGGTCGAGCTGTGGGATGAGTATTTCGCCCCGCGTTATGGCGAGCCGAATGCCGGCACACTGGCGGCGGTGAAACTGCTGGCGAGCCAGGAAGGCTTGCTGCTGGACCCGGTCTACACTGGCAAGGCCATGGCGGGCTTGCTGGACGGTATCGGCCGTCAGCGTTTCAACGAGGGGCCGATTATCTTCCTGCACACCGGCGGGGCACCGGCGCTGTTTGCCTACAAGGATTTTCTGTAGGAGCGAGCTTGCTCGCGATGGACGACAGGGCACCGCGGGGTGTCAGGTTGCCAGCGTTATCGTTGACGTCCATCGCGTGCAAGCACGCTCCTACAGTAAAAACGCAAGCTATTCCAAAGTGGAATAACCAGAAGATTAATTATTATTTTCCAATCTAAAAACGCCATCATATAGTCATGCTACAGGCGAATTTCTCGAGAGACGCATACGCTGCTTTAAGGCAGGATAGCGCTGTCGCTTAATTCCCGATTTCGCCAAATTTTCACAAAAGCGTCTTCCATAAGAAAACACAGGGGCTTGTCATGAATTTTTCCGCACTACGTCGCAATCTGCTGGTGGGTTCGCTGGGCCTGGCACTGAGCGCCGGCCTGATTGGCCAGGCGGTTGCCGGTGAGCAACTGCAACAAATCAAGGACAAAGGCGTGATCAACGTCGGCCTGGAAGGCACCTACCCACCGTTCAGTTTCGTCGACGCCGACGGCAAACTGGCCGGCTTCGAAGTCGAGTTCTCCGAAGCCCTGGCCAAAGAGCTGGGCGTGAAGGTCAAGCTGCAACCGACCAAATGGGACGGCATCCTCGCGGCCCTGGAATCCAAGCGCCTGGACGCAGTGATCAACCAGGTGACCATCTCCGAAGAGCGCAAGAAGAAGTATGACTTCTCCGAGCCGTACACCGTTTCCGGTATTCAGGCGCTGGTGCTGACGAAGAAGGCCGCCGAGTTGAACATCAAGTCCGCCGCTGACCTGTCTGGCAAGAAAGTCGGCGTAGGCCTGGGCACCAACTACGAGCAGTGGGTGAAAGAAAATGTGCCCAAGGCTGACGTCCGCACCTACGAAGATGATCCAACCAAGTTCCAGGACCTGCGTGTCGGCCGCATCGACGCCATTCTGATCGACCGCCTGGCCGCGCTCGAATACGCCAAGAAAGCCAAGGACACCACCGCCGCCGGTGATGCGTTCTCCCGTCAGGAAGCCGGTATTGCCCTGCGCAAAGGCGAGCCTGAGCTGCTGGCAGCTGTGAACAAAGCCATCGACAAGCTGCGCGCCGACGGTACGCTGAAAAAGCTTTCGGAAAAATACTTCAGCGCTGACGTCACTCAATAATGGAAGAAGCTTTTCAACTCGCACTGGACTCCGCGCCCTTTCTGCTCAAGGGCGCGTATTACACGGTCATCCTCAGCCTGGGCGGGATGTTTTTCGGCCTGGTGATGGGGTTCGGTCTGGCGCTGATGCGCCTGTCGCGCTTCAAACTGGTGAGCTGGATCGCCCGCATCTACGTGTCGTTCTTTCGCGGCACGCCGTTGCTGGTGCAACTGTTCGTGATCTATTACGGCTTGCCGCAATTGGGTCTGGAACTGGATCCGCTGCCAGCGGCCCTGATCGGCTTCTCGCTGAACATGGCCGCCTACGCCTGTGAAATCCTGCGTGCCGCGATCAGCTCCATCGAGCGCGGCCAGTGGGAAGCGGCTGCCAGTATCGGCATGACCCGCGCGCAGACCCTGCGCCGGGCCATCCTGCCGCAGGCGATGCGCACCGCATTGCCGCCGCTGGGCAACAGCTTCATTTCGCTGGTAAAAGACACCGCGCTGGCCGCTACCATCCAGGTGCCGGAACTGTTCCGTCAGGCGCAGCTGATCACCGCCCGCACCTTCGAAATCTTCACCATGTATCTTGCCGCCGCACTGATCTACTGGGTCCTGGCCACGGTGCTGTCGCACCTGCAGAACCAGTTGGAAGCGCGGGTCAATCGGCACGACCAGGAGTCCTGACCCGATGATTGTCGTGGAAAAACTGACAAAGCAGTTCAAGGGTCAAGTCGTGCTCAACGGCATCGATCTTGAGGTCAAGGAAGGCGAGGTGGTCGCGATCATCGGCCCTAGCGGTTCGGGCAAGACCACCTTCCTGCGCTGCCTGAATTTTCTGGAAGAACCCACCAGCGGCCGGATCAAGGTCGGCGATATCGAGGTCGATACCAGCCGTCCCCTGAACCAACAGCAGAGCCTGGTGCGGCGTTTGCGCCAGCACGTAGGTTTCGTGTTCCAGAACTTCAACCTGTTCCCCCATCGCACCGCCCTGGAAAACGTCATCGAAGGCCCGATCGTGGTCAAGAAGACCCCACATGCCGACGCCGTTGCCCTGGGTAAGAAGCTCTTGGCCAAGGTCGGCCTGGCGGGCAAGGAGGACGCTTACCCGCGTCGCCTCTCCGGTGGCCAGCAACAGCGCGTGGCGATTGCCAGGGCGCTGGCGATGGAGCCCGAAGTGATCCTGTTCGATGAGCCGACATCGGCCCTCGACCCGGAGCTGGTGGGCGAGGTATTGGCGACCATCCGCGGCCTGGCCGAAGAGAAGCGCACCATGGTGATCGTTACCCACGAAATGGGCTTTGCCCGGGACGTGGCCAACCGGGTGGTGTTTTTCGACAAGGGTGTGATCGTCGAGCAAGGCGAAGCGAAGGCATTGTTTGCCAACCCGAAAGAGGAGCGGACAAAACAGTTTCTCAGCAAGTTTCTGAATAACGCCCACAACTAACAACCCTGCTCAACAATGGTCATCTTCCATGGACGGAAGTGACACCCCCGAAAAAAAACACCTCATCAATACCAAACTAAATCCATCTATTCTATATACATATTTTGTACGCGCGCGCGGTACATATATATGCATCGCAACAATTCCCCCCCTACCTCCACCATGTTCCTTTCGCAGCACCTGGCCAACAACGCCAGCCGATCCGCCCGGCTTCAGCCACTTTCAGCGGACAAATTCGACGCAGCGGCATGGTTTACTTACTTTGCGCCGTAGGAACTTTCTGAATAACATCACGCATCACCCACAACTAATAAATCTCATTGACACTTGCTCCCCCTGACTCTTATCTAGTCTCCGACCAACATCACTCTTCACGCCAAAACTCATTATTTCAATTAAAAGTAATGAATGGTTTTGCTGTTCGATATTTAGTTTTTGAATTCCCAGAAACGGACTTCGCTGCAAGACTTCAAGGAGACTTCATGAAAAGCACCTCGAACAAATCCGGGCTTGTGGCCCCGACCCTGGCGCAATCCAACAAGACCGGCATCAACGTCACTTGCGCGGCGCACCTGCTGATCGATGTGGCGCCCTACCCCGCCATGGACGAAGGCGACCTGATCGAACTGTTCTGGGACAGCTGCTACGTGGCCTCCCGCGTGCTGACGGCCAGCGATGTCGGCCAACCGGTGCAGCTGCGGGTGCCTGAAAGTTTTGTCGCCAACGGGACCTCGCGCATTCACTACCGGGTCATGCAGGTGGGTCGAGACCCGGTGATTTCGGCCAGCCGAAACGTGCAGACCAAACTCGACTGCCCAGGTGGCCAACCCTCCGCACTGTGCGGCGATGAAAACCAGTGCCTGGCACCGGTGAGCATTCCCGAGGCGATTCGCCGTCAGGGGGTCAATCCGAGCCAGGTCAAGCGCGGTGTTCCCTTGACCATCGAGCCGTATCTGAACATGGCCGTCGACGACGAAATCACCCTGCGCTGGGGCGATGTGCGCATGGATCTGCCACGGCTCAAGGCCGTCGATGTGGGTCAGCCGATTCAGGTCTGGATACCGCCGGCCATCATCCTCGAAGCCGGTGAAGACCTGCGGCTGGAAGTGACGTACTGCATTCTCGACCGGGTGGGAAACAACTCCCGCTGGGCGCCAGCCCGTACGCTGAAAATCGGTTGCGCCAATCCTTATCTGAAAGTCCCCCCGAAAAAAGTGCTCAAGGCCGCCGAACCCCGCAGGCAATGAACACCGCTTCTGTGGCGAGGGGGCTTGCCCCCGTTGGGGTGCGAAGCGCCCCCAAAACCCTGCAATTGAGTCCATTCAAATAAATCGTGGAGAAAGGTTTTGCGACTGCTGCGCAGTCGAACGGGACGGTGCGGCGATCCGACAAGCCCCCTCGCCACAGGGATTGCGCTCTCCCTCGAGAACACCCTTCTATCTATATTCCTAAAAGTTAGTTCATAAAATATTTATACACGTTTAGGGTATATACACCGGACCACCGGACATCCTTGTTTTCATGCGCTGCCACAAGCGGCGCTTCCATAAGATGTGAGGTAGGTATGGTCCGGAACACAATCACCCCAGTGCAGATCGCCAGGGCATTGCGTGCAGCCAAGGAGCGGCACTGATGTCCAGTCTGACAGATGCAATCGTCCAGAGTGACCTGGACATCGCCCCGTTATTGTTGCCCGCACAAATCTTGCGCAACGACGCTCAAGCCATCAAGGCGGCCCACGAACTGGCGCAAGTCGCCCGCCTGCAAGCAGCCAAACGAGACCAGCAGCGCAAGCTCCCATGGTCGGAAATCGAGCAGTTCACCCGCAGCGGCCTGGGCAGCATTTCCATCCCCCGCGAGTACGGTGGCCCGCAGGTTTCGTTCGTCACCCTGGCCGAGGTCTTCGCGATCATTTCCGCCGCCGACCCGGCGCTTGGGCAGATCCCGCAAAACCAGTTCGGCATTCTTAACCTGGTGCTCGGCAGCGCCACCGAAGCGCAGAAACAACAACTGTTCAAAAGCGTCCTGGAAGGCTGGCGCATCGGCAATGCCGGGCCGGAACGCGGCACCAAAAACACCCTGGAACTGAAGGCGCGCATCACCGCTGACGGCGTCGTCAATGGCCAGAAGTTCTATTCCACCGGCGCACTGTTCGCTCATTGGGTTGCGGTCAAAGCGTTGAACGACGATGGCAAGCAGGTGCTGGCGTTCATCCGTCGTGGCACACCGGGATTGCGCATTGTCGATGACTGGTCCGGTTTTGGTCAGCGCACCACCGCCAGCGGCACGATTTTGCTCAACAACGTGCAGGCCGATCCCGAACTGGTGGTGGATAACTGGCGGATCAACGACACGCCGAACATCCAGGGTGCCGTCTCGCAGCTGATTCAAGCGGCCATCGACGCCGGCATCGCCCGAGGCGCCATCGACGACGCCATCGACTTCGTGAAAACCCGCGCCCGGCCATGGATCGACGCCAAGGTCGAGCGGGCCAGTGATGACCTGTACGTGATCGCCGATATCGGCAGGTTGAAAATCGAACTGCACGCCGCCGAAGCACTGCTGCGCAAGGCCGGGCAAGTGCTCGATGACGTCAGCGCCGCACCACTCACCGCCGAGTCCGCCGCCCGCGCCTCGATTGCCGTGGCCGAAGCCAAAGTGCTGACCACCGAGATTTCGTTGCTGGCCAGCGAAAAGCTGCTCGAACTGGCCGGCAGCCGCGCGACCCTCGCCGAATTCAACCTCGACCGCCACTGGCGCAACGCCCGGGTGCACACCCTGCACGACCCGGTGCGCTGGAAGTATCACGCGGTCGGCGCCTATCGCCTCAACGGCACGCTGCCTAATCGCCATTCCTGGATCTGACGACCAGACATCTGGAGAAACACATGACAAGTTCTCACCACGTCGCGGTCATCGCCAGCGATGAACAAGCGCTGATCGTCGCCAGCGACCTTGCCGAAGACTTCAAACGCGACAGCGCCACACGCGACCGTTTACGCCGCTTGCCACACCCGGAACTGGAAGTGTTTTCCCGATCGGGCCTGTGGGGCATCAGCGTGCCAAAAGAGTATGGCGGCGCCGGTGTTTCCAACGTCACCCTGGCCAAGGTCATCGCCTTGATCGCCCGGGCCGACGGCTCTCTGGGGCAGATCCCGCAGAACCATTTCTATGCCCTCGAAGTACTGCGGGTGAACGGCAGCCACGAGCAGAAGCAACGCCTGTACGCCGAGGTTTTGGCCGGGCAACGCTTCGGCAATGCGTTGGCCGAACTCGGCACCAAAACCGCACACGATCGCGTCACCAGCCTGACTCGCGACGGTAGCGGCTATCGCATCAACGGTCGCAAGTTCTACGCCACGGGCGCGATCTACGCCCAGCGCATTCCCACCTCGGTGGTGGATGAAAACGGCGTGCAGCAACTGGCGTTCGTCCCGCGCAACAGCAAGGGCCTGAGCGTGATCGACGACTGGAGCGGCTTCGGCCAGCGCACCACCGGCAGCGGTTCGGTGGTGTTCGAAGATGTCTACGTCGCAGCCGAAGATGTGATCCCCTTTCAAAGCGCTTTCGAGCGCCCGACTCCGGTCGGCCCGCTGGCGCAGATTCTCCATGCCGCCATCGACACCGGCATCGCCCGCGCCGCGTATGAAGATGCGCTGCATTTCGTGCGCACGAAAACCCGGCCCTGGATCGACGCCACCCACGAAAACGCCACGGACGATCCGCTGACCCTCAAGAGCTTCGGCCACCTGAGCATTCGCCTGCACGCCGCCGAGGCGCTGCTGGAACGTGCCGGTGAACTCCTCGACAAGGCCCAGGCCGACACGAATGCCGAGACCGTCGCGGCCGCCTCGATTGCCGTCGCCGAAGCACGCGCCCTCAGCACCGAAATCTCCCTGGCCGCCGGCAGCACACTGTTCGAACTGGCCGGCAGCCAGGCGACCCTGATTGAGCACAGCTTGGATCGCCACTGGCGCAACGCCCGGGTGCATACCCTGCACGACCCGGTGCGCTGGAAGTACCACGCTGTCGGCAATTACTACCTCAACGATGAAAACCCGCCACTGCGGGGGACCATTTGATGACCGCCGCGAAAAAGAAGATCTTGCTCAACGCGTTCAACATGAACTGCATCGGGCACATCAATCACGGCTTGTGGACGCACCCGCGCGACACATCAACCCTCTACAACACCCTCGAGTACTGGACCGAACTGGCGCAGCTGCTGGAGCGCGGGCTGTTCGACGGCCTGTTCATCGCCGACATCGTCGGGGTCTACGACGTCTACCAGAGCTCGGTGGACGTGCCGTTGAAAGAGTCGATCCAGTTGCCGGTCAACGACCCGCTGCTGCTGGTCTCGGCCATGGCGGCGGTGACGAAAAACCTCGGTTTCGGCCTGACCGCCAACCTCACCTACGAAGCGCCGTATCTGTTCGCCCGCCGCCTGTCGACCCTGGATCACCTGAGCCGTGGGCGGGTCGGCTGGAACATCGTCACCGGCTATCTCGACAGCGCCGCCAAGGCCATGGGTCTGAGCGAACAGGTCGAGCATGACCGCCGCTATGACCAGGCCGATGAGTACCTGGAGGTGCTTTACAAACTCCTGGAAGGCAGTTGGGAAAACGGCGCGGTGCTCAACGATCCACGGCAACGGATCTACGCGCAGCCGGACAAAGTGCACAAGGTCGAGCACAAGGGCGAGTTCTATCAGGTCGAGGGTTATCACCTGTGTGAACCCTCACCCCAGCGCACGCCGGTGCTGTTCCAGGCCGGCAGCTCGGATCGCGGTTTGCTGTTCGCCGGGCGACATGCCGAGTGCGTGTTCATCAGTGGCCAGACCAAGGCATCGACCAAGGCGCAGGTGGACAAGGTGCGCGCCAGCGCCGTCGAAGCCGGGCGCAATCCCGAGGACATCAAGGTGTTCATGGGCCTGAACGTGATCGTTGGCGCCACCGAGGAGCTGGCCTGGGCCAAGCACGCCGAGTACCTGAGCTACGCCAGTGCCGAGGCCGGCGTGGCGCACTTCTCGGCGTCCACCGGGATCGATTTTTCTCAGTACGAAATCGACGAGCCGATCCAGTACGTGAAGAGCAACGCCATCCAGTCCGCCACCAAACACCTGCAAAACAACGACTGGACCCGACGCAAATTACTCGAACAACACGCCCTGGGCGGTCGCTACATCACCGTGGTCGGTTCACCGCAGCAAGTGGCGGATGAACTGGAATCGTGGATCGCCGAAACCGGGCTGGATGGCTTCAACCTGACCCGCATCGTCACGCCGGAAAGCTATGAGGACTTCATCGAACTGGTGATCCCCGAGTTGCAACGGCGGGGCTCTTACAAGACCGCGTACGACGACGGGACCTTGCGCGAAAAGCTGTTTCAGCGGGAGGCGTTTTTGCCTGAGCAACATACCGGTTCGGCTTACCGCCGCTAAAAGCTTCGCGAGCAAGCCCGCTCCCACATTTGGAATGCATTCCCCTGTGGGAGCGGGCTTGCTCGCGAAGAGGCCCGAACAGACACCACAAATTTAATGCACTGACTGGATAACTCATCATGAAAAAGAACTACCTCTCCCACCCAGTCAAAGCACTGGCCCTGGCCCTCGGCCTGTTCAGCTCGGTGACCTTCGCCGCCGACGCCCCGCTGAAAATCGGCACCACCGCCGCCTTCGCCATCCCCCTGGAAGCAGCGGTCGAAGAAGCCGGCAAACAAGGCCTGAAGGTCGAACTGGTGGAGTTCACCGACTGGATCGCGCCGAACGTCAGCCTCGCCGCCGGCGACATCGACGTGAACTACTTCCAGCACATCCCGTTCCTGGAAAACGCCAAGGCAGCATCAGGTTTCGATCTGGTGCCGTTCGCGCCGGGGATCATCAACAACGTCGGCCTCTACTCGAAGAAATACAAAAGCTTCGACGAACTGCCCCAAGGCGCCAGCGTGGCCATCGCCAACGATCCGATCAACAGCGGTCGTGGCTTGCAGCTGCTGGCCAAGGCCGGTCTGATCACCCTCAAGCCCGGCGTCGGCTACAAGGCCACCGAAGAAGACATCATCGCCAACCCGAAGCACATCAAGATCCTCCAGGTCGAAGCCGTGCAACTGGTACGTGCCTATGACGATGCCGATCTGGTGCAGGGCTACCCGGCCTACATTCGCTTGTCGAAAACCTTCGACGCGGGCTCCGCGCTGCTGTTCGACGGCCTCGATCACAAGGAGTACGTGATTCAGTTCGTGATCCAGCCCAAGAGCAAAACCGACCCGCGCCTGATCAAGTTCGTCGACATCTACCAGCACTCACCGGCTGTGCGCGCCGCACTGGATAAAGCCCACGGCAAGCTCTATCAAGCCGGCTGGGAAAGCTGAGCATGACCGCCGCCATCCAACGGCGACTGGAGATTCCAGAGCCGCAAAGCGCAGAGCGCACTGAGCTGCATCCCGAACTCAACCATGCCCACGTACGCTTCATCGGCCTGGGTAAAACCTACAACGGCCAGCAAGGACCGGTGGCCGCGTTGCACGGCATCGACCTGGCGATCCAGCGCGGCGAAGTGTTCGGCATCATCGGCCGCAGCGGCGCCGGCAAGTCGTCGCTGATCCGCACCATCAATCGCCTGGAACAGCCAAGCAGCGGTCGGGTGCTGATCGATCAAGTGGACATCGGCGAGTTCGACGAAGACCGACTGGTGGCGCTGCGGCGGCGCATCGGCATGATCTTCCAGCACTTCAACCTGATGTCGGCCAAGACCGTTTGGCAGAACGTCGAACTGCCGTTGAAAGTCGCTGGCGTGCCCAAGGAACAACGCGAGCGCAAAGTCCGTGAACTGCTGGAACTGGTGGGTTTGCAGGCCAAACACAAGGCTTACCCGGCGCAGTTGTCCGGCGGGCAGAAACAGCGCGTGGGCATTGCCCGGGCGCTGGTGCATGACCCGCAAATCCTGCTGTGTGACGAAGCCACCTCGGCACTGGACCCGGAGACTACGCAGTCGATTCTCGGCCTGCTGCGCGAGATCAATCAACGCCTGGGCCTGACCATTGTGCTGATCACCCACGAGATGGCGGTGATCCGTGAAATCTGTGACCGGGTGGTGGTGCTGGAGCACGGGAGAATCGTCGAGCAAGGCCCGGTCTGGGAAGTGTTCGGCAATCCACAGCATGAGGTCAGCAAGACATTGCTGGCGCCGTTGCAACACGCTTTGCCGCAAGAACTGCAAAGCCGTCTGTTGGCGCAATCGAATGCCTGCGACGCCGCTGTGGTCCTGCGCTTGCAGTTCACCGGCAGCCAACGCGACGAACCGGATCTGGCGGCACTGTTCAGCGCCCTCGGAGGCCGCGTGCGCTTGTTGCAAGGCGGCGTGGAACGGATTCAGGGCCATGCGCTTGGGCAACTGCTGCTGGCGGTGACCGGCTCGTCCCTCGATGCCGAGGAGTTGTGTCAGCGCGCCTCTCATTGGGCGCAACAGGTGGAGGTACTGGGTTATGTGGTTTGATCGCTTGCTGCAGGGCTTTATCGACACCTTCCTGATGGTCGGCGTGTCGTCGTTGATCGCGCTGTTGGCGGGCATTCCGCTGGCAGTGATCCTGGTCACCAGTTCCAAGGGCGGCATCTACGAAGCGCCAGCGCTGAACCGCGCTTTGGGCGCATTCGTGAACTTGTTCCGCTCGGTGCCTTTCCTGATCCTGATGGTCGCTTTGATTCCGTTCACCCGGCTCATCGTCGGCACCACTTACGGCGTGTGGGCCGCCGTGGTGCCGCTGACCATCGCCGCTACGCCTTTCTTTGCGCGCATTGCCGAAGTCAGCTTGCGCGAGGTCGACCACGGCTTGGTCGAAGCGGCGCAAGCCATGGGCTGCCGGCGCTGGCACATCGTCTGGCATGTGTTGTTGCCGGAAGCGCTGCCGGGGATTGTTGGAGGGTTCACCATCACCCTGGTGACGATGATCAACTCCTCGGCCATGGCCGGGGCGATTGGCGCCGGTGGACTGGGGGACATTGCCTATCGGTATGGGTATCAGCGGTTTGATAGCCAGATCATGTTGACGGTGATTGTGTTGCTGGTGGCGTTGGTGGCGGTGATTCAGCTCGGTGGGGATCGGTTGGCGCGGGGCCTCAACAAGCGGTAGCTCTGTAGGAGCGAGCCTGCTCGCGATGGAGGTCAACGATAACGCGGGAAGCCAGATTCCCCGTGGCGCCCTCAGGTTTTTCGCGAGCAAGCTCGCTCCTACACGAGTGGCGATCCTGGCGATATTTCGTACAAAGAAATCAGCGTTTCCGAAGGTCCGTTCCCTTTCCTTTGCAGGACATTTCCTAGATCATTTCGCTCGCTTGCGCCTGCCAAAACCGGTGGCTAGTCTCGGTCCGTCACTGCTCATCAGTGATCGGGTTTAGTAGCCCGGAACAATAGGCGCATAGCGATTCCATGCTCATGTCCGGCAAATTTTGCCGCATGCAGAATATGGTGGCTGTGCGTGGGGCACCTTCGGGTGCACCGGTTTTCCTATTGACCGGCCTACTAACCTGCGTACAGCCGCCACCCAATCGTTTAGTAGGCGATAAGTGATGGCTCCCATGCAGCAATAGGAGCAACACTCATGGAAAAATCCGTACCCGATCCGCCTCCCGAAAATCCCGACAACGAAACCATCACCGAAGACCCGCTCAGAGATCGCTCCGTGCTTTATCGGGCCATCGATTTCTACCTCACCGGCAAGCAACCCGCACCGCCCGATGAAATGCGCTTCTACAACGTCAGCAAAGACGTGAGTTTTGAAGACACCCAGTTGTATGTGGCCGATCTGCTGCGCTGTGCTTCGGTCACGGCGTATCAGTGTGGCGATCAACTCAAGGGCGCCGACCGTGCGATGGTGTACTCGATCTGGCATTTGCTGGAGATTGCCAAGGCGATGGTGGATCACTCCATTGAATGTCTGGGGATGAAAAAAAGTTGAGTCAGGCTCTAGTCATCCGTTATCAGTGATGCAGCTTTCGCGAGCAAGCCCGCTCCCACATCTGATCTCTGGCGAACACAAACCATTTGTTCGACTCGGTTAAATGTGGGAGCGGGCTTGCTCGCGAATGGCTGCGAAGCAGCCCCCAACCTGATGGCGTATATTGGCCAAATCTCTATTGCCCGCGCAGCCCGACAATGAAACAGACGCCCGACGACCTCGAACAGATCACCGCCACCACCCTGGGCCATTACAACGCAGTGGCCGAAGACTTCCGTGAAGGCACCCGCGATCACGACGTCAGCCAGAACATCGATGCCCTGCTGCGGCACATTCAGGGCGATGCGCCTTTCGACATTCTCGATTTCGGCTGCGGGCCGGGTCGGGATTTGCAAACCTTCACCCGCATGGGCCACAGGGCTGTCGGCCTCGACGGTTCGGAAAAACTCGCGCAGATGGCCCGTGAGGACAGTGGTTGCGAGGTCTGGCAGCAGGATTTCCTGAAGCTCGATCTGCCGGCCGAACGCTTCGACGGGATCTTTGCCAACGCGGTGCTGTTTCATGTTCCGCGTCAGGAGTTGCCACGGGTGTTGAAGCAGTTGTGGGGAGCGTTGAAACCGGGTGGCGTGTTGTTCAGTTCCAATCCTCGTGGGGACAATCAGGAAGGCTGGAACGGGCCGCGTTATGGGTCGTATCACGACCTGGCGGCCTGGCAGCATTTGTTGATCGAGGCGGGGTTTGTGGAGCTGGAGCATTACTACCGGCCGACAGGGCTACCGCGGGAGCAGCAGCCTTGGTTGGCGAGTGTCTGGCGCAAGGTGTAAAGCCCGCAGATTTGCGGTGGTTGTGCTGACGTCTTCGCGGGCAAGCCCGCTCCCACAGGGGAATGCATTCCAAATGTGGGAGCGGGCTTGCTCGCGAATAGAGCGCGAAGCGCTCGCCTTTACTGCACCTCTTTCTTCGGCTCGCGAATCTTGTACCAGGCCACATACAGCGCCGGCAAAAACAGCAGCGTCAGCAAGGTGGCGATAACGATCCCGCCGATCATCGCGTAGGCCATCGGCCCCCAGAACACTTCCCGGGCAATCGGGATCATCCCCATGCTCGCCGCCGCCGCGGTCAGCAGGATCGGCCGGCGCCGATGTTCGGTGGCCTGCACGACTGCATCCCACGGTGCATAGCCCTTCAGCTCGTATTCCTCGATCTGGGTCACCAGGATCACCGAGTTGCGAATGATGATACCGATCAGCGCCAGGATCCCGAGGATCGCCACGAAGCCCATCGGCGTACCGGTAGGCACCAGCGCGATCACCACGCCGATCAGCCCCAGCGGCGCAACGCTGGCCACCAGGAACAGCTTCTGCACGCTGTGCAGCTGGATCATCAGGAAGGTCGCCATCAAGAACAGCATCAGCGGCACAACCTTGGCAATCGGTCCCTGGGCCTTACCGCTTTCCTCCACCGTACCACCGGTGGCGACCTTGTAGCCCGCCGGCAATTTGGCAGCGAAATCGTCGATGGACGGCTTGAGGATTTTCACCAGGTCCGTCGGCTGGATCTCGTCGCGTATCGCTGCCTTGATGGTGATGGTCGGCAGGCGATCGCGACGCCACACCAGCGGCTGCTCCAGTTCGTAGCGCACCGTGGCGAACGCCAGCAGCGGAATCGACGTGCCGCTCGGCGTGACGATTTGCAGGTTCTGCAGGGTTTCCGGCGTACCGCGTTCGGAATCCACCGCGCGACCGACCACGTTGATCAGGTAAATGTCGTCATCGACCTGGGTCACCGACTGGCCGCTGACGATGCCGTTCATCAGGTTGGCCACATCCTCCGAAGACAACCCCAACTGCCGCGCTTTGTCCTGAGCGATGTCGATCCGCAGCACTTTGCCCGGTTCGTTCCAGTCGTAGATGATCTCGCCAATGTGCGGGTTCTTGTCCAGCTCAGTGGCCAGGTCGATGGCATGTCGGCGCACCTGGTCGACGTCCTTGCCGCTGACCCGGTACTGGATCGGACGCCCTACCGGCGGGCCCATTTCCAGTGCCTGGACATAACTGCCGATGCCAACGAAGTCGTTGCGCAAGCGCTCGCGAAGCTTCTGCATCATGGCCTCACGGGTATGGCCTTTGCTGACGATCACCAACTGCGCGTAGAACGGGTTTTGCAGTTGTTGGTCCAGTGGCAGATAGAAACGAATGGCACCCTGGCCGACGTAGGTGCTCCAGCGCACGATGTCCGGATCGTCCTTGAGCGTGGCTTCAAGGCGATCGACGGCCCGGCGGGTTTCGTCGATCGAGGCGTTTTGCGGCAGGTTCAGGTCCACCAGGATTTCCGGCCGATCCGAAGACGGGAAGAACTGGTTCTGCACGTAGCGCATGCTGAACACCGCCAGTACAAAGCACAGTACGGTGATGCCAATGGCCCACCAGCGATTGCGCATGCACCACAGCAGCCCGCCGTTGAACGCCTTGCCGATACGCCCGGGTTCGCCTTCATGGGGTTTCACGTTGGTACTGAGAATGTGCACGCCGATCACCGGCGCAAACAATACCGCCACCACCCACGACACCAACATCGCGCAGGCAATCACCGCAAACAGGGTGTAGGTGTATTCACCGGCCGAGCTGGCGTTCAAGCCGATCGGCACGAAGCCCGCCACCGTCACCAGCGTACCGGTGAGCATCGGGAACGCCGTGGAGGTGTAGGCGAAGGTCGCCGCCTGCTCCTTGGTCTCACCCAACTCCAGACGCGTAACCATCATTTCCACGGTGATCATCGCATCGTCCACCAGCAGACCGAGGGCGATGATCAGTGCACCGAGGGAAATCCGCTGCATGGTGATGCCGCTGTATTCCATGAATACGAACACCATCGCCAGCACCAACGGGATCGAGCACGCCACCACCAGCCCGGCACGCACGCCAAGGCTGACGAAGCTGACCAGCAGTACGATCACCACGGCCTCGAACAACGCGCTGGTAAAGCCGCCAACGGCCTCCTCCACCACCACGGCCTGGTCGGAGACGTTGTCAATGCCGACACCGACCGGCAGGTCGGCGGTCAACTCGTCGATACGGGTGTGCAGAGCCTTGCCGAACGCCTGGACGTTGCCACCCTTCTGCATGGCAATCGCCAGGCCGATGGCCGGTTTGCCGTTGAAGCGGAATTCCGGCGAGGCCGGATCGACGTAGCCGCGGCTGATTTCGGCAATGTCGGCCAGACGATAGAAGCGGTCATTGAGCTTGAGGTTGACCTCGGCCAGGTCTTTCTCCGAAGCGAACTGCCCCGAAGTGCGCACCGAAATCCGCTCCGGCCCGGCCTCGATGACACCCGCCGGGGTCACGGAGTTCTGGGTTTGCAGGCTCTGCACCACCTGACGCTGATCGATGCCCAGCGCAGCGAGTTTGCGCGTGGAGAAGTTCAGGTACAGCACTTCGTCCTGCTGGCCGACCATTTCGATCTTGCCCAGCCCCGGCACGCCGCGAATTTCCATGCGGGCCTGTTCCACGTAGTCGCGCAACTGACGCATGGTCAGGCCGTCGGCGGTGAAGGCGTAGATCGACCCGAAGACGTCACCGAACTCGTCGTTGAACGACGGCCCCTGTATGCCTTGCGGGAACTGGTATTTGATGTCGTTGATCTTCTTGCGCACCTGGTACCAGATTTCCGGGATGTCCTTGGCACTGGTGGTGTCGCGCAGGTTCACGTACACCGTCGATTCGCCGGGGCGCGTGTAGCTTTTCACATAGTCGAGGGAGTCGAGCTCCTCGAGCTTCTTCTCGATCCGGTCAGTGATCTGTTCGAGGGTTTCCTCCTGGGTCGCCCCCGGCCATTTGCTCTGGATCACCATGGTCTTGATGGTGAACGAAGGGTCTTCTTCGCGCCCCAGGTTGAAATACGAGAACACACCCATCAACAACGCGACGAACATCAGATACCAGATGAACGACTGATGCTTGAGGGCCCATTCCGAGAGGTTGAAAGGCCCTTTCATTGACTGTCCTCGTCGATTTTCACTGGTTGCCCCGGCTTGAGGCTGTTCACACCGGCACTGACCACCCGCTCGCCGTTCTTCACGCCGCCAGCCAGCACCACGGTGCTGTCGGTACGGCTGATCACGGTGATGTCACGGGGGGAGACGGTTTTACTCTGTGCATCAATCACCCAGATGCGTGGCTTGCCATCGACCTCCTGCAGCGCGGTGACAGGCAACTCGATACGCGGCTTGATCGCCGAGCTCAGGGTGACGCTGATGGCTGTGCCGAGGCGAAAGCCATCTGGTGTTTCAGCCAGGCTCAGGCGGGCGCGACGGGTGCGTGTGGCGCTTTGAGCCTGAGGTTCGATTTCACGGATGATGGCGGTGGTGTTGATGCTCGGATCCAGCTGCGCAGCGACCAGAAACACCACATCGCTGGGCAGTTGATCGACCAGGGTATCGGGCAGGTCGATCACCGCTTCCTTGATGTCCGGTTGCGCCAGAGTCACCACTTGCTGACCGGCCGTTACCACTTGCCCGGCCTCGGCGCTCCACTGGGTGACCACGGCTTTATGATCGGCGCGCAGCTCGGTGTAGCCCAGTTGGTCCTTGCTCTGGTTGACGGCCGCCCGGGCCTGATCGAGGGAGGCCTGGGTGGTTTTGAGGTCCGTGTTGGCCTCGTCGAGTTGCGCTTGCGCGCCGACCCCACGATCAAACAAGGCTTGCTGGCGCAGGGCACTGGCCTTGGCATTGATCAGTTGCGCCTGAATTTTCGACAGGTCACCCTGGGCCGAACGCAATTGGTTCTGCTGGTCGGAAGGGTCGAGGGTGGCGAGCAGCGTACCCTTCTCCACCGCGGCGCCGACATCGACGTTACGGCTGGCGATTCGCCCGCCCACGCGGAAGCCGGTATTGCTTTCATAACGCGCCTGGATGCTGCCGGCGAAGCGGCCCAGGTCCTCTTCGCTCAAGGTCTGGACCTTGATCGACAACACCGGCCGTACCGGCGCCGGCGGCGGTTCGTTTTTGGAACAGGCGCTCAGCACCAGCCCGATGGACAACGCCCATAAAGGCTTCATGGCTTGGCTCCCCACGTCAGATCCTTGTAAGTGTTTTCGGCAATTTCGACTTCCATGTCCGGGTGCAAGAGTTGTCCGCCGGCGATGATGACTTTGTCCCCGTCCTTCAACCCGCCGCTGATGATGACCTTGCCGGTCAGGTAGCGGCCGACCGTGACTGAATGCAATTGGGCCTTGCCCTTGTCGTCGACAATCCAGACAGCGGGGGCACTGATGTTTTTGGTCAGCGCCGACCACGGCAACTCGATGACCGACTTGCCCGATCCGCTGGCCGTGGCACTCACCACCGACCCCAACTGCATGCCGTCGGGCAGTTTGTCGAGGCCGACCTTGACCTGCACGGTTCCGGATTGCGCCGACACCGCCGGGGTGATTTCGCGTACGGTGCCAGTGGTTTTGATCGCAGGGTTATCGACCAGGCTGAGGACAATGGTGTGATCTCTCGGCTTCTCGGCCAGCAGCGATTCGTAGACGTTGAACACCGCATCCCGGTCGCCGTCACGGGCCAGGCTGAAGATCGGCATCGTCGCCTGCACCACCTGGCCGACTTCCGCCTGGCGCTCGGTAATGATCCCCGGTGCATCGGCGATCAGCGCCGTATAGCTCAACTGATCCTTGGCATTGGCCAACTGCGCCTTGGCAGCGCTCAGGGCGCTCTGGCTGCTGTGCAAGGTTGCCTGGGCCGAGTCGTATTCGCTCTGGCTGGTGTAACCCTTGGGCAGCAATTTTTGCTGACGCACGAACGCCGCCGCACTTTGCGTCACCCGCGCCTGCTCGGCGACGACTTGCGCCTGGGCCGAATCGACATTGGTCTGCAAATCCTTGGGGTCGAGCCGGGCCAGCACTTGCTTGGCGGTCACTCGATCACCGACGTCGACCGAGCGCTGGATGATCTTGCCACCCACGCGGAAAGACAGCTCCGTCTGTACCCGGGCCTGGATATCACCGGTGAGGGTAACCGGGACCGCGTAATCGGCCGGCTTGACGACTTGCACGAACACCCGTGGCAGGTATTCCTGCACGGGTTTTTTCTCGTCGCAAGCCGTCAGCAGGGTGACGACACTTAAGGCCATGACTACTTTAAATCCGGGAACCACCATGCAAACTCCTTGGCCTTTTCCATGTACAACTCGACAGAGAGCTTAGAACAGGATTGGAACCTTGCACGAGCGTCTTATGAAGAAAAAGCTCACACTCTTTCAGCCCTGAAACACTTGCCATAGACGCCTGTGCATGCCTGACAATGAGCCCCGGTCGATCCCCCATCAGGAACCCAAATGCTCAAGACCCTCGCGGTGGCCAATTACCGCTCGATCAACAAACTGGTGATCCCGCTGGGACGGCTGAATCTGATCACCGGCCCCAACGGCAGCGGCAAGTCCAACCTGTACCGCGCGCTGCGCCTGCTGGCGGAAACCGCCCACGGCGGGGTGGTCAATGCCCTGGCCCGTGAAGGTGGCCTGGATTCGACCTTCCCGGCCGGCCCGGAAACCATCTCCCGGCGCATGCGCACTGGCGAAGTCGCCATCGAGCCCACCGTGCGCCAGGGCGTCAAACGCCTGCGCCTGGGGTTTGCGGGAGAGGATTTCGGCTACTCGATCAGCCTCGGCCTGCCCGATTCCAACGGCCATTTCATGCTTCCCGGACGCAGCACGCCGATACCGTCTTACTTCAGCCTCGACCCGCAGATCAAACGCGAATGCCTGTGGGCCGGAGCGTTCTATCGCCCGGCCAGTCTGCTGGTCGATCGTGACGGCCCGATGATACGTGCCCGCGCCGATCGAAAGTGGGATGTATTGGCGCAGCACACGCCGACTTTCGACAGCCTGTTCGATCAGGTCGGCAGCCTGCGCAGTTCGCCGGAAGTGCTGGAGATGCGCGAGTTCATCCGCCGCTGGCGCTTCTACGATCACTTTCGCAGCGATGCCGACGCCCCGGCGCGGCAACCGCAACTGGGCACCCGCACGCCGGTGCTGCACCACGACGGACGCGATCTGGCGGCGGCCTTGCAGACGATCATCGAAATTGGCGACCCCGAGGCCTTGCGGGCGGCGATCAGCGACGCCTTCCCCGGCGCACGACTGAACATCGAACCTCTGCCGGGTGGGCGCTTCGCCATCGAGTTCTTTCAGGAAGGTTTGTTGCGGCCGCTGTCGGCCGCCGAGTTGTCGGACGGAACGTTGCGTTACCTGCTGCTGGTCGCAGCGCTGCTGACGCCACGCCCGCCGACGCTGATGGTGCTGAACGAACCGGAAACCAGCCTGCACCCGGATCTGCTGCCGGCGCTGGCGCGCTTGATCATCCGCGCGTCCGAGCAGTGCCAGGTATGGGTGGTGTCCCACGCCCGACGTTTGATTTCGGCGTTGCAGGAGGACCCGGAGTGCAATTGCATCGTGCTGGAGAAGAATCTCGGACAGACCGGGATTGTCGGGCAGCGGATGCTGGATGAGCCGGCGTGGTATTGGCCGGATTGAGATCTAGAGGTGGACCACTCAGGTCCTTCGAATTCTTTTGTTCGGTTTGAGCGGCGACCACTGACGCCTGGCCACCAGGATTGGCCAGTTAGTTCCTACTTCAAGCATTTCATCATAGGATCGCTTGCCAGCCAGCTTCAGGGGGCCTGATCTGAATGCGCCTGGTGATAGTGGCGGGGCCGAGGGCGAACCCGGGGCAAAAAAGGAAGGCGACTCAGGTGGTGCCGATGGCAGGAACCGGTCAGGCGGTGCCTCACCCGTTGTAACGACTCGCCCCTTGTTCTCCACAAAACGCTTCAAGGCAGGGACAGTCTTGGGATCACGCGCAGCCCAGTAAACAGTCGCTCTCGATACCAACGTAAGTCCCGCTAATCCTAATGCAATAAACCCGAGAGTTTTAGCTGCCTCAGAGTCCCCGGTAATACCCGCAACAGCACTGGCAACACCCGTCAGCGCTGAAGCCATCGTCGCCATTCCCGCCACAGTCGAGCCTGCTGCACCGAGGGTGTATTTGTAGGCTAACCGACCTGCTGCACCCCATTGCAAAGCATCCTTGGCCAACTTGAAGGGAATAGCGGGCGACATGGTAATTCGAGCATTGGCCACGCTGAACAGGCTCGTGATCAACCTGGCAAACTGCCCCGTCGGGTCACTGAAATTCACCGGGTCCCCCAGGCAATACGCATACGCATTCAGTCCGCCCCGCCCAAACGGGCTCAAGCTGTCCGGTCTGTTGAAGCGCATCAGCACCGGGTTGAACGCCCGATGCCCGTTACCCAGCAGATAATGGCCGGTGGCCGGATCGACCACTTCGCCGGTGAATCCGAGCAAACCACCGGGACCACTCTCGACCCGCCGATGACCGTAGGGCGCGTAGACCTGACGCACATCTCCGTCGGGGCCGGTCATCTGCAATACCGAGCGTTGCTGATCAGTGACCAGTAACAGGCTGTTGCGCTCGCCACCGTCCAACGATTGCACTGCCAGCCGTTGCCTGTCGTGTTGAAGCACGCTGTACGCATCCTGTCCTTTCAGTTGCGTCACCAGATGTTCGCCGCGGTAGAACCGGGTCAATTTTTCCAGCTCCAGCGGCTCCAGTTCGACCAGCCGATCCAGAGCATCATAGCGGTAGCGATTGAGGGGGCGAGTCATTGGGCTCATGAGGTTCAACTCCCGGCGAAGGAAGCAGTTTGCACCCGCTTGAATGCGCCGACACCTAGCAGAACTGTTAGTGCCGGGAGAAAGCCGTCGCCCGAATTTGCCCAGACAAGAGAGAACAGCTACTTTCCATTGCGCCGTAGGAAGGATCTTTTTTTCGAAACACCGCTCCAGGGACAAACCACTTTTGGCCAGAATCCCGGCCAAAATCTCACAAGGACGAGAACATGGCAGACGTACAACCGCCGCAACGGCTGGATCCGCAGGACATTCTGAAACTCTTGATGGCGTTGCGCAGGGCCTTGAAGGCCGGGCCGGCCTGAGCAATCCAGAGTCAACCGGCTCCCTGTGGCGAGGGGGCTTGCCCCCGTTGGGCTGCGAAGCGGCCCCAAACAGATCTCCCGCGCTCCCCTGGGCGAATGCTGCGCATTCGAACGGGGCGATGCGGCGCCCCGACAAGCCCCCCTCGCCACAAGAGCTCCCTCGCCACAGTTAAATCGAGCACCCATAAAAAAACGCCGACGCTAAATCAGCCGTCGGCGTTTGAAACCTTGAAGGGGTTTGCTTCGCGAATCAGAACGCAGGCAGTACCGCGCCGCTGTACTTCTTCTCGATGAAGGCTTTCACTTCCGGGCTGGTCAGGGCCTTGGCCAGTTTCTGGATGGCAACGCTGTCCTTGTTGTCCGGACGGGCCACCAGGAAGTTCACATAAGGCGAATCGGCACCTTCGATCACCAGGGCGTCTTTAGCCGGGTTCAGACCCGCTTCCAGCGCGTAGTTGGTATTGATCATGTCCAGGTCGATCTGATCCAGCACGCGCGGCAACATCGCGGACTCGAGCTCCTTGAACTTGAAGTTGTGCGGGTTCTTGGCGATGTCTTTCGGCGTGGCCAGGGCGTTTTTCGGGTCTTTCAACTCGATCAGGCCAGCCTTCTGCAGCAGGATCAGGGCACGGCCGCTGTTGCTGCCTTCGTTCGGGATGGCGATGGTCGCGCCGTCTTTCAGTTCAGCCAGGGTTTTGACTTTTTTCGAGTAGCCGCCGAAGGGTTCAACGTGAACACCGATCACGGTTTCCAGGTGAGTGCCTTTGCCTTCGTTGAAGCTCTTCAGGTACGGCAGGGTCTGGAAGTAGTTGGCGTCCAGACGCTTCTGATCGACCTGCACGTTCGGCTGAACATAGTCGGTGAAGACTTTGATTTCCAGGTCCACGCCTTCTTTGGCGAGGGTTGGCTTGATCAGCTCGAGAATCTCGGCGTGTGGAACCGGGGTCGCGGCAACCACCAGTTTCTCGCCAGCCTGGGCCAGGCCCGCGGTCAGGGCAGCCGCCAGTGCGGTGAACAACAGAACCTTTTTCATGCAGTGTCCTTATCGAGAATCACAGTCGCTTGTGGCGACGGCTTGAACATGAGAGTGCCAGTGAAGTGCTATCGCTGGCGTGAAGCGGACAATACCGGGATTTTTTATTCCCGAACAATAACGTTTATTCAGCTTCATATTCCATTTTGTTCATACAGCTGTAGGAGCGAGCTTGCTCGCGATGGTCGCCAGGACAACGCGGGCATTCAGAAAACCCGCGTCATCGTTGAAGACCATCGCGAGCAGGCTCGCTCCTACAGGAGGCCGGTGCCTTTAAGTATTTGTTTCAAGGCGTCTTTTTCGGCGTCGGTACCGTTGCCAAGAATCTGCTTGAGCTGCTTTTCGATCTGTCCCAGACCTTCATCAGGCAAATTCAAATGCTCCGGCAAGATCTCGTCGCCGGTACTCACCAACAGCGCAAAGTGGATGACGTTTTCCAGTTCCCGGGTATTGCCCGGCCATCTGTGGCGTTCCAGCACGCGTTGCGCGGCCTCGCTGATCAGCGGCACCGGCAGCTCCAGGCGTTGGCTGTAGATGCCGAGGAAGTACTCCGCCAGCGAGAGGATATCCCCCACCCGCTCGCGTAGTGCCGGCAGCTCGAGTTGGCCTTCGCTGAGGTAGTGATAAAGGCGTTCATGGAATTTTCCGGCGGCAACCGCCTGGGCCAGATCGATGCTGGTGGCCGCCACCAGACGCACATCCACCGGGCTCGGCTGATGGGCTCCGACGCGGGTGACTTCGTGGTTCTCCAGGGCAGCGAGCAATTTGATCTGGATCGGCAACGGCAGGTCGCCGATTTCGTCCAGATACAGCGTGCCGCCATTGGCCGAACCGAACCACCCGGCGCGGCTGCTCGCCGAGCCGCTGTAGCTGCCCGCCGCATAGCCGAACAATTCGGCGTCGGCGTAGGTCGGGCTGATGGCGCCGCAGTTGACCGACACGAACAACCCGCCGCGATCACTGGCACGGTGGATATGGCGGGCCAGCAACTCCTTGCCGGTGCCGGTTTCGCCACGGATAAGCACTGACACTGAACGCGTGGCCAGTTGCTCAAGGTCTTCACGTAATTGTCGTGAACGCGGATCGACAAACACCAGCGCCTTGGCGCGGATGCTCAGGGGACTTTTTTCCGCATCGGGAAAGGTCAGCAGCGGCTGGCCGAAGGTTTCAAAGCTCATGGCAGACTCCCGCCCAAAACCGCCGGGAGACGGGGGCGTTAAATAAAGAAAGTGTTCAAGCGCGGCGCAGGGCGTGGTGTTCCATGCGGTTTTGCAGTCGATAGAGGTAGGCAAAACCTTGCTCCCAACGCTGGTGACCGGACTTCACGTTGATGTGCCCTGCCCCCGCCAGAATCCCCGCCTCGGCGCCCCAGTTACGCGCCAGCTCCAGGGCCCGCGGTGCACTGACGGCGCTGTCGTTGTCGGAGCTGACAACCTGGCTGGGGAACGGCAGCAGATCCGTCGGTATCGGTGCGAAATTGCGCAACGCCGGCGCGCAAGCCGGGCGTTCGACATCTGCCGGTGCGACGAGCAAGGCGCCGCGCACTTGACGCAAAAACTGCACGGGGGCACTCGCGGCCCAATGGGCGACGGTGATGCAACCCAGGCTGTGGGCAATGAGAATCACCGGCGTGCTGTCGGCGGCAATCGCCTCGGCCAGCGCCGCGACCCAGTCTTCACGGCGCGGCGTCAACCAGTCAGCCTGTTCCACCCGTGCGCTATTCGGCAGGCTGTTCTGCCAGTGGCTTTGCCAATGATCTTCTGGCGATCCTTGCCAGCCCGGCACAATCAGGTAGCGAATTGATTCGTTGCGCATGGGGGAGCTCTCCTGCGTGTCTGTTCCCGGTCGAGTATAGGGAGAGGATTTATATTCGTTAAGGAATAAGAAGCTATTTGTTAAGACCAGTATCGAATATACAATTCAATCTAATGTGGGAGCGGGCTTGCTCGCGAAGGGGCCATCAGATCCAACATCCTTGTCGCCTGACACTCTGCATTCGCGAGCAAGCCCGCTCCCACAGGGGGTTTGTGGTGTTACTGAAATCGAGGCATAAAAAAAGGGCCGCACCCTGCCAAGGAGACGGCCCCGGAAAACGAAAATCCGTTAACGCGCAGTAATCACCGACAGCCTGCTAATCCCTGCCCGTTCAATCGACGCCATGGCCCGTGCCACTTCGCCGTAATTCACCCCATCGTCCGCCTGCAACTGCACGCGCACCTCGGGGTCCTTGGCCTTCGCCGACTTGAGGTTGAACTCCAGCAAGTCCGGCTGTATCTCGTCCTTGTTGATAAACAGTTTGCCGGCACCGTCGATGCTCACCACCAACGGGTCTTTCTGCTCCACCGGCGCCACCGCTTCGGTCTTGGGCAGGTTGATCGGAATCGCGTTGGTCAGCAGCGGTGCGGTGACGATGAACACCACCAGCAACACCAGCATCACATCCACCAGCGGCGTAACGTTGATCTCACTGAGCACCTCATCGGTGTCTTGCGTGGAGAAGGCCATATCAGGACGCCTCCTTCACTTTCTGCACGCTGCCCTGGGCCGCCACTTTGTGCGCCGTCGGGTGGATCAGCACACGGAACGAACTCTTCTGCGCCAGGCTGTAGAAGTCGTGGGCGAAGTCATCCAGGTCCGCCGCCGTCAGTTTTAAACGACGCAAAAAATAGTTGTAAACCAGCACCGCCGGCACCGCGACGGCGATCCCTACGCCGGTGGCGACCAGTGCCGCGCCAATCGGCCCGGCGACCGTTTCAAGGCTTGCCGAGCCCGCCGCGCTGATGCCTTTCAACGCTTCCATGATTCCCCACACCGTGCCGAACAAACCAATGAACGGCGAGGTGCTGCCAATGCTCGCGAGTACCGCCAACCCGGTTTCCAGCGACCGGCGCTCGCGCACGATCTGCTGTCGCAAGGCACGCTCCAGACGATCCTGATGATTGATCGCCTGGCTCAAGTCCGCCGCCTGCGGCGCCTCGCCCACCTGGATGGCCGCATAACCGGCCTGTGCAACCCGGGCTGCCGCTCCGGGCCTGGTTTCGCTCAGTTCGGCCGCCGAGTCGAGACTCGAAGCGGCCCAGAACTGTTGATGAAACTTTCGATCCTGTGCCTTGAGGCGACCGAACTGCACGCCCTTGAGCAATGCCAGACCCCAGGTCGCGACGGAAAAAACCACCAGCAGCCAGATCACCGCGCTTTCGATGGATTCAAGTGGAGATGCCAGTAACGTCATGATGTATTCCTCGTGTAAACGTTTCGCGCGAATTTGGTTTCGGTTTAATGAATCTTGAAATCGATGGGCACGCTGACCCAACCGTCCTGGGCGACATCACCCTGCTTGGCCGGCACGAAACTCCAGCGCTTCACCGCGTTCAGCGCTGCTTCGTCCAACGCCTCGCGGCCGCTGCTTTTCTGGATCTGGACCTCGCCGGGCTTGCCGCTGGCCAGCACATGCACGCGCAACAACACCGTGCCTTCCCAGCCACGACGCTGGGCCAGCGAGGGGTATTCCGGTGCCGGGTTTTTCAAGTAGCCCGCGTTCGCTGAAGCAGGTGTCACGGGAGCTGGGGCCGGGGGAGCAGGTGGCGCAGGAGCCGCTACGGGCGCTGCCGGTTTCGGCGGCGCGGGTGGTTGCTCAACGGCCTTGGGCGCCGGTTTCGGTATCGGCTTGGCAACCGGTTTGGGCTTGGGAACCGGCTTCGGTGGCGGCGGCTTCACAGCCAGTTCCTCTTCCACGGGCGCAGGCGGCTCAACCACTGGCTGAACAGGTTGCGGTGGCGGCGGCTCGACCACCGGTGGCGCCGGACGCGAGAACTCGATGGTCATCGGCGGAATCTGCGGTGGCACGATGGGCAGCACGGTGGTCGGTTGCTGATTGACCCAATAGATCACCGCGCCATGCACCAGCAACGCCAGCAAGCCCAGCACGATCGTTTCCCGTCGGCGAAGGACGCCTTTTGGCGCGCGCTGCAAACGCAACTGACCCAAGGGCACCCGGTGCGGTCGGCCGAGGTCGACCAGCTCACCACCGGGTGCCTGGCGCCACAGCACTTCATGTGCACCGGCGGCGGTCTGGACATTGCCCATTGTTTAACTCCCTGCGGTCTCTTTGCGGATTACCGGAACGTCGTGCTGAACATCCCCCGACGACGTCCTGGTAGAGCAATCATTGGCTTGAACGCTTAGTTCTGAAAGTAATGTTTAAATTTATGTTTAGATCTTTAGCGAATATATAAAACCATCAACCCACCGCCAGAGCCCGCCGTTCAAGGGCTCCGGCGTAGTGGAAAAAAACCGATGCCTTGCCCGCATTGAAAGTATTCATCCAAGGCATGGTTTTTCTCCGTCAGAAGTCGTATCGACCGGTCACGCCCAGCGTCCGCGGTGTGCCGAGCAGGCCTTCATAACCGCCATTGGCGGCCGTCCACAGCGTCGTGTAGTAGGTTTTGTCGAAGGCGTTTTTCAGCCACAGCGAAACGTCCCACTGCCCCTGGTTGAAGTCGCCGCGAAGGCCGGTGGACAGGTTGACCACCGCATAACTCGGAATCTGCCCGAAGTCGGAATCTTCCACCGTGCCCACCGCTTTGGAGCGGAACGCATAGCTGGCGGTGACGTACTCTTCGAAGCCGTTGCTCAGGTTCCATTTGTATTCGCCATTGGCGTTGCCGATCCATTTCGAAGCACCGACCACTTGATGGCCGCTGAGGTCGCAGGACGCTGGAGCGCCCGGCGCCAGGCTGACTTCCGGCGGGCACGGCGCGTCCTTGTAGGAGAGGTAGCTGACGTCGTTGTACGAGCCGTTGATGTTCAGCGTCAGGCCACGCAGCGGGATCAGGGTGCTTTCGAACTCCACGCCACGGGAGCGCACGGAGCCGGCGTTCGTCAGGTATTGCACGCGATTGATGGCGTCGTAGGCGTTGGTCTGATAGCCGTTGACCTGGGTCCAGAACAGGTTGGCATTGAGTTGCAGGCGACGGTCCCACAGGGTGCTCTTGAAACCGAGCTCGGCGTTATTGGCGCGCTCGGTGCCGATCAGCAGCGAGTCGGCGCCGGCAACCGCTGCCGTGCCTACCGCCAGATTGACCCCGCCGGACTTTTCGCCATGGGACAAGGTGGCGTATGTGAGCAGGTCGTCGGTGATGCGGTAGCTGAGGTTCAATAGACCCGAGGGGCTGGAGCTGTACTGATTCAGATCGCCGGAATCGAAAGCGCCGGCACGACCGCGCCGTGCTGCGGCGGCCGCACCGGTTACCGTAACGCCACCGACCGGTGCCTCGCGCGTGACATTGGCGTTTTTCTCTTCATAGGTGCCACGTAGCCCGGCGGTGAAATCCAGGCGTTCGGTCAAGTGCCAGGTGCCTTGGGCGAACAGCGCAAAGCTGTTGGTTTCGATATGACCGTTGCCGACGCTGTCGATGTTGTTCAGCGCACCGTTAGGTGTACCGCTCCAGATGTCCGCTTGCGGTCCGTAGAAGGTGAAGGATTTGTTGTCCAGGTCGGAACCGAAGTAGTAGGCGCCGAGCACGTAATCGAAGAGTCCACCGGTAGGCGACGCCAGGCGAAACTCCTGAGAGTACTGCTTATCCTCCACCGAAACGCCAGCGTTGTGGAAGGCGGATACGTTCAGACCATCATCGTTGCGCGGGGTGAAATTCCACCAGCGATAGGAGCTGATAGAGGTCAGGGTGAAGTCGCTTGGCAGCGTCCAGTTGGCCTCGACCGAAGTACCACCCTGATGCACGGTGACGTGCTGTTCGTTGTTCAGGTTGACCTTGCGGTGCGTGCCGTCGACCAGTGTCGCGCCCGCCGCGTTGGCCCGGGTCTGATACAGGTTGGTGCCATTGATGGTTGGGCCGGTGTTGTACAACACACGGGTGCCGGCGCTGGAATCTTCCTCGTTGTAGTCGCCGATCCAGCGCAAGTTGAACGACTCGTTAGGCTTGAACAGCAACTGCCCACGGAAGCCTTCGCGGGAGCCACCGTTCAAATCGTGGCCGTCGAATTCATTCTTGATGTCACCGTCGCTGCGGGTGCGATACGCGGAAAAACGTCCCGCCAGCTCGTCGTTCAGCGGGCCGGAAATCGTGCCCTTGGTCTGGAAGTAGCCATCCTCGCCCACCGAAGATTCGATGCTGCGTTCAGGGGTAAAGGTCGGCGCGCGGGTGCTGATGTTGATCACGCCGGCGGTGGTGTTCTTGCCGAACAAGGTGCCTTGCGGACCACGCAGCACTTCGAGTTGCTCGATGTCCATCAGGTCGAATACAGCCATGCCGGGGCGGCCGAGGTAAACGTTGTCGATGTACAGGCCGACACTGCCTTCCAGGCCATCGCTGGCCGGGTTGTTGCCCAGGCCACGGATCGACACGCTGGACTGGCGCGCATGCATGTAGGCGACGTTGACGCTCGGCACCAGTTGCTGCAGATCCTGGATGCGATAGACCCGCTGGGTTTCCAGGGTCTGGCCACTGACCACGCTCATCGGCGTCGGCACATCCTGAGAACTTTCTTCGCGGCGGCGAGTGGTGACCGTCACGGTTTCCAATTGCGCGCTGTCGGCCGTGGCGGCCTTGACCGGAATGGATTCCGGGGTGGCGCTGTCGGCTGCATAGCCTTGGGTCCAACTGGCGCTGCCTGCCAGCAACAAGGCCAGTGGCAGGCGTTTGAGCCGTTGGGGTGAAGAGGTTGAAGCGAGGTGCAACGGACTCATAAGGCGGGGTTCCCGATCAAAGTAAATGCTGTGTTGCTTGCCAGGCCGCCATCGCGAGCAAGCTCGCTCCCACACTGATCCTGTGAACTGCGAAGATCCCCTGTGGTAGCGAGCTTGCTCGCGATAGCGTCAGTTCAGACGCCGTCGATATCCGGCCCTTTCACCGTCTGGCTGACCTGCCCGTTCACCCCCACCGGCACTTCCCCCTTGAGCGTCACCCGGCGCACGATGCGATCCTGGGTCCCGTAGTCATCCACCGCGTAATGCTGGGTGGAGCGGTTGTCCCAGATCGCCACATCACCGGCCTTCCAGCGCCAGCGCACGATGTTTTCCTGGCGGATCACATGGCTCTGCAACAGACCGAACAGGTGCGCCGAATCGGCCTGGGAATAACCCTTGATGCGTTTGACGAAATGCCCCAGCAACAGGCTCTTCTCACCGCTGACCGGGTGCACGCGGACCACCGGGTGCTCAGTCTCGTACACGGTCGAGGTGAAGATCTTGCGATAGCGCTCCAGCTTCTCGGCCGAGACGTCAGGCCTGGTGCCGGCGTAGTCATATTCGTTGCTGTGCACGGCGACCAGCTTGTCGGCCAGCTCACGCAGCTCCACCGACAACCCGTCATAGGCAGTGGCGGTGTTGGCCCACAGGGTGTCGCCGCCGAAAGCCGGGGCCACCACCGAGCGCAGGATCGAGGCTTTTGGGTAGGCTTCGACGAAGGTCACGTCGGTGTGCCAGGAGCTCGCACGCTGGCCCTCGGCACCGTCCAGCTCCAGCAGAAAACGCGTACCTTCGCGCACCGGCACAGTCGGGTGCGCCACCGGTTCGCCGAGCAGGTGAGCGAACGCCTCCTGGCGTTGGTCGTCGAGCTGGGTCTGGTCGCGGAAGAAGATCACTTTGTATTGCAGCAGTGCCTGTTGAATGGCTTCAACAGTGGCGGCATCCAGCTCGCCCGAAAGCTGTACGCCACGGATTTCGGCACCGATGCGACCGGCCACCGGATGGATTTCAAGCGCGTGAACAGCGGGTTGTACTGCGAAAGCGGCATTGCTCATGGGTAGACCCTCATCAGACTGCTTACGGTTGAACCGGCCGCGAAACACTGCTCTATCTATATTCTATTTAGATCTATTAGATATCTGCATGCTTCGTTGACGGAATAAGAGGTTGCATTTAAAACCTCAGTCAACCCTCGTCGCAAATGCCTTCGAGCTATTTTTAGGATGCCGGAAAAGCATATGGATCTTCGCCAGTTGCGTTACTTCATCGCCCTCGACGAACACCGCAGTTTCGTGCGCGCGGCCGAGGCCATGGGCATTACCCAGCCGGCCTTCAGCCGTAGCATTCAGGGGCTCGAACACGAGTTCGGCTGCGTCCTGGTGGACCGTGGCAACAAGGATTTGCGCCCCACCCCTGAAGGCCTGGTGGTGCTGCAACATGCCCGCAGCCTGGTGCAGGGTGCTGCGCTGCTCAGCTGCGAAGTGACGCAGATGACCAAGCTCGATGCCGGTGAACTGCGCTTCGGTTGCGGCCCGGCACCGGCGGTGAAACTGGTACCGGATGCGGTGGCTCAGTTCATCAACGCGCACCCGAAAGTGCGCACCTGTTTCGAGGTGGATAACTGGGAGAAACTCAGCCGCGCCCTGAGCCGTGAAGAGATCGAATTCTTCATCGCCGACATCCGCCATTTCGAGTCCGATCCGAACTTCCAGACCCAGGCTCTGACGCCCAAGCGCGGCGTGTTTTTCTGCCGGCCAGGGCATCCGCTGCTGGCCAAGGAGAGCCTGTCGACCAACGACATGTTCGATTACCCGCTGGCGACTACGAAGATCCCGCCGGGCATTCGCAAACTGCTGGCGAACCTCAGTGGCCGGGTGGATTTTTCACCGACCATCGAGACCGAACATTTTCCGGCGCTGGTGAAAGTGGTGCTGCAATCCAATGCCATCGGCGTGGGAACGCAGGAGGCGTTTATCGAGGACGTTGCCCAGGGGTCGCTGGCGCTGCTGCACTGGCGCAACCTGCCGCAGAACATTGAGAGCATGAATGCGCGGTGCGGGATTGTCAGCCGCACGGGGTTCCGGTTGTCACCGGCGGCGCGGGCGATGATCGAGACGTTGGTGGCGGTGGACAGGCAGCAGATCAGCGTTGCTGTTTAGGGCCCCTTCGCGAGCAAGCCCGCTCCCACATTGGATTTGTGTACGACGCAAGTCCAATGTGGGAGCGGGCTTGCTCGCGAAAGCGTCCGCATTGACGACAAAAATTCAGAGCTTCGCAGCAGCCAACTCCGGCACCACCCAATCACTGACCTTGAACGACTTGCGAATCAGCTTCTGCTGCGAAGCCAGGTCCACGGCATCCTGCAATTTGCCGAGGAACACCGGGTCAAGCGTCGAGGGGAACACCTCGCTCAGTTTCTGATCCTTCAGGTCCTGTGTGAGGATCACCGCCGGATAACTCGCCAGCCCCGACACCAACTGAATGTAGGCGTCCTTGTTGCTGTCCTGGGTCAGCCACTCCACGGCCTGCTGTTGGGCCTTGAGCAGTTTCGCCACCGCCTCCGGATGCGCATCGACAAACTTTCCAGTCCCTATCAGCACCGCCTGCACGCTGCCCGCACCGCCCAGATCCTTGGTGTTTAGCGGTAACTCGGCCAGCCCCTTGGCTTGCAACGCCGTCAGCCCGGAACCGCCCCACGAGGCATCGATCTGCTTCGCCGCCAGCGCCGCGACCGCCGCGTTGAAGTCGAGGTTGATGACTTTCACATCCTTCTCGCTCAACCCCTGGCTAGCCAGCGCCGCATCGAAGGACAGCTGGCTGGCGGTGCCACGGAAGATGGCCATGCGTTTGCCCTTGAGGTCCTGCAGGGTCTTGATCCCTGAACCCGGCACCACGCCGAGGTAATGCTTCACCCCGCGCGCCGAGGCGCTGAGCAGTCGCGTATCCAGACCATTGGACTTGCCGATGATGGCCGCCAGATCGCCGAGGTAGGCCAGGTCCACTTGACCGTTGGCGAACGCCTCGTTGATCACCGGGCCTGCGCCCTTGAAGAAACTCCACTGAATCTTGATGCCTTGATCGGCGAAAGCCTTTTCGAAGATCTGTTGATCACGCAGCACATCCACGACCCCGCCACCACTGTGCTGGGTACCGGCACTCAGGTCCGGCACGGCGATGCGGATTTCCTTGAGTTCACCAGCGTTGGCCGTGAAAGCCAGCAGGCCCGCCAGGGCCGGTGCGGCGAACAGACTGATGACACGTTTGAAGGGAAGGTTCATGGGTGCGGCTCCTTGAGGCAACGGGCGTTGAGGAGCCGAAAGTAGGCCCAAGTAGAACCAACACTTAAATACTATAAATTCACATTTTTAGACTATTTTGATCTATATCAACGCCTGCGGACCTCTCCGTGGCGTATGCCTTGGCAGCATCAAAAATATTCTTCGAATGCATTGGATGCAGTGGCTTATGGAGGCCTTAAATGGTTTCGCTTATCTCTCAATAGCATTGATTTTAATTTTTATAGATCAATTTTGCATACGCCTTGGACCCTGTGGGAGCGGGCTTGCTCGCGAAAAGGGAGTGTCAGTCACTTCATGGCTGCCTGATACGCCGCTTTCGCGAGCAAGCCCGCTCCCACAAAAAAGCAGGCCTGTATTGCAACTCGACAACGGAGGTCATCCATGGCCCGTGTTTCTCTGCTCAGCTTGCCATTGCCCGCGCCGTCGCTTGAAAGCAAGCAGCGCTGGCCGAGCCTGAACCATCGGCTGTTGCCATGGTTGTTGCCGACTCTCCTGTTCAGCCTCTGGTGGCTCGCCAGCCGCAATCACTGGATGAGCGAGCAGATCCTGCCGGCGCCGACCCTGGTCTGGAGCAGCGCACTGGAATTGTCCCAAGGCGAGTTGTGGAACCATTTGTGGATCAGCCTGCAACGCTTGTTCTGGGGGCTGCTGGCCGGGATCAGCGCAGGTGCGGTTTTGGGTGCCGCACTGGGCTTCAGTCGTCGACTGGAGCGCCTGGTATTTCCAACCTTTGCCGGGTTGGCGCAAGTTCCGACCCTGGCCTGGATTCCATTGTTCATGGTGTTTTTCGGCATTGGCGAAGTGCTGAAACTGGTGGTGTTGATCAAGGCCATCGTGGTGCCGGTGACCCTGCATACACTGGTCGGTGTGCGCGATGCACAACCAAGACTGCGCGAAGCCGCCGCCGTGTTGCGCCTGCCCAGGCACCTGTTGATCCGACGCCTGGTGCTGCCTGCCGCACTGCCGGCATTCATGGCCGGTGTGCGCCTCGCACTGGCCGCCGGCTGGACTTCACTGCTCGCTGTTGAACTGCTCGCTTCCAGTGAAGGCATCGGCTACCTGATGGTCTGGGCCCGGCAGCTGTTCATGCTCGACATCGTGTTCGTGTGCATTGTGGTGATCGGCTTGATCGGTGTGGCGATGGATCGCGGCATCGGTTTGCTGGACAGGAAACTGGTGCACTGGCCGCACCCGGCCACGGCCGAAATCCGTCGCGGGCCGCGTTATCAAGGTTGGCAGCGATTGCAACCGTGGCTGCTGCCACTGGCGCTTCTGGCGTTGTGGCAACTGACCTCGGATCAGCAATGGATTGACGCGAACATTCTGGTCAGCCCGCTGGCCGTCCTGCAGACCACTCGGGATGGTTTGCTCGACGGCACATTGCTTGGTGGCATGGCCCTGAGCCTGGGCCGAACCCTTGGCGGGTTGCTGCTCGGCGGCGGGCTCGGGTTTGCCTTGGGGTTGCTGCTGGGATTGTCGCGCACCAGTGAACGCGTGCTCGGCCCAACCCTCGCCGCCATCCGTCAGATCGCCATATTCGCCTGGGTGCCACTGCTCACCGCGTGGTTCGGCCTGGGGGAATTGGCCAAGTGGGTGTTCGTTGCCCTCGCCGCCTTTTTCCCGTTGTTTATCGCCACCCAACGCAGCGTCGCCCACCTCTCGCCGCAACTGAACGAGGCAGCGCAGGTGTTGCGCCTGAGTCTGCGTCAGCGCCTGGTTCGACTGGTACTACCGGGCGCGGCGCCAGGGATTTTTGCAGGGCTTCGGCTGAGCCTTATCTACGCCTGGCTCGGCACCATTGGCGCTGAATACTTCATGCCGTCCAACGGCGGCATCGGCAGCCAGATGATCGGCGCCCAGCAACTGCTGCGCATGGATCTGATCATGGCCGGCATGCTGCTGGTGGGCCTGACCGGCGCCCTGCTCAACCTCATTGGCCAACGCCTGGAAATCCGCGCCACTCGCTGGAGACACGCATGAACGCACCGATTGTCAGCTTCAATCACGTGGGCAAAACCTTCGACGTCGACGGCTTCACACTTGAGGCCATTCGCGAATTCAACCTGGACATCGCCGAGGGCGAGTTCGTCGCCATTGTCGGCTCCAGCGGTTGCGGCAAATCCACTTTGCTGCGGCTGCTGGTGGGCCTCGATACGCAGTTTCGCGGGCAAATCAGCGTGGACGGAAAAGCCGTCACCGGCATCGGCGGCGAGCGCGGCATCGTCTTTCAGGAACACCGCTTGTTCCCGTGGCTGAGCGTGGCCGACAACATCGGCCTGGGCCTGGTCAACGAGCCATTGAGCGCTGCGCAAAAGCACAAGCGCATCCACGATTTCATCGAACTGGTGGGCCTGGGCGACTTCGCCCGCGCCTATCCGCACCAGCTCTCCGGCGGCATGGCCCAGCGCGTGGCCATTGCTCGCGGACTGGTGGCCAGCCCACGGATTCTGCTGCTGGACGAACCCTTCGGCGCCCTCGATGCACTGACCCGCCAGCAGATGCAGGACGAACTGTTGGCGATCCGCGCCCGGGCAAAAATCACCACCGTGCTGGTCACCCACGATGTCGAGGAAGCGATCTTCCTCGCCGACCGTGTCGTGGTGATGGAGCCGCGTCCGGGGCGGATCAAACAAGTGGTCGACATTGCCCTGCCCCATCCGCGCCAGCGCAGCAGTTTCGACTTCCACCAGTTACGCGAGGAACTGCTTCACGAACTCACCAGCGACGATCACTACCAGTCCCCCGTGCCGGTGCAGGTCCGCGATCTGCCGTTGTCCTTCATTGCCTACTGAAAAAGGAAATTCTTGATGCCGCAACGTCCCAACTTTCTAGTGATCCTGGCCGATGACCTGGGCTTTTCCGACATCGGCGCCTTCGGTGGCGAAATCAACACGCCGAATCTCGATGCACTGGCCAGCAATGGCCTGCGCCTGACCGATTTTCACACCGCGCCGACCTGCTCGCCGACCCGCTCGATGCTGCTCACCGGTACCGACCACCACATCGCCGGCATCGGCACCATGGCCGAAGCACTGACCCCGGACCTGATCGGCAAACCGGGTTACGAAGGACACCTGAACGACCGCGTGGTCGCCCTGCCCGAGCTGCTGCGCGAGGCCGGTTACCAGACCTTGATGAGCGGCAAATGGCACCTGGGCCTGACCGCAGAGCTGGCGCCGCACGCCCGGGGTTTCGAGCGTTCGTTTTCGCTGTTGCCCGGCGCGGCCAACCATTACGGCTTCGAGCCGACCTACGATGAAACGACGCCACGGCTGCTGAAATCCACCCCGGCGCTGTACATCGAAGACGACCAATTCATCGATGAACTGCCGAAGGATTTTTATTCCTCCGATGCCTTTGGCGACAAGCTGCTGCATTACCTCAAGGAGCGCGACCAGACCCGGCCTTTCTTCGCCTACCTGCCGTTTTCCGCGCCCCACTGGCCGCTGCAGGCGCCGGCCGAGGTGGTGGAAAAATACCGCGGGCGCTATGACGCCGGCCCTGAAGTATTGCGACTAGAGCGTCTGGAAAAACTCAAAAAGCTGGGGCTGATCGAGGCCGATGTCGAGCCGCATCCTTTGATCCAGTTGACTGCACAGTGGGATGCCCTGAGCGACGAGCAACGGCAGATCTCCGCGCGGGCCATGGAGGTTTATGCGGCGATGGTCGAGCGCATGGACTGGAACATCGGGCGGGTTGTCGATTACTTGCGCCAGCAAGGGCAACTGGACAACACCTTCATCCTGTTCATGTCCGATAACGGTGCCGAAGGGGCGTTGCTGGAGGCCTTTCCGAAATTCGGCCCGCAGTTGCTGACCTATCTCAACCAGCATTATGACAACAGCCTGGACAACATCGGTCGCGCCAACTCCTACGTCTGGTACGGGCCGAACTGGGCACAAGTGGCGACCGCGCCGTCGCGGCTGTTCAAAGCCTTCACGACCGAAGGCGGGATCCGTGTTCCGGCGCTGGTGCACTACCCGCAATTGCCGCTCAAGGGCCAGATCAGCCATGGGTTTGGCACGGTAATGGACATCACGCCGACCATTCTTGATCTGGCCGGCGTGCGTCATCCAGGCAAGCAGTGGCACGGCAAACCCGTGGCGGAAGTTCGAGGCAAGTCGTGGCTTGGGTTCTTGTCTGGCGAGACGGCGCAAGTGCATGACGAGCACACCGTCACCGGTTGGGAATTGTTCGGACGTCGGGCGATTCGGCAAGGGCAATGGAAGGCGGTTTACATCCCGGGACCGGTGGGGCCGGCGACCTGGCAGCTGTATGACCTGGGCAATGATCCGGGGGAGATTCATGACCTGGCGTCGAGCCAACCGCAGAAGCTCAGTGCCTTGATCGAACATTGGCAGCGGTATGTGGATGAGACAGGGGTGATCTTGAGTGAGTCGCCGTTTCAGCCGGATTGATATTGCCTGATGCACCGCATTCGCGAGCAAGCCCGCTCCCACAGAGGATCTCGGTTGTTCACAAATAATGTGTTCTCTGAAGATCAAATGTGGGAGCGGGCTTGCTCGCGAAGAGGCCCTTGCAGACAACCATCAAGCCTGAGCAGTACGCACCTTTTCCCCGACCAATTCGTCCTTGCGCTCAAACCGGTTGGCCCGTGCAAACGTACCGAAATCATTGAACCGCACGCCCATCTCGCGCATCACCTTGTGTCCCACCGGCACGGTGAGCTGCCGGATGTAGAACGGTTCCTTCACCACAAAATGATGAATCCCGTGGCTGCTGCCGAAGTTGAAGCAGAACGCCTGCAACGGCCACAGCCACCACGCGTTCAGCACTTGCGTCTGCTGCATCACGTTGCCCGGCTCCACGTCACCGTAGTAGTGCATGTTCGAGCTGATGAAGTGCAGGCAGAACGTGCGCAACACGTTCGGGCCGATGATCACGACCGCCGCGATGTCGATCACCTGCATCACCGACAACGTGGTCGCCGACCACTCGATCGGTGCGCCCATCAGATGTGCAACGCCGTTCGCTGCGTGGAAACCGAGAAACACGTACCACGCGCCCCAATGCATCAGCGCCAGCGGTGCGTAGACCTTCAGGGTGCGCTGGACGATGCTGATCTTTTGCGCCCAGGTCTTGGCCCGCAGCATGCGGATGAACGACGACATCATGTTGTCGCCAATCATCAAGAATCGCGCGATACCCCAAGGCTCGCCGTTGGTAATGGCGCGTTCTTCCATATCGGTTTCAGAGCCCGACACCTTGTGGTGATTGAGGTGCAGATGGCGGCGAATCCACGGATTGATAGTGCTCGGCCGCGCCAGCCACACCAGCCCCATCATCAGGTTGTGCGGCACCTTCTGCTTGCGGAAGTACATGCTATGGATCAGGTCGTGCTCCAGCTCATGGGTCAACGAGGCAAAAAACGCGTTGAGCAGCAGGCACGCCCACCACGCCATGTGCCCGGTCATATAGAGTGCCGCCGAACCGACCATACCAGCCAGGGCGAAGGCCAGAATGCCTGCGCCGAGGGCGTCCTGATGCTTGAGAATCGGGTATTGCTCGCGCAGCTCGACGCCTCTGGCCAGCACCACTTCGCGGATATGGGCCGATCGTTGGGCTGCATTCAGTCGTTGGGGGCTTGCAGAAGTACCGTCCATGCTTCCATCCTCTGGTTATTGATGGTTGCATCCTGCCTTGCGAACCCTCGCAACGCGGTAGCCGAGAACGCCAACCTGTTGACCGGAAGCGCCAATCAGCATGACTGAACCGACCTCCCTCGCCAGCTGGACCCGCGCCCTGCGCAAGCAACTCGATGCCCTGGGCATCGACAGCACCGCCTTGTGCCAGCAAGCGGGGCTCGACCCGCAACTGATGGACGACCCGAACGCGCGCTATCCGCTGTCGGGCACCACGCACCTGTGGAATCTGGCGGTGCAGGCCAGCGGTGACCCGGCGATCGGTTTGCGGGTTTCGCGTTTCGTCAGCCCGACCACCTTCCATGCGCTGGGTTATGCGCTGGTAGCCAGCGGCAGCCTGCGGGAAGTGTTCGAGCGCATCGTGCGTTATCACCAGGTGGTCAGTGACGCCCTGGAATTGGAACTGACCCGTGTCGAGGATCGCTACCGTTTCAGCCTGAAAATCCCGGCCGGTAACCCCGCCCCGGCCTTCGAAGCCATCGATGCGTTCATGGCGATTTACGTGCGCACCTGCCGCAATCGCCTGGGTCGCGACTACGCGCCACTGGCGACCTACCTGCGTCGCCCGGAGCCGGCGGACGCGCACCAATGGCATAAAGTCTTCCGCTCGCCCATGAACTTCGGCGCCGACGAAGACCGGTTGGAGTTCGCCCTCGTCGACTTCGACAGCCACCTGGATGACGCCAACCCGGAACTGGCCGAACACAACGAAACCGTGCTCAAACGCACCCTGGCACAACTCAAGCCGCTGACCTGGGAGCGCAAGGTTCGCGATGCCATTGAAGAACAACTGCCCGAAGGCGAACCCAGCGCCGAACACATCGCCAAGGCCCTGCACCTGAGCCTGCGCAGCCTGCAACGGCACCTGGCCGATGAAGGCTGCCGGTTCGACACGTTGCTCAACGAAAGCCGCGAAAACCTCGCGCTGCTGCACCTGCGTGACCCGCAAGTGTCGCTGAGCGAAATCAGTTATCTGCTCGGATTTGCCGACACCAGCAGCTTCAGCCGCGCGTTCAAGCGCTGGACCGGGATGACACCGGGGCAGTTTCGGGATGGGTTGCGGTGATTGATTCTGAAGGTGGGTTGTCTTATCCGGCCTCTTCGCGAGCAAGTCGGATTGCCGCACCGCCGCTCCCACAGGTTTTTTCGGCGACCACAAACTTTGGATTCACACAAATCCACTGTGGGAGCGGGCTTGCTCGCGAAGGCGTCAGTTCAGCCATATCAATATCGACTGACACACCGCTTTCGCGAGCAAGCCCGCTCCCACAATGGTTCGGTGTTCACCGTCAGATTGTGGCCAGTGCCCGCAATCGCTCGGCATCGAGGATTTCAATTTCGCCGTAACTCAGCCCGATGATCCCCTGCCCCTGCAGTTCCTTGAGAATCTGGTTGGTGGTCTGGCGCGACAGCGACAGCATTGCGGCAAGCTGCTCCTGGGGCAGTTGCAGGACGCGGCGCGGTGGGGCGGTCTCGCCATAGCCTTCGGCGATCATCAACAAGCGGTGCGCCAGCCGTGCCGGGGCCGGCAACAGGCTCAGTTGTTCGAGGTTGATGAAGGTCATGCGCAATTTCTGGCTCATCAGCAATGCCAGTTGCCGCCAGTGCTGCGGATGCTCATCGAGCAGCGCCAGCAAGGTGTTCTGGGGAATGTGCAGCAGCGTGCACTGGCCCATGCCGTAGGCATCGTGAGTGCGTGGCTGGCCATCGAACAGGCAGATTTCGCCGAACCAGTGCGGCGGCTCCACCAGGCTCAGCAACGCTTCCTTGCCTTGCTCGCTGACGGCACCGACGCGCACCGCGCCTTCAAGCACCGCGTACAGGCCACAGGGTGGATCGCCACGCTTGAACAGCCGCTGCCCCGGCGATAGGCGCCGCAGCTTGGCCGCCGACAGCAGGCTATCCTGTAGGGAAACAGGCAAATGGCTGAACCACTGACCGCTCATCAGGCGTGGACGCCAGACCTGCATATCCATGAAAACTCCTAGAGATTGTCGCCTGGCTGACAGAGCGGGAAATGGCCCCGGGGCATGATCAATCACCCTACAGGAGAACAACAATGAAAAGCCTCGTCGACCACCTCAGTCAATACGCTGCCTACCACCGTGACCCGCGCAACATCGCCTCGCACTTTATCGGCATTCCGCTGATCGTGGTGGCCGTCGCGGTGTTGCTGTCCCGGCCGGAGTGGTCGCTGGGCGGCGTGTGGATGTCACCGGCGGTACTCGTCTCGCTGGCATCGGCGTGGTTTTACCTGCGCCTGGAGTTGCGCCTGGGCGTGTTGATGACCGTGTTGCTCGGGCTGTCCGTGTGGGCCGGTCATGCGCTGGCGCAGCAAAGCACGCTGGTCTGGCTGGGCAGCGGCGTAGCGATGTTCGTGATCGGTTGGGCGATTCAGTTTGTCGGCCATCACTACGAAGGGCGCAAACCGGCGTTCGTCGATGATGTGACGGGGTTGATTGTCGGGCCGTTGTTTGTGGTGGCCGAACTGGCGTTCATGCTGGGGATGCGGCATGACCTGAAAGAGCAGATCGAGGCGCGGGCGGGAGGTGTGCGGGTCAATCCGAAGCGTGCTGCTGTCTAGATCGTAATCGCGAGCAAGCCCGCTCCCACAGAGGATCTATGGTGCACATAGACCCCCTGTGGGAGCGGGCTTGCTCGCGAAGCTTTTGCTTTAGATGTTGGCGACCTTCTGCCAGACCTTCGGCTTGAAGAACAGCGTCTCGCCTTTTGCCAAACCAACCAGACTGTCGTGATCCTTGACCACTTCGGCCTCGATCAGATCGCTCTGCCCTTCAACCTTAAGCGTCACCCGCGTTGTCGCGCCCAGCGGACGAATGTCCCGCACTTCCGCCGCGTGGTGGTCTTCCAGTTCATGGCGTGACAGCGACACCTCGTGCGGGCGGAACAGCACGTGCCTGTCTTCGCCCAGGTGCAGACGGTTCGAATCACCGAGGAAGTGATAGACGAAATCGCTGGCCGGGTTTTCGTAGACGTCGCCCGGTGAGCCGATCTGCTCGATCACACCCTTGTTCATCACCACGATACGGTCGGCGACTTCCATCGCTTCTTCCTGGTCGTGGGTGACGAACACCGAGGTCAGGTTGATGTCTTCGTGCAGGCGCGCCAACCAGCGACGCAGCTCTTTACGGACCTTGGCGTCGAGGGCGCCGAAAGGTTCGTCGAGCAGCAGCACTTTTGGCTCCACCGCCAGCGCTCGGGCCAGGGCAATGCGCTGACGCTGTCCGCCGGAGAGTTGTTCCGGATAGCGATCCGACAGCCAGTCCAGTTGCACCATGTTCAGCAGTTCGTGGACTTTGGTTGCGATCTGGCTTTCGCTCGGGCGCTGGTTCTTCGGCTTCATGCGCAGGCCGAACGCGACGTTGTCGAACACCGTCATGTGGCGGAACAAGGCGTAGTGCTGGAACACGAAACCGACGTTGCGATCACGCACGTCATGCCCGGAAACGTCTTCACCGTGGAACACGATGTTGCCCTGGTCCGGAGTTTCCAGGCCGGCGATGATCCGCAGCAGCGTGGTCTTGCCGCAGCCCGACGGACCGAGCAACGCGACGAGCTCGCCGCTCTGGATATCCAGGCTGATGTTGTCCAGCGCCTTGAACGCGTGGAAGTTCTTGCTGACATTACGCACTTCGATCGACATGAATTATTCCTCCGCGGCGCTGGCGCGCAGGCGGTTAATACGGTTTTCGCTCCACTGCTTGAGCAGCAGGATGAAGAGCGCCAGGATCAGCAACAGGCTCGCCACGGCGAACGCGGCCACGTGGTTGTATTCGTTGTAGAGGATCTCAACGTGCAACGGCAGGGTGTTGGTCACCCCGCGAATGTGCCCGGAAACCACCGACACCGCACCGAACTCCCCCATGGCCCGCGCGGTACACAACACCACGCCGTAGATCAGGCCCCATTTGATGTTGGGCACGGTGACGTGCCAGAACATCTGCCAGCCGTTGGCCCCGAGCAGGCGCGCGGCCTCCTCTTCCTGGGTACCTTGCTCCTGCATCAGCGGGATCAGTTCACGGGCCACGAACGGCACGGTGACGAAGATCGTCGCCAGCACGATGCCCGGCAGGGCGAAGACGATCTGGATGTCGTGGTCCTGCAACCATGGACCGAACAGGCCTTGGGCGCCGAACATCAGCACATAGACCAGACCAGCGATCACCGGCGACACCGAGAACGGCAGGTCGATCAGTGTCACCAGCATGCTCTTGCCACGGAACGAGTACTTGCTCACGCACCACGCGGCACTGACACCAAACACCAGGTTCAGCGGCACCGAAATCAACACGGCGATGACCGTGAGTTTCAGGGCCGACAGCGCGTCCGGCTCAAAGATCGCGGTGAAGAACGCACCGAGGCCGAGCTTCAGGCCTTGGGACACCACGATGAACAGCGGCAGCAACAGGAACAGCGCAAAAATCAGCCAGCCAAGGCCGATCAGGATTCGCCGCGAGGTCGCACTGCCACGGCGGGCAGCGTTCGAGGAAGCGGCAGCAATAGACGATTGGGACATGGGTGCGCCTCCTTATGGGGTTTCGATGCGCCGCTGCAACAAGTTGATCAGCAGCAACAGGACGAAGGAAACCACCAGCATCAGTACACCAATGGAGGTAGCACCGGTGTAATCGTATTGGTCGAGCTTGACCATGATCAGCAGCGGCAGAATCTCGGTTTTCATCGGCATGTTGCCCGCGATGAAAATCACCGAACCGTACTCGCCGACCCCGCGGGCAAAGGCCAAAGCGAAACCGGTAAGCCATGCCGGAAGCAGTGCCGGCAGCAGGATATGGCGGAAAACCTGCAAGGGTTTTGCACCCAGGCACGCCGCCGCTTCCTCGACTTCACGAGGAATATCCGCCAATACTGGCTGTACGGTACGTACTACGAATGGAAGTGTCACAAAAGTGAGGGCAAGGGTGATGCCCAGAGGGGTGTAGGCGATCTTGAAACCCAGATCCGCCGCAAACTGACCGACCAGACCGGTAGGGGTGTACAACGCCGTCAGCGCAATACCGGCCACCGCCGTGGGCAATGCGAACGGCAAGTCGATCATTGCATCGATCACTTTTCGCCCTGGGAAGGTATAGCGCACTAATACCCAGGCCAGCAGCGTGCCGATGATGCCGTTGATGATCGCGGCACACAGGGCGGTGCCGAAGCTGAGCTTCAACGCGGCCAGCACCCGTGGCGCCGAGATGATTGCCCAGAACTGATCCCAGGTGAGTTGAGCGGCATGCACGAACATTGCCGCCAGTGGTATGAGCACAATCAGGCTGAGGTACACCAAGGTGTAGCCCAGCGTCAGCCCGAAGCCGGGTATGACGGGGGAGATACGACGCGACATAAAAGTCCTTGGTTAAAAAGCGATCCGCTAAACGCATCAATGTGGGAGCGGGCTTGCTCGCGAAGAGGCCATATCAGTCAACATTTACGTCGCCTGACACACCGCCTTCGCGAGCAAGCCCGCTCCCACAGTTACGAGCCCAGGCATCAGGCTCGTTGCGTGGCTTGAGTCAGATTACTGCGCCTGGTAGATCTGGTCGAACACGCCCCCATCATTGAAGAATTTCGGCTGTGCGACTTTCCAGCCGCCGAAATCCTTGTCGATGCTCACCAGCTCCAGTTTCGGGAACTGCTGGGCGTATTTGGCGGCCACGTCCTTGTCACGTGGACGATAGAAGTTCTTCGCCGCGATTTCCTGGCCGGCCGGGCTGTACAGGTACTTGAGGTAGGCTTCGGCGATCTGCCCGTTGCCCTTTTTCTCGGCATTTTTGTCGACTACCGCCACCGGCGGCTCAGCGAGGATCGACAGCGAAGGCACGACGATGTCGAACTTGTCGGCACCACCCTCTTCTTTCAGGGCCAGGAAGGCTTCGTTTTCCCAGGCCAGCAATACGTCGCCCTGACCGTTGTTGACGAAGGTAATGGTCGAGCCGCGGGCGCCGGTATCCAGCACTGGCACGTGCTTGAACAGGGTTTGCACGTATTCCTTGGCCTTGGCTTCGTCGCCGCCATTGGCTTTCAGGCCATAGGCCCAGGCCGCGAGGAAGTTCCAGCGCGCACCGCCGGAGGTCTTCGGATTCGGTGTGATCACCGAGACATCATTCTTGACCAGGTCGCCCCAGTCCTTGATGCCTTTAGGGTTGCCCTTGCGCACCAGGAACACGATGGTCGAGGTGTAAGGCGTGCTGGCGTCCGGCAGGCGTTTTTGCCAGTCCGCCGGCAGGGACTTGCCAAGCTTGGCGATTTCGTCGATATCGCCGGCCAGGGCCAGGGTCACGACGTCGGCACGCAGGCCATCGATCACCGCCCGACCCTGCTTGCCCGAACCGCCGTGGGATTGCTGGATTTTCACGGAGTCACCGGCGTGGTCCTTTTGCCAGAACTTGATGAATTCGGCGTTGTAGTCCTGATACAGCTCGCGGGTCGGGTCGTATGACACGTTGAGCAGCTCATAGTCCTTGGCAACGGCGGAACCGGCAAAAAGGGCGCTGGCCAGGGCGGCCAAAGCGAAATGACGAATCGACGACATGGTGAAAGCTCCTGGAATTCTTGGTTTGTTGGCTTTTTCTTATGGGATATCGCGTTGCCTGATTCGCCTCAGCCCGACTTGTTGCCCGGCTGCTGCAAACGGAATTTTTCTTTGCGTTCGATCTGCACCACCTGGGCGTTGTGCACAGTGATTTCCACGGCGCCAAAGCGCAGATCGCGCAGGGCACTCTGGATTTCACGCAGGATGGTGGCTTCGTCTTGACCGTCGACGCTACGCAGGGATGCGCTCATATTGCTGCTCCTTCAACTGAGAGGTTGCCTCGCAGTGTCGGCACTGCTTGCGGCTTGAGAGCAATACTAGAGAGGTGTAGATATTCTTAAAAAGACTATTTAAGAATGTTTATATAACCAGAAGAGATTAACTGTGGAGACAAGAGCTTGAGGTGAATCACCCTCTTTCAGGCACACCAAAAAAACCTGTGGGAGCGAGCTTGCTCGCGATGAGGGAGTGTCAGCCACCAGAAATGTCGACTGATATTCCGCTATCGCGAGCAAGCTCGCTCCCACAGGTTTTGCTCCTACACGATCACCGGCTCATGCATCCAGTCAAGCTGCTCCGCCGGTACCGGCCGCCCGAACCAGTAGCCCTGACCCAGATCGCAATCGTGCTCGAGCAGAAATTCCGCCTGCTCAGCCTGCTCGATCCCCTCGGCATGGACCTGCATGCCCATGCTCTGGGCCAGCGCAATGATCACCCGCGAGATCGCCGCATCATCCTCATCCCACGGCAACCCGGCGACGAAGCCCTGGTCGATTTTCAACTTCTGCACCGGCAGACGCTTGAGCCGCAGCAGCGATGAGTAACCCGTGCCGAAGTCGTCGATGGCCAGGCGCACACCCAGCTCGCGCAGGCGATGCATCTGCTCCAGCGCGACTTCCGGGTCTTCCATCACCGCGCTTTCAGTGACTTCCAGCTCGAGAAACGCCGGCTCCAGCCCGGTTTCGCGCAGGACCTGCGCCACCTGCTGATACAGCTCACGACGGGCGAACAGACGCGAAGAAACGTTGACCGCGACGAACGACAGCACCACCCCGTCCTGCTGCCACTGGCACATCTGCCGACACGCCTGCGCCATGACCCAGGTGTCGATTTCTGCAATCAGACCGGTTCGTTCGGCGACCGGAATGAATTCCGCCGGCGACACCAGGCCCCGCTGCGAGTGCTGCCAACGCACCAGCGCCTCGACGCCGATCAGGCGACGGCTCTTGAGGTCGTGAACCGGCTGGTAATAGACCCGCAGCTCTTGTCGGTCCAGGGCGCGGCGCAATTCGAAGGCGATCTCGAGCCGTTGCTGGGCGTGGGCCGTCAGCTCTTCGGTGTACAGGGCATAATCATTGCGCCCCGCGCTCTTGGCCTTGAACAGTGCAGAGTCGCCATTGCGCAGCAGTTGCTCGACGCTCAGCGCATCGCTGGGGAACAGGCTGATGCCGATGCTGGTGTTTATGGACAGCAGGTGCCCATCAATAAGGAACGGGTCTTTAAGACCATCGATGATCCGCTGGGCCAACGCAGCGGCCTGAATCAGTTGCGGACAGCTTTCGGCAAGTATGGCGAACTCATCCCCGCCCAACCGCGCCAGGGTGACGCCCGGACCGAACATGGCCCCCAGGCGCTCGGCCACAGCCTTGAGCAACTGGTCGCCAATGGTATGCCCGAGGCTGTCGTTGATCATCTTGAAGTGATCGAGATCGACCATCAGCAGCGCGCAGCCACGCTTATGGACCTGTGCCGAGGCCAGGGCCTGTTCGGCGCGATCGATGAACAGCAGGCGGTTCGGCAGATCGGTCAGCGGATCGTGGTGCGCCAGGTGCATCAGTTCGTGTTCTGAATTCTTGATTGCGCTGATGTCGGAAAACACCGCCACATATTGGCTCGGCTGGCCGTAGTCGTCGTGGATCAGGCGGATCGTTTGCCATTGCGGGTAAATCTCGCCGCTTTTGCGCCGGTTCCAGATTTCTCCACTCCACTCCCCGACACTGGCGAGCGTGGCAAACATCACCTGATAGAACTCAGGAGAGTGTCGCCCGGACTTGAACAGGTTGGGCCGCTGCCCCAGCACGTCCTCACACCCGTAACCGGTGATTTCCATGAATGCCCGGTTCACATGGACGATCAGACCTTCCCGATTGGTGACCAGCACGCCTTCGCGGGTGCAGTCGAACACGGCTGCCGCCTGGCGCAAGCGCATGCGGTCGGCATCGCGCTCACGCAGTTTGGCGCCGATACCCAGACACCGCAGCAGCCGCGCCCGAGCAATGAAGATCATCCCGGCACTGAACAGCACCCAGACATAACCGTTGATCAGTTGCCATCGCAATCGCTCGGCAGAGCTATCGAAGAAACTGTTTAATAAATAGCCACTGATCTGCAGCCAAGCCACAGAAAGCAGCAGATAGAGCAGCGCTGCACACAAGGCATCGCGATAGGTGGCAGACATCCGGCGATCCATGTCCCTACAAAAAGGTTGGAATTATAGTTTAAAGACACATCCAGCCACTCTTATCTGAAAGGGTGACTGGTTTTCTGTGTGGGCTTAGTGATAATGCAACGGCTGTTTTTTCTTTATCGAGGGCCCTACAGCCTATGTGGTACGAAGGTTTTCTTGGCTTGTCGCCCTGGTCGCTGGTAGCAGTCACCCTGCTGATGACCCACGTCACGATCATCGCCGTCACGGTCTATCTGCATCGTTACTCGGCCCATCGCTCCCTGGAGCTGAATGCCGGCCTGAAGCATTTCTTCCGTTTCTGGCTGTGGCTGACCACGGCGCAGAACACCCGCGAGTGGACCGCCATCCACCGCAAGCATCACGCCAAATGCGAAACCGTCGATGACCCGCACAGCCCGGTCATCAAGGGTTTGTCCACAGTGCTGCGCAAAGGCGCCGAGCTGTACCGCGCCGAAGCGGAAAACCCCGAGACGCTGCGCATCTACGGCAAGAACTGCCCCGAAGACTGGATCGAGCGCAACCTCTACAGCCGCTTCCCGCTGCTGGGCATCGCGATCATGGGCGTTATCGACCTGCTGCTGTTCGGCACCATCGGCATCACCATCTGGGCCATCCAGATGATGTGGATCCCGGTGTGGGCCGCCGGCGTAGTCAATGGCCTGGGCCATGCCATCGGCTACCGCAACTTCGAATGCCGCGATGCGGCGACCAATCTGGTGCCTTGGGGCATCCTGATTGGCGGCGAAGAGCTGCATAACAACCATCACACCTACCCTAACTCGGCAAAACTGTCGGTGAAGAAGTGGGAATTCGACCTGGGCTGGGCGTGGATTCAAGTCTTCAGCTTCCTGCGCCTGGCCAAGGTTCAACGGGTTGCGCCGATTGCCCACCGCGTCGAAGGCAAGGGCAACCTGGACATGGACACCGCCATGGCGATCCTCAACAACCGCTTCCAGATCATGGCCCAGTACCGCAAATTGGTGATCGGCCCGCTGGTCAAGCAAGAGCTGGAAAAGGTCGATCACTCGGTACGTCACCAGTTCCACCGGGCCAAACGCCTGCTTTCGCGGGAGACCAGTCTGCTGGATGACAAACACCATGTACGCATCCAGAACATGCTCGAGCACAGCCAGGCACTGAAGATAATTTACGAGAAACGCCTGGCTCTGCAGCAGATCTGGGTCAAGACCAGCTCAAATGGCCACGACATGCTGGCGGCCATCAAGGACTGGGTACACGAAGCCGAAGCCAGCGGGATTCAATCCCTGCGCGACTTCGCCGATCAGTTGAAGACCTACTCCCTGCGCCCTGCCGCCGTCTGAAAAAACCTGTGGGAGCGGGCTTGCTCGCGAAGGCGGTGAGTCAGTCGACATCTTCATTGACTGGCCCACCGCCTTCGCGAGCAAGCCCGCTCCCACATTGATTTGTGACTGCAAAAATCCGTCTCCCCTACCGCCCGGCGGGAGCAGGCTCCCTCGCCACACAAGGCGGGAACTTCATCTAAAAAGCCCTATCTCAAAGACACTTCGCCATTCCCGGCAGGCTTGGTGTTGGCCGCTATCGAACGCGCGGCATGCCCTTTGAGATTTGTGTCGATGGCCCCAAAAAACCTGCAAGACTCATCTCCGTCCCATTGGCCCGAGGCCGCGCAGCCCCTGATAGCGCTGATGCACGCCCAACGCGAAGTCGCACGCCTGAGCGAACGCGAACAGTTGTTCAGCACCTTGCTGATGAGCGTCAATGCAGTGCTGTGGGCATTCGATTGGGAAACCCGCAAGGTGCTTTACGTCAGCCCCGCCTATGAACGGATCTTTGGCCGTTCGGCCGATCTACTGCTGGCCGACTGCAATCAATGGTGCGACAGCATTCACCCTGACGACCTGGACTATGCCGAACGCAGCCTTGCCGAAGTACTGGACAAAGGCGCCGTCGAAGACCGCGAGTATCGAGTCATCGCCGCCGAGGGCCAGGTGCGCTGGCTAAGCGACAAATGCTACATCAACCGCCAGCCCGAGCCGGGGCAACCGGTGATCATCGTCGGCATCGCCGAAGACATCACCGACAAGAAGCAGATGGAAACCGAGCTGCATCGCCTGGCTACCATCGATGCGCTGACCCAGAGCAGCAACCGCCGTCATTTCTTCGAATGCGCCCACCGCGCGTTCGCACACACCCGGCAACAGGGCGAGCCGCTGTCGTTTCTGATGCTGGACATTGATAACTTCAAGACGATCAACGACACCTACGGTCACCAGGAAGGCGACAACGTGTTGCAGCGCATTGCCGAAAGCGGCCGCGCAGCGTTGCGTCGTGGCGACCTGTTCGGGCGTATTGGCGGTGAGGAGTTTGCAGCGGTGTTTCCCGGCTGTACACCGCAAATGGCCCTGCAAGTGGCTGAACGCCTGCAACGGCAGATTCAGCAATTGAGTTTCAACCATGAGGGCCAGATGTTCGGCATCACCGTCAGCCAGGGCCTGACCAGCCTGACCGCCGCGGACGAAAACGTGGAAAACCTGTTTTCCCGGGCAGATGCCGCGATGTACCAGGCCAAGCGCGAGGGAAAGAACCGGATTGTGACGGGCTGAGATTTCGTTGGCACCACCGGATACCTGTGGCGAGGGGGCTTGCCCCCGTTCGGTTGCGCAGCAGCCGTAAACCAGCGAATGCGGTTGTCCTGACAATGCTGGAACACCAAATGCAGGACTGCTTCGCAGCCCAACGGGGGCAAGCCCCCTCGCCACAAAAGCTCGCTCCCACAGGGGTTGGTGGTGTGCTTACTTTTTGCGCAAACGCATCAACTCCGGCAGGCCGATCTTGAGCAACCTCGCCGTCCGGCTCTTCGCCAGCGCCTCGATGCCCTCATGCTCGGTCAAGCGCGCCATCTGCGCCGCCATGTTCATCACCAGTGCTTCGCGCGAGTAAACCCCGCCACCGAGCTGATAGGCCGCCGCAATCAGTTCGCGCAACTCCAGTGGCAGACGCCAGCGCGTGCGCAGGGCCGAGCCATAGGCCGCGCCAAATTCAACCAGCGCTTCGCCCACTTCCTCCTGCTCGTCCAGTTCGCCACCGGCCTGTTTCCATTCCTGCAAACACCGCAGCAACGCCAGATCGCCGAGACGATGCAACATGCCGGCGCAATAGCAGCGCTCCTGATCCAGATCGAGCAAGCGCGCCAGGGTTCTCGCGTATTCGGCGGTGTGCAGGGACAGATCCCAGTAACGCTCGGCATAGTCGGCCAATTGCGGATCGCTGAGCCGGGCACTGCGCTTGAGCGCCAACCCGAGAATCAGGTTCATGCTCTGCCCGGTGCCCAGGCGATGCAGCGCCTGGGACAGGGTTTGCACAGCGGTGCCGTGGTGCTGGGCCGCGCTGTTGGCAGCGGCGATCAGCACAGCGGTAACCTGCGGATCGGTGCGGATTTCGTCTTCCAGCACCGTCAAATCGAGGCCATTGGGATTGAGGCTGCGTTTGACCGCCACTTGCACGTCGGTCATCAGCGGCGCACCGTCAGCCAATTCCCGTCGACGCTCCAGAAACACCGACAACGTCATGCCCGGTGCCAGCGACGGCACTTCGCACGAGACTTCTTCGCCAGCGTTCAGCAGCAGCCCCTGCAACCGATGGGTCAGGCTTTCCATATTCAGGGGTTTGGTCAGGTACGCGGCCGGCGCCAGCGGCAAGGCCTCGCGCACGCTGGCACTGTCGTTGCGACTGCTCATCAGAATGAACGGCATGGGCGGATTGCGTTTGCGCTGGCGGATGCTGCGCAGGACATTCAGGCCATCGACGCCGGGCAACTCCCAGTCGGCGATCACCAGGTCATAGGGGTTGGCAGCCAATAGCTCCAGCGCTTGCTGACCATCGGCGCACAAATCCAGCCGCGCATCGCAGCGTACGTTCAACAACACTTCCTTAAGCAAATCCCGGGACCAGGGGTCGGCCTCGGCGATCAGGACTCTTGGAACGGCGGGTAAAATGACGGTTGTCATACAGCTCTCCCTGGCAATGCGCAAACCTTAGCCAATGCTGGCCATCCGATACAGCGCTAATGGGCGGGATGTGTTTCAAGGGGCATGAAAAAACCCGCCGAAGCGGGTTTTTTGTGGATCAGGTCACACAGGGGATCAGAGTTCGGAGAAGCACTCTTCGATGATCGCCAGACCTTTGTCCAGTTGCTCGTCCGGCGAGGTCAGCGGTACCAGGACGCGCAGAACGTTACCGTAGGTGCCGCAGGACAGCAGGATCAGACCCTTGTCGCGAGCCTTGGCCACAACGGACGCCACGGCTGCAGCGTTCGGCTTGTGGCTGTCGCCGTTTTCGAACAGCTCGACCGCGATCATCGCGCCCAGGGCACGGACTTCACCGATCACCGGGTACTTGGCCTGGATGGCCTTCAGGCCGGTTACCAGACGCTCGCCAACAGCCTTGCAACGATCCAGCAGGTGTTCTTCTTCGAACACTTCCATCACGGCCAGGGCCGCGGCGCAAGCGATCGGGCTACCGGCGTAGGTGCCGCCCAGGCCGCCTGGAGCAATGGCGTCCATGTATTCGGCCTTGCCGCACACACCGGCCAGCGGGAAGCCGCCAGCGATGGATTTGGCGAAGGTGGTCAGGTCGGCAGCAACGCCCATCTGTTCCATCGCGAAGAATGTGCCGGTACGGCCAGCGCCAGTCTGTACTTCGTCAGCGATCAGCAGGATGCCGTGCTGGTCGCACAGGGCACGCAGACGCTTCATGAATTCTTTCGGCGCGACGTAGAAACCACCTTCGCCCTGAACCGGCTCGATGATGATCGCAGCGATGTCTTTCGGCTCGGCGTCGTTCTTGAAGATGCGTTCGATGGAAGCGATCGAATCGTCGATGCTCACGCCGTGCAGTTCGTTCGGGTACAGCGCGCGGAAGATGCCGCCTGGCATCAGGCCCATGCCGGCCGAGTAAGGCACGACTTTACCGGTCAGGCCCAGGGTCATCATGGTGCGACCGTGGTAGGCGCCGGTGAAGGCGATCACGCCGGCACGGCCAGTGGCGGCACGGGCGATCTTGATGGAGTTTTCCACGGCTTCGGAGCCGGTGGTCACCAGCAGGGTTTTCTTGTCGAAATCACCTGGGACCTTGGCGTTGATTTTTTCGCACACTTCCACGTACGGCTCGTAGGCCAGTACCTGGAAGCAGGTGTGGGTCAGCTTGTTCAACTGCTCGGTCACGGCGGCGATGACTTTCGGGTGCACGTGGCCGGTGTTCAGTACGGCGATACCGCCGGCGAAGTCGATGAATTCACGACCTTCAACGTCGGTTACGGTCGCGTTCTTCGCGGAATCGGCGAAGATCGGGTGAATCTGGCCAACACCACGTGGAACAGCAGCGGTACGGCGGGCCATCAAAGAAGCGTTAGTCTTGCTCATACATTCCTCATTCACCGCTCATCGGGCGGCGTGGTTCAAGGATAAAGCGACGGGGAGCAACGGCGGCAGCATGCGATGATCGACTGCCACTGCGTTCCCGGCCACCGAGAAAATTCCGGTTTGAAGCGGCGCAAAGGGACAGCGCTCTCGTGCCCTTTGCGCTTGAAGCAATGCTCTTCCGGGGTTAGATGCCCAGGCAGAGGTATTTGATTTCCAGGTAATCTTCGATGCCGTACTTGGAGCCTTCACGGCCCAGGCCCGAGGCCTTGATGCCGCCGAACGGCGCGACTTCGTTGGAGATCAACCCGGTGTTGACGCCGACCATGCCGTATTCCAAGGCTTCAGCCACACGGAACACACGGCCCAGATCACGAGCATAGAAGTACGAGGCCAGACCGAACTCGGTGTCGTTGGACATCGCAATCACGTCGGCTTCGTCTTTGAAGCGGAACAGCGGAGCCAATGGACCGAAGGTTTCTTCCTTGGCCACGGCAGCGTTATTCGGCACGTTGGTCAGGATGGTCGGCTCGAAGAAGTTGCCTTCCATCGACTTGCCGCCGGACAGCACGGTGGCGCCTTTGGAAACGGCGTCAGCGATGTGCTCTTGCACCTTGGCCACGGCTTTTTCGTCGATCAGCGGGCCAGTGGTAGTGCCGTCTTCCAGACCGTTGCCGATCTTGAGCTTGGCAACAGCCACTTTCAGCTTCTCGGCGAACGCGTCGTAGACCGAATCCTGAATGTACAGGCGGTTGGCGCAGACGCAGGTCTGACCGTTGTTGCGATACTTGGAAATGATCGCGCCTTCGACGGCCTTATCCAGGTCCGCGTCGTCGAACACGATGAACGGCGCGTTGCCACCCAGCTCCAGGGACACTTTCTTGATGTCCTTGGCGCATTCCGACATCAGTTGACGACCGATTTCGGTCGAACCGGTGAAGGACAGCTTGCGCACGATCGGGTTGCTGGTCAGCTCGCTGCCGATGTCGCCGGCGCTGCCGGAAACAACGCTGAACACGCCAGCCGGGATTCCGGCACGCTGGGCCAGTTCGGCCAGGGCGAATGCAGAGAACGGAGTTTGCGAAGCAGGTTTGAGCACCATGGTGCAACCGGCGGCCAGGGCTGGACCGGCTTTACGGGTGATCATCGCGGCCGGGAAGTTCCACGGGGTGATCGCAGCGGTCACGCCGATTGGCTGCTTGATCACGATCAGGCGCTTGTCTGGCTGGTGGCCCGGAATCACGTCACCGTAGATGCGCTTGGCTTCTTCGGCGAACCACTCGATAAAGGAAGCGGCGTAAACGATTTCGCCCTTGGCTTCGGCCAATGGCTTGCCTTGTTCCAGGGTCATCAGGCGCGCCAGGTCTTCCTGGTTCTCGATGATCAGCTCGTACCAGCGACGCAGCTTGGTCGCACGTTCTTTGGCGGTCAGTGCACGCCAGGCCGGCAGCGCTTTGTCAGCAGCTTCGATCGCACGGCGGGTTTCGGCAGCGCCCATTTTCGGCACGGTGCCCAGAATTTCGCCCGTTGCCGGGTTGTTGACCTTGATCGTCTGACCATTGTCCGCATCGACCCACGCGCCATCGATGAAGGCTTGCTGGCGGAACAACTGGGTGTCTTTAAGCTGCATGTCGGCTTTCCTTAACAGCACCGCAAAGAATGCGGAGCAAATTATGATTGTAGAAAGGCGCCTCGATAGGCTGCCGTCAGGGAAATCATTCACCGGGCTGAAGCACATAAATAGCGCACTGATTGAACTCGTGCGGTTCAGCACCCAGACAAGAGCGTTTGAAATCTCAAACGAATCCTAGGATCAAAGGGGGTAAAGGACAATAGCCTGTTCGAAAAAAAGAACGAAAACGACGCTTTTGCCCATTTTTTCTGATCAACGTAGCAACCGCGCGTTACAGCTTCAAAAAACACAGGCGATTCAGCAGCATGGACGCCTTCAACGCATATGAGTATCATGGCGCCCGCTGCACCAGTAGCTCAGCTGGATAGAGTACTGCCCTCCGAAGGCAGGGGTCGTGGGTTCGAATCCCGCCTGGTGCACCATACCGCTGTTACAAGAAAGCCTCGGGCCTTATGGGTCTGGGGCTTTTTTGTGGGTGATTGCAAGCTTCGCGCCTAATGATCAATGCTGTTTTTTTCAAACAGCCGGCCAATGTCTCTCGCGCTATGCAGCACGCGTTCGACCTTGATCTCGTCGTCCGCCAAACAGTAGAAGATCAGATATCGGCCATGGGGAAGCATTCGCAATCCCTTGGCGCAATCGTCTCTTGAAACACCCAGATTCGGTTGTTCGATTAATCGCGCGCACTGCATGCGTAGCTCGCCCACAAACGTCCGGGCCCGTTCAGGATTGTCCAGGGCGATAAAACGAGCGACTTGCAGCAGATCGTCCCGTGCCAATGCAGAGAAAAGCACTTGCCTCATGGACGGTGTTGCTCTGCTTCTACCTCATCAATCAGCGCATCAAGCTCGGCAAACATTGTATCGGCAGCGACGGCCGGACGCGGATCGTTGCGGCTCGCCACAATGGCTTCACGAAGTTCGGCAGCGTGCAGCCGATCCAGCAGCTGTTGATAGGCCGCGTGCGGTAAAAGATAGGCGGCTGGACGGTTGTGGTTGAGCACGGCAACAGGCTCGGAACCGGCTTGCTCGATTACAGTACTCGGGCTGCGCTTGAGCTCGGTGATGCTGACCGAACGACTTGCAAGTAGCTGCTCCATGGCGGCTCCAAAGGTACGTAAAAAAGTACCTGATAGTGTGCCATTTTCAGCATGGGGGTCAACGAGTCTCCGACCGGTGCTGTCCTGGCCCACAAAAAAACCGCCGAAGCGGTTTTTTTCATTCTGTAGTCCAGTCGAATTCGTCGTACTCATCATCGTCCTCGTCGTCCTCGAAAAACTCCTCTTCAAGGTCGTCGTCTTCAACAACATCCTTTTCCGGCTGATTCAGCAGAAAATCCTTGCGACTCTCGGTAATCGCTCGCCGCAGTTCTTCACCCTTTTGCGGGCAGTTGAGCATTTGGGCGATGCGGTCGATCTTTTTTGCCACGGCATCCTCCAACGCATCGGCTATAGCCTGATAGTGCGCGCTTTCGGGGGTGGATGCCAAATCCCCGGAATGCCGCGCACTTCAGTTTTCTGCAAATCCGCTGGGGCGATCAGCCTTTAGCGGTGATAGCGCCGCACCACGCTACTGTTTTTCAGGACGTGGCCTTTGATTTTTTCCAGCAGCTGCGCACGGGTCAGGCCGGCGGGCAAGGCGTCCGGGGGCAGGTCCAGGGCGTAGATCTGGATGATGTAGTGGTGCGCGCTGTCGCCAACGGGCGGGCAAGGGCCGACATAGCCGGTGGTTGCCTTGCTGTTGGTACCGGCGACGCCCTCGAGGCCGGGTTTGCTCCCGGCGCCGGCCGGGATCTGGTGGGTGCCGGCCTTGATGCCGTAATGCACCCACTGATCGATGCCCTGGCCCTGCTGGCCGTCAGGGTCGTGCATGACGATGGCGTAGCTTTGGGTGGCTGCCGGGCCGGCGTTCCAGTTCAATGCCGGGGAAATGTTATGCCCGCCACAGCCCGCGGAGTCGCTGGCGGCGGCCGACGTGAACAGGCGGTCATCGGAGACTCCAGGAATGTTCAGGGTGAAACGTTCCTGGGCCTGCGCCGGGAACTGCACGCAAAGGGCGACTGCCAAGGCCGCAAGCCAAGGTTTCATTGAGGTCAATCGGGGCATACCGGAGCACCTTGTACGTGTTGGGCCGTCGTCGGCGTGCAAACTATAGCCGGACCGTTCACGCCGTGGCAGGGGCAATTGGCTGAACCTCGCGATAAGTACCAGACTCATAAGTGAAACGTCTGCCTGGAGAGCAATCATGACTCTGCATCGCGTTGCGCGTGTCGCCAATGTACCCGAAGACCGGGGTCTGGAAGTGCAGGTCCAGGACAGCAAGATTCTGCTGTTGCGGGCCGGCGAACAACTGCGCGCTTATCAGGCCGAATGCCCGCATGCCGGAGCCCCGCTGGCGGACGGCGCGATATGCCACGGGCGCCTGACGTGTCCATGGCACAAGGCGCAGTTTCGGGTCGAGGATGGCGGGCTGTGCGAACCCCCAGCCCTGGACAGCCTCAAGCGCTATCCCCTTGAAGTCCGTGACGGCGACATCTGGGTCGGCGACCAGCCGATGCCGGACGCCCACGCGCCACCGGCCGACGATCCACGAACCTTCATCATTGTCGGGGCTGGCGCGGCAGGCACGGCGGCGGCGGCATGTTTGCGCGAGAAAGGTTTCGGCGGCCGGTTACTGTTGATCGACCGCGAAGCCGATGCCGGATACGACCGCACGGCGCTAAGCAAATACGTGATCGCCGGGGAGATACCGCTGCACGAAGTCCCGCCGCTACGCGATGAGGATTTTTACCGCGAGCAGCGGATCGAGCGCCTGCGAGGCGAAGTGGCAAGCCTGGACGCGCAAAACCGGACGCTGCGGCTGACTGACGGCCAATCACTGACATACGACGCCGCGCTGCTGGCCACCGGCGGCGTGCCCAACCCGCTGACGCTGCCCGGCGCCGACCTGCCGCAAGTGTTCGTCCTGCGCTCCAAAGCCCATGCGCAGCAGATTCTGGACAGCGCCAGCGCCGGCCAGCGGGTGGTGATCATCGGCGACAGCTTTATTGCCATGGAATCCGCCTCGTCCCTGCGCCAGCTTGGCCTGCACGTGACCGTATTGGCCCGCCACGAGGTGCCGCTTGCCAAACAGTTCGGCGACACGGTCGGCAAGGCCATTCGCGCACGACATGAAGCCCATGGCGTCGTGTTTCATACCCAGGGCAATGCGGTACAGATCGAAGGGACGGACAAGGTCGAAGCCGTGCGCCTGGACAACGACCAACGCCTGGCGGCCGATCTGGTGCTGGTCGGCATCGGCGTGACGCCAGCCACGGCGGCCTTTACCGGGTTACCGAAGGAGCAGGATCACTCGCTGCATGTCGATGGCGCAATGCGCGTGGCCGACGGTCTCTGGGCGGCTGGCGATATCGCAACGTTCCCGCTGAACAACCAATACCTGCGCATCGAACACTGGCGACTGGCCCAACAACAGGCGCGGATCGCCGCGGCCAATATGCTGGGCGGTGACGAGCATTACCTCGACGTGCCGTTTTTCTGGACCTGGCATTTCGGTAAAACCTATGACTACCTCGGCCACTCCGAGGCCTGGGACGAAGTCGAGTTCAAGGGCGACCCTTACAACCCGCCGTTCATAGGCCTGTTCGGAAAAAACGGCGTGGTGTCGGCGGCGGTAGCCTGCGAGATGGACCGGGCAATGGCGATGCTCGCCGAGCGGATGAAACAACCACTGCCATGGGAAGAGGCATGGCGCCTGATCCGTGACGTTCCCTAGAGTTGCCAGACAGCAAAACGCCCGGCGCCTGCGCGATGCAGAGGCCGGGCGTTGCGGGGTAAACGGCCGCCGTTATTCGGTGGCGCCAGCATCCGCAAACTTGCTCATCACAAAACCGGCAAACTCTTCGACGGTCATTTTCTGGCCGTTGAAGTCCACCTGATTGTTGGCGTAACGCAGGTTAGTGACGATGTTATTGCCGTCCAGTTTTGCCAGTTGGCTGCCGACCGCCATGCTGCTGAACATGTCCGCGGTGGCGGTGGCCTGATCGGCAATCAGCTTGGCGTCGGTCTGACCGTCGATTTGCGATTGCACGGTGAGCACATCGATCAGCATGGGTTTGGACACTTGCAGCTTGAAGTCCAGCAGCGCGATCAGCTGTCTGACCAACTGATCGGTCGGCAGGTCGATAGCTTGTGGCTTGGTCAGGTCGAGCACCATGTTGGCGCGGCTCTCACCATTGGCGGTGTTGAACGACAGGTTTTCCAGGGCCACTTGTGGTCCGGCCGCCAGCAGTTTTTCCAGGCTGGACTTGAGCAGCGCCTCTTCGGCTTCGGTCAGTTTCAGCTCCGGTGCCGGCAGACCGGCCGCCGTTGCTTCGGCCACCGCCCTTTCATACGGCTGCAGTTTGCTCTGGTAAATCTGCATCAACGACAGGGTCGCCGGAATGTCGAGGTTCTTCAGGCTCATGGCCAGCGAACCGGAACCAATGGTCTTGCCGTTCAGGGACACTTCGCCAACCTTGTAATCGGCACGCCCTGAGGCGTTGCTGCCCTTTTCTTCAGTCAGGTTTTTCATCTCGAATTTCTTGAAGTCCAGCACCGACTGCTTGACGCCAAAAGTCGATTTGCCGCTGGCCAGTTCAACGACGTTTTCGCCGGTGTAGAAACCGTAGGTACTTTTTGTCAGGTTGCTGGCCAGGGTCAGGCCATTGAATTCAACCTGCACCGGCGTCTGGTCTTCGGACACGGTGGTCACCTTCAGGCTGTCCATGTAGCCGTTGGCCTTGACCTTCTGCGCCTTGGCGCTGGCGTCGACGTCCATTTTCAAGCCGGAGAACTTCATGCTCGACTTGTCATCCAGTGCCATTTCCAGCGGCTGCAACTCGAAGGTGCCATTGGTAGCGTTGTCATAGCCGATATTGACCACGCCGGTCAGCGGGGACTTGTCCTTGGCGGCGGCAAACCACTTCTCGGTGAACGGAGTCTTTTCCAGCTCGTAGTGACTGGTCGCCAGGACCGGCAGCCACTTGAGCGACATCAGGCGCGAGAACGGCAACGGGCCGTGTTCGATGTGATCGACAAACAGCAACTCAACCGGCGCTTCGCCGAACATTTCGCCTTCGCCCTTGAGGCGATAGTGCGCGGTGCTGCTGAACACATGACGCTCCAGCGACACCAGCTCCAGCGACGCCGTGCCGTTGGAACCAACCATCGCCGCCTGCAGTTCCTTGTTGGCATCGGCTATCGAGGTGTTCAGCACACCTTCGATCCTGGTGCTGGTGAACCAGGCCCCGCCTGCGCTGATGGCACCGATGGCGACAACAATTCCCAGTAGCACGCCTGCTGATTTATTCATGTATGACCCGTTCAGTGTCCGTTGTTGAAAGTGAGGTCGTCTTCCCTGAACCCATGACGGGTTGTGGCTCGACAGTGCTGAAAGTGGAATGGAGATTAGCATCAGGGGCGACGTACGGCCCAATGATTAAAGGTGAAAGAGTGTCTTGGGGTTGTTGACAGGGTTGGGGATTATTTGTGCCTATGCAATCGCCTTCGCGAGCAAGCCCGCTCCCACATGAGAATGCATTCCAATGTGGGAGCGGGCTTGCTCGCGAAGGCGTAGGTACAGCCAATATCGATATCTCAGGAATACTGGACTTCAATCTCATCCAGCTGATGATCAAAGCTTTTGAGCCGCGCAGTCCAGGTGTACACCAGCACTTCGAAGTCACGGTTGATCACCGCCCCGCCCGTCACTTCCGCGCGCGGGTCGCAGACGTCCAGTTGATAGCGTTCGCGGGCCATGGCCGTGGCGACATCGGCCAGTTCGCGGGCATTGCTGAGCCAGTGCCGACCGTCGTCAGCCACCTGCCGGTCCAGCGCCAGGCACTGTTTTTTCAGGCTCTCGAGGCTTTTTTCCAGCGGCGTGCCGGTCAATTCGCCCATGACTTCCTGAAAGGTGCGCCCCGGTTGCCAGTAACTGCCCCAGAAATAGCGGTCGAACACCGTTTCGACACGACGCAACGCCACCTTGGTGTCCCAGATCAGTACCAGGGTCTTGCCCTGTTCGAGTTGTCTTTTCTTGATGCGTTGATTCTGGACCGAGGCCCAGGCCACCACCGCAATGGACATCACGGCAATCAGCGCGGCGGCACTGTCGAGGAACGCCATAGCCTTGTCGATCTGGTGGGCCAGCATGATGCCGTAGAAATAGGTGGCCGACAGCAGCACCAACGCCACGATGGCGCACCAGAAGCCGAGAGCATAAGGGTTTTTCATTATTGGTTTCCCCCTGACCTGCGCGAGCCTTGTGCGAAGAAAGGGCGCTTTTGCACCGGGCGCCCCTCCAACACTTCAAAGCATAGCAACGGCCTCAGGGTTTGCCGGAGTTCGACGCTTGCGTTCGTCCGCTTTCCCAACCGCCGCCCAAGGCGAGGAACAAATCGATCTGGCTGGCGGCAACCTGGGTGTTAGCGGCCGCCAGCTGCGCCGTGACGTCGATGTAGGTGCGGGTGGCTTGCAGGTCGGCCAGGAACGAGGCGCGGCCGGCCTGGAAGAAGCGGTGGGTCTGGTCGGCCGCCAGTTTTGCCGATTGCTCGGCATCGGCCAGTGCATCGCGGCGTTGCAGCAATGCCGTGTACTGGGCAAGACCGGTCTGGGTCTCGCGAATGGCATTGAGTACCACCCCGTCGAAATGCGCCAGGGTCGCCTGGGTCACCGCTTCGGCTTCGCGGATGCGCGCCCGGGCGCCGTTGGTCGGCACGTTCCAGGTCAGCGACGGACCGAAGCCCCAGCGATTGGTAGACGGGTCGCCGAGATCGTCCAGGATACCGACGGTACCGATGGTCGCGCCGATGCTGATGTTCGGGTACAGCTCGCCCGTGGCAACGCCGATACCGGCCGTCGCGGCCGCCAGTCGCCGCTCGGCCTGCCGTACATCGGGACGACGCTTGAGCAACGCGGCGCCATCGCCCACGGGTACCAGTTGCGCGATTTTTGGCAGCTCGTCGCAGGTGGCGGTGCCGGCCGGCAGTTGGTCCACCGGCTTGGCCAGCAACATCGACAAGCGGTACAGCCCGGCCTGGCGCGACGCTTCATAGCGCGGCATGTCGGCGCGCAGGGATTTGAATTGGGTCTGCGAGCGGGTGACCTGGGTTTCGTCGCCACGCCCGGCATCGCGCAGGCGCTGGATCAGCGTGGTGCTCTGGGCTTGCAGGTCGAGGGAGTGCTGGGCGATTTCCCGCTCTTCATTGGCTGCACACACCTGGGTGTAGGCGCGAACCACGTCGGCCACCACGGTGATGCGTGCAGTATCGGCAGCTGCCTGTGTCGCATCGGCATTGGCCTTGGCCGCTTCGATACCGCGTTGCAAAGTGCCGAACAGGTCGAACTGGTACGACGCGCTGATGCCGATATCGCCGATGTTGGCCACCGGCACTTTTTCCGGCAGCAGGAATGCCTGGCCAGACTCCTGCAAGCGCTGGGCGCCCATCTGCACGCCGCCGCTCCAGCCGCCCGCCGCTTCTGCCTCATCGACCTGCGCACGAGACCGCGACAGGCTAGCCGCCGCCACACGCAAATCGGTGTTGGAGGCCATGGCCTGCTGCACCAACTGGTCGAGCCGCGGGTCCTTGTACAGGCGCCACCAATCGGCCGGCACCGGTGCGGAAACCACCGTTTTGCCGTCGACCGCCAGATCGCCCTGGAAGTCTGGACGATGGACAGCCGCCTCTTCGGGCAGATGATAATCCGGCCCGACCATCTGACACGCCGACAGCAGCAAACCCAATCCGGCGACCGCCAAACCCGAGGCCTTGCTCATTGCGCTGGCTCCCGTTGCTGATCGTCGATGATCGATACCGTGGCGGTGCGCCCGGCGATCATACGGAAATCATCCGGCACGTCATCGAAGGCGATCCGCACCGGAATTCGCTGGGCCAGCCGCACCCAGCTGAAGGCCGGGTTGACGTTGGGCAGCAGGTTATTGCCGCTGGTGCGGTCGCGGTCTTCGATACCGGCGACGATGCTCTCCACATGCCCGCGCAGGCGTGCATTGTCGCCGATCACCCGGATGTCGACGCTCTGGCCGATATGGATGCCGTTCAGTTTGGTTTCTTCGAAATAGCCGTCGATGTGGAACGAATTGCTGTCGACCACCGACAACACCGGACGCCCGGCGCTGACGAACTCCTGGGCCCGTGGCGCACGGTCGTTGACGTAGCCGTCCACCGGGCTGCGGATCACCGAGCGGTCGAGGTTGAGCTGCGCGCTGTCCACCGCCACCTGGGCTTCCATCAAGGCCACTTGGGCGCGAGCCACTTTCGACTGGCTTTCTTCCAGTTGCTCACCCGGCACCAGGTTGCCAAGACCCTTGTTCCGCTTGGCCTCGCGCTGGGCCTGGGCCAGGGTTTCCTCGCGGTCGGCGACGGCCGCTTTCGCCTGGCGCAGGGCCAGCTTGAAGCGGTCCGGATCAATGCTGAACAGCACCTGGCCGCGCTTGACCAACTGGTTGTCGCGCACCTCCACTTGCTGGATCAGCCCGGAGACATCCGGCGCGATTTGCACGATGTCGGCGCGGATGTGCCCATCGCGGGTCCAGGGCGCGAACATGTAATACATCACCATGCGCCAGACCACGACCACGGCGAAGCTCACGATCAGCAGGGTCAACACCACGCGACCCAGGGTTAGAAACGGTTTTTTCATGTCATCAGGTATCGACTGAGTGAGTCCACGGCGCCAAGCAGCAAGGCGTAGAGGGCCACGTTGAACAATGCCCGGTGCCAGACCAGACGGTAAAAGTGCAGGCGCGTCAGCACCCCGTGCACCAACAGGTACAACACATACGTAATGCCCATCAGCACCAGCAGCGTGGGCAGGAATACCCCGCTCAGATCCAGGTCACCGATCATAAGGGCGCTCCATCAATGCCATGGGGAAGCGGTTCTTCGGGCTCGGCGGAACCGACGAATTCGACGCCGGGCAACAGTGCCAGGCGCAAGCCGCTCAGGGCGTGCAGCAGATGCCGACGGGTTTCATCATCGCCGGCACCGCTGAGGGCGCGACGCGTGCGGTCGAGGGTCATCAGCAACGGGCTCGGTGCCTGCAACCGCTCACCGGCCTTGAGACAGGCCTTGAAGTACTCGCCAACCTCGCCCACCACCTGGCGCAGCAGCACCTGCGGCACACCAAGGACCCGCGGCGTATAAGCGAGCAGGTCCAACAGATTCAGCGCCACCCGCACTTCCCGCAGCGCCACGCCGGAGTCCTGGCCGGTCATGGCCAGGCGCGGCAGGTGCTGCATCAGCCGATCGAGCATCCGTATGCCCAGAAGCCGATGCTCAGACAACGTGGCCGGCTCGGCAAGGCCGACAATGTCACGCCAGCTGAAACGCGTCAGGCGCTTGGCTGCCAGTTCGGCACCGAACGGCCGGGCGATCAGGGTCCAGATGAACGCGAACAGCAACCCCATGGGGCCGGCCAGGTTGGAGTTGGCGAAACTGAGGAAGTCCGCGTCGTAAGCGCCCTGAATGCTGATGAAGGACGAGGTGTTGACCAGGGTCAGCAGCATGCCCAGGTAAAACTGCGGCTTGACCGTCAGGGTGCCGACACAAATGAACGGCACGGCAAACGCCAGTACCAGCATCGGAAAGTCATGCAGGTTGGGCAGCACCAGAAACAGATAAAGGCTGGCGAACACCACCGACATCGCCGTCCAGAAAAAGAACCGGTAAATCTGCGGCGCGGGGTCGTCCATCGAGGCAAAGAAACTACACGCCACCGCCGCCAAGATCACTGCGCTGCCGCCATCGGTCCAGCCGAGCAGAATCCACAGCACCGAAGCGACGATTATCGCGGTGACGGTGGAGGCAGCGGAATAAAACATCAGGCCGCGATCCAGAAACGGGGACAGCCGCCCCAGTCGCCAATGCCGATACACCGCGCGCCAGTTGTCCTGGCTTTCGCACTGGATGGCGTACTGCAGGCTGCGGCAGTCCTGCCACAAATCGATCCACTCGCCGAGACGGTAAATGGCATTGGAGAACAGCAGTTGCTTGCGGTCATCCAGCGCTTCGGGAGCCGGTTGCAGGGCCTCGAGTTTATCCTTCAGTGCCTGCCAGCGGTCGAGGTCGGCATCCTTGTGCTCGAGCCATTCGGTGGTGGCCGTCAGCAATGGCGCGAACTTGTCCACAAGCTCGGGGGTGCGCCGTTCCAGGGCGTAAAGCGCATCGTCGAGGGCATCGATCACTGGCAGCAGGTGAATCATCCGTCCGCGCAATTCCTTGGTGTTGCGCACCGTCTGCGGACGCGAGCCTTCGTGGGGCAACTGGCCGATCATCAACTCCAGGGAGTTGAAGGTAGCAACCATCGATGCCCGCAACGCGCTGACCTCTTCAGGCTGCACGTTGCGGCTGAGGAAGCGCAGGCTGTAGGTCGATGCATCGGTAAACCATTTGCTCACCGAATCATTGAACACCGGCGCCAGGCGCCGGGGCCAGAACATGGCACCGACCACTGCCGCCACGGCGATGCCCAGAAAGATTTCTTCGGTCCGCGCTTCGGCCACGTCCCACACCCCCAGCGGGTTGTTCACCACCGGCAGGGCGATCAGCGGCAAGGTGTAACCGGCGAGCATCAAGGCGTAGTTGTTGGCCGTGCGCAAATGCAGGGACAGAAACAGCAGCGTCCCGGTCCACAGCGCAATCACCACCACCAGCACGTAGGGGCTCTGCACGAACATCGGCACGAACAAAACCGCCGCAGCTGCGCCGATAAAGGTGCCGACCGCCCGGTACAGCGCCTTGGAACTGGTAGGACCGAGAAACGGACTGGAAACGATGTACACCGTAGCCATCGCCCAATACGGACGCGGCATTTGCATGAGCAGGGCGATGTACAGCGCGATCATCGATGCGGCGAAGGTGCGGACTCCGTAGAACCAGTCCCGCGCCGGGGGCATGCCAGAGAAAAATCCGCTCAAGAGTTGGCCACCGATGGCGGCGTGGCCGCTTCAAATGCTCTCAGTACCCGCAGCGTAGCTTCCAGATCACTCTGGTCAATGCCTTCAAGGACTTCGTGGCGCAAGCGCACCAGTTCCACTTCGACCGCCTGCACCAGCTCCCGACCGGTTTCGGTCAGGCTCAGGCATTTGGCGCGGCGGTCCTGTGCATCTTCGGTGCGGCAGACGTAGCCGCCATGGCACAACTGATCGAGCAAGCGCACCAGCGACGGGCTCTCCATCCCTGCCGCCTGGGCCACCGTTACCTGACGCACACCCTCGCCCAGCCGCCCGATCATCAACAACGGAACGGCGCAGGCTTCGGAGATTCCATAGTTGGCCAACGTGGTCTGGCAGATTTTGCGCCAGTGCCTGGCGGCCACCACCATGGCACTGCTGATGTTCATCTGGAGGATGTCGAGGTTATTCGGCACGAGGGAAAACACACACTGTTAGTTTGCTAACTATCAATATCGCATTGGAAGGGATTTTTCGTCAAGTTTTGAAACATATTGGCTTCCATCCGTCGCGAAGCCATATGGGGTGAACAAGCCACCGTACTTAAGATGTATATACTTTGTCAGCACGACAACCGAGAAGGCAGCCATGTCGAAACAAGCCGTTTTTACAATGAAACTTGAGTCTGAACTGCGCGAGCAGTTCATGGCAGAGGCAGAAGCCGCTCATCGCCCCGCCTCGCAAATCGTCCGGGAAATGATGCGTCAGTTTGTTCAAACCCAACGGGAGGCTCGCGAGTACGAAGCATTCCTGCAGCGTAAGGTCGACACCGCACGCGCTTCGATGCGCGCCGGCGACGGGCTGACAAATGATGAAATTGAGGCAGAGTTCGCTGCCAGGCGCAGGCGGGCCGAGCTACAGGAATGAAAATAATATGGACGAAAGAAGCAGCACAGGACCGTGCAGACATTTGGGATTACCTGCATGCCGTTAACCCAAAAGCAGCCATCGACATGGACAACCGGTTCAGCAATGCGCTATCCCGGCTTGCCAAATACCCGGAAATCGGCCCTGCCGGGATCATTTCAGGCACTCGCGAGCTGACGCCACATCAGAGTTACCGCATTGTTTATGAGCAGGGACTGGACGCCATCTGGATACTCGCCCTGGTCCATACATCCCGGCAGTGGCCGCCCGGACGATGACGATTCACACCCCGCGCCCCTTCCTCAACATCACATCCAGTTGATCCACCACCTCGGCCCAATCCGCGTCATCGAGAATCTCCTCCCGCAGAAGTTCCGCCTGGCTCGGGCTCCAGAAAAACGCATCCGCAAGGTGCAGCTCCGGTTTGAGCGGTGAATGGGTGGCGATGAATTTATCGATGCTTTCGGCGTCGTCCGGCAGGCCGAGTTGCTTGAACAGCGAAGGAAGGTTGTGGGTCGGGCTTTCCATGTCGAACTCCTGGGGACCAATTCAAGGACCGCTGCGCGGTCATCGCGAGCAAGCTCGCTCCCACAGGAAATGCGATAAATCTGTAGGAGCGGGCTTGCCCGTGATGACGTCAGCATTGACGAAACAAAACTCAATGACTCAATTCCCGCACCTCGGCATGCGGCACCATTTTCAGAAACTCGGGCATGTCCATGCGCACCAGGTTGACGTGGTTTCCAGCCTCCAGATAGATGTCTTTTTGCCGGGTCAGCAGCGGATCGATGACCACCTCCAACCCATAGGACTCACCCAGCGCCGGTACTGCACCGCGCTCGCAATCATCGAACAGGTGCGCGAGGTTGCTTTCGCGGGAAACCTGCCACTCACCGCTGCTGCGGACTTTGCTCAGGTCAAGGTGACGGCTGGCGGGCAGCACGGCCATCAGGTAATGCCCATGGTGATCGTCGAGGATCACCGATTTGGCCACCCGTTCGGCAGGAATACCTGCGACCCGCGCCGTTTCAAGGCTGCTGGCCGAGTGTGGGTGGCTGACGATGTCGTATTCGCATTGAGCCTTTTCCAGGCTTCGCTGCACGGTTCTTGCCATACGCATGATGCACCTCGGTGTCCGCCATGATCGCTTGCGGACGATGATTAAAGCTTGGCTTGCGTAGTAAAAGTCTAGGCCCGTCAGCGCGTTCCGGTGGGAAATCCGCTCATCGGCTGCCGACGGTAATTGAGCAAAATTCATACCGGCCGAGGCTCAACTAAACTGTATTCAGAGCCACTCCACGACTCTCCCGGAGGGTCAAGTGAACATGCGGTGCTGTGCAGTTGCGTTGCTCTTGGCGTTGAGCGGATCGGCCTGCGCCACCGACACAGTTGTGTTGCTGGTGCCCAACCCCATCGGGATCTGGCTGATCACCTTCGGCCTAGCGTTCCTGATCGCCGAGGCCGCCCTGCCCAATTACGGCGTGATCGGCCTGGGTGGCATCGTGATGTTCGTGATCGGCGCGGTGATCCTGTCCAATACCGAAGTGCCCGTGCCGTTGATGATCGGCCTGGGCCTGGTCAGCGCGCTGTTGCTGATCTACCTGGTGATTCACGCCATGAAGACACGACCGCGCGAAATCGTCAGCGGTGATGCCGGGCTGCTCGGCAGCGTGACGGCGGTGACGTCATTGCAGACCGGTAACGCCTATGGCGGCTGGATTCATCTGCAGGGAGAACGATGGCAAGTGCTTAGCGCGACGCCGCTGCAACCCGGGCAGCGGGTGCGGGTGGTGGGGCGCAAGGGTTTGCTGCTGCAAGTGGCCGCGGCTGACGCGGCGCCGGGCGGAGAATAGTCATGGGTTTGCAATTGGGTCTTGTCGCGCTGCTATTGTTGATCATCGCACTGGCAGGGGCGACGTTCCGCATCCTGCGCGAATACGAGCGCGGCGTGGTGTTCCAGCTCGGGCGCTTCTGGCAGGTCAAGGGCCCTGGCCTGATCCTGCTGATTCCGGTGGTTCAGCAAATGGTAAGGGTCGATTTGCGCACCGTGGTGCTGGACGTGCCGCCGCAAGACGTGATTACCCGCGACAACGTGTCGGTCAAGGTCAACGCAGTGCTGTATTTCCGCGTGCTCGATCCGCAAAAGGCGATCATCCAGGTCGAAGACTTTCTGATGGCCACCAGCCAATTGGCGCAAACCACGCTGCGGGCGGTGCTGGGTAAACACGAACTGGACGAACTGCTGGCCGAACGCGAACGCTTGAACCTGGACATCCAGCAAGTGCTCGACGCCCAGACCGACGCCTGGGGCATCAAGGTCGCCAACGTCGAGATCAAGCACGTGGACCTCAACGAATCGATGATCCGCGCCATCGCCAAGCAGGCCGAAGCCGAACGGGAACGGCGAGCCAAGGTGATCCACGCCGAAGGCGAATTGCAGGCCTCGGAAAAACTCATGCAAGCCGCCGAAATGCTGGGCCGCCAACCGGGGGCCATGCAGCTGCGTTACATGCAGACCCTGAGTTCGATTGCCGGAGACAAGAGCTCGACCATCGTCTTTCCACTGCCGATCGAGTTGCTCAAGGGCATGGCGGACTTGTCGTCGAAACCTTGAACTCAGACGCTTACTCAGTCTGCGCCGCCAACGGATACACCGACTCCCATCCGCCGCCGAGGGCCTTGTACAACCCGACCATCGCCAGCGACACGCCGGTCGAACTCTCGACCCATTGCTCCTGGGTCGCCAGTAGTGCACCTTGCACGGTGAGCACATTGACGAAGTCCACCACCCCTTCGACATATTGCTGTTGCGCTGTTTGCAAGGCGATCTGGTTCTGCCGCACCGCTTCGGCGAGGCTGTCGCGGCGCAACTGGCTGGCGTTGTAGGCGGTCAACTGGTCATCGATTTCATGCCAAGCGCGCAGCACGGTTTGCTGGTAGGCGATGGCCGCTTCCTGTTGCTGGGCTTCGCGCAAATTCAGCACGCCGCGCAAGCGCCCGCCGTCGAACAGCGGCAGGCTGAATTGCGGGCCGATGCCGAACGCTCGCGAGCCCCACGAACCAAAATCACTCAACTGCATGGCTTGCGAACCGACATTGCCCGACAGGGTAATCCGCGGATAGAAATCGCCCTTGGCCACGCCAATGCTGGCCGTGGCGGCATGCAGCCGTGCTTCGGCCTGGCGAATGTCCGGCCTGCGTTCAGCCAGTTGCGAGGGCAAGCCAATGGCGACCTGGCGCGGCGTTTGTGGCACCGGTGCGTCTGTGGATAACTCCGCCGCCAATGCCTGGGGCGGTTCGCCCATCAACAGACTCAAGGCGTTGATCAGTTGCCACTGGCGCTGCTCCAGTGCGGGCAAGCGTGATTCGATGGCCGCCACCTGCGCGGCGGCTTCGGCGACATCCAGATCCGTCGCGACACCGTCGGCCAGGCGCAATTGCGAGAGCTTCAGGCTATGGCGGGCAACGTTGAGGTTCTGTTCGGTGACGAGCCGGGTGTTCTGTACACCGCGCAGCTGAATGTAGTCCTGGGCGGTTTCGGCCAGCACTGAGAGCAGCACACCGCGTCGGTCGTTCTCGGCGACTTCCAGGTTGGCGTCGGCCGCTTCGGTTTCCCGCCGCACGCGGCCCCAGAGGTCCAGCTCCCAGGACGCGGAAAAGCCGGCATCCCACAGGTTGAATGCGGACTGGCCGTTGTGCCCTGACGGGTCGCTCAGGCCTTCACCACTATTACGTTTTCGGGTGTAACTTCCCGTGGCGGCGGTATTCGGATAGCGGTTGGCGGTGATCACCTGGCGAACGGCACGGCTTTGCTGCAAACGGCTGCCGGCCAGCTTCAGGTCGAGGTTGTCGGTCAGGGCGCGTTGCGTGAGGGCCGAGAGTTTCGGGTCGTTGAACACCTCCCACCAGCGCTCCTTCATCGTTTCGGCGAGTACTTGGCTGGTGGCTGCCTTTGATGGTTTCGACCACTCGGTGATTTGTGTGGGCTGAGGTTTGTGAAAGTCCGGGCCGACGGTGCAGGCGCTGAGGCTCATAGCGAGCAAGGCACTCAAGGTAAGTTGCGACAGTTGGCCCCTTCGCGAGCAAGCCCGCTCCCACAATGGACTTTCTGTGATGCGAAAATCTTGTACATCGCGCATAAACCTTGTGGGAGCGAGCTTGCTCGCGATGGCGTCCGCACCGTCAACACAGGTTTTCATCGCTGAGTCACCTCACGCGAGACACCAGTGCCGGTATCGATGCTCGCCTCCACCGACATCCCCACCCGCAAGCGCTCGGCCAGCGACTGTCCCGGCTCCAGCACGATTTTCACCGGTATCCGCTGTACCACCTTGGTGAAGTTGCCGGTGGCGTTGTCCGGTTTGACCGCGGCGAATGTCACCCCGGTGGCCGGTGCAATGCTTTCGACACGACCGTTCAGTGCCGCACCGCCCAGGCTGTCGACGCGCACTTGCACAGCCTGCCCAGGCTGCACATCCGTCAGTTGGGTTTCCTGGAAATTGGCCATCACATAAGCCTGTGCCAACGGCACCACTGCGAGGATTTTACTGCCCGGTGTGACGTAGGCGCCGACCCGCACCGCGCGCTCGCCGACCATGCCGTCCTGCGGCGCGACGATCCTTGTATAGGACAACTCGTAGCTGGCCATTTCCAGCTTCGCTTGCGCCCGTTTCAGGCCACCTTCGGCTGCGTCGCGCTGGGCCGTAAGTATCTCCACTTGCTTGCGCTCCGCCGCCAGTACCGCCGTGGCATTAGCCAGTCGCGCGGAGGCCTGATCGATGCGCGTTTGCGCCTGTTGCGCATTCTGCACCGTGCCGGCACCCACCCCGGCGAGGTGCTTGTAGCGGTTCAATTCATGCTCGGCAAACGCCATTTCCGCCTTGGCCGAAACCACCGAGGATTGCGCCTGGGCAATCACCGACACCTGGCGCTCGAGGGTCGCCCGGGCGTTTTGCAGTTGCGCCCTGGCCACCAGCGTTTCGGCATCGGCGGCATCGGCGGCGGCGCGTAGATCCCGGTCATCGATCAGTGCCAGCAACTGCCCGGCCTTGACCTGCTGGTTGTCCTCAACCAGCACTTGCTTGATAAACCCGGCGACTCGCGGCACTACCAGGGTGAAATCCGCCGAGACATACGCATCGTTGGTGTTCTGTTGGGTACGCTTGCCGAACAGGCCGGGCATCGCCAGGTACAGCAGCACACTGACGGCCAATGCGGCGGTAATGGCAACCGCGACTTTCTGCTTTGCTTGAGTGTTCATAAAAACCTTCTGTTTCAGTGGAGCAATCAGGTCGGTGCGCGCGGTGGATAAATCCGCGTCGGCAGCCAGAAAATCAGCAGGATCAAGGTCACGGCGATACCGGCCATGCACAGGTAAAGGTCGGAGGAAGTGAGCACCACCGCTTGTTCATGCAGACGATGAGCGAGACTTGCGCTGTCGCGCTCCGCCAGCGGTGAGTTGCCGAGACGGTCGACCAGCATGGTCGAGTGGAAATGCAGGCGTGCCGTGGTCAACGCCTCGATCACCCCGGTGGCGATGACCGCCGACAGGCCTTTGACGGTGTTGAACCAGGCCGATGCGAACGGCCCTTCCATCGGGTTGATGCTGCCGGTGGACAGCATCAGCAACGGCAACACCGCCATGGGCTGACCGAAAATCTGCAGCCATTGCAGCACATAGAAATCGTCACGAATCCACGCGGACGTCAATTGCGAGCCGCCGACGCACGACAGCGTCAGCATGCCCAGGCCAATGCCCAACACCCAGCGGCAATCGACCCAGCGAAAGTTGCACAGCGCCGCCACCAACGGCAGCGCAATCAATTGCGGCAGCGCCGCCAGCAGCATGATCGGCGCGGTCTGCACCGGGCGATAACCCTGGACCTGCGCCAGGTAGCTGGACGGAATAATGATCACCGCCTGCAACACCACCAGCACGCCCGCCAGGGTCAGCAGGGCGAAAGACAGGTTACGGATGCCGAGCATCTGCATCTTGAAAAACGGAATCGGTTGCGACCACTCGCCGGTCAAAAACAGCACCAGCAACAACAGCCCGCCGCCGAGCAATCCGCAGATCAGGTTCGACTCGAACCAGTCCAGGCGATTGCCCTGCAGGATGCCGATCACCAGCATGCAGATGGCGGGAAAGCCCAGCAGCACACCACGCCAGTTGAAGGACTTGAAGCGCTCCAGGCGCAGGGGGTCCTGGGGTAAGCCATACGCCACTGCGGCCATGGCAATCAGGCAAGGCGCGATGATTTGCCAGAAGGTCCATTGCCAGCCGACATACTCGGTCCACAACCCCGCCAGCGGCGTGCCCAGACCCGGGCCGAACGTCGCCGTCAGGGCATAACCGGCCAGGCCATACAACTTCACATTGGCCGGCAGAAAGCGCAGGGCCACGGTCATCAGCATGGGTGGCAATGCACCGCCCGCCAGGCCTTGCAAGGTGCGTAGCAACAACAGGCTTTCGTAATTCGGGGCGATGGGGCACAGCGCACCCAATAGGGTGAACAGGCTGATGGCGCACAGGGTGAAACGCCGCAACGAGAACGTCACCGCACACCATGGCGCAAAAGCCATGGCCGCCACCGAAGTCGCGGTGTAACAGGCGACCAGCCAGGTGCCCTCGTCGTAGCCGATGGCCAACGCACCACGGATGTCGGCCAGGGCGACTTTGGTCACCATCTCGTTCAGGCCCGACACCAGCACTGCCAGCAATACGCCAACGAGGCCGATGATGATCCGCGGGCCGAAGACGGGTGGAGCGGCTGCCGTGCTGGCCGCAGCAACAGGTGCCGTGACCGTAAGGGAAGTCATGTACTGCAAGCTCCGGCGTGGAAAGACCGAAGCATTCTAGGAAGCGTGATGCTTGACGAAAATCAACTTATTGGCAGGTTATAAGTGCGCTAGACGCAACAATGCAAAGCCCTTGTGGGAGCGGGCTTACTCGCGAAGGCGTTGGGTCAGTCGGTATCAATGTTGAATGACAAATCGCATTCGCGAGCAAGCCCGCTCCCACAGGGGGAAATTGCGCTCGACCTCAGTCCGGCTGCGCAGCCAGCCACGTCTCATCGCAACACGCCTTGAGCGTTTCCCGCAGCCAACGGTGGGCCGGATCCTTGTCGAAACGCGGATGCCAGGACTGGGTCAGCATCAGGGTCGGCAACGGGATCGGCAAGTCGAAGGAGCGCAGCTTCAGTCCGAGCCGCCGCACACTCAGCAAGGCTTCCTTGGGCACCGGCAGAATCAGGTCGGAATCGGGCAAGGCAAACATCGCCGCATGAAAGCTCGGCGCGATCACCGCCACCCGCCGCTCCAGCCCCAAGGCGTTGAGCGCGGTATCAATCGGCCCCCGGGCAATGCCGCGCCGGGACATGCTGATATGCGAGAACCCCGCGTAACGCTCCGCGGTGATCTCACCGTCCAACAGCGGATGATCCTCGCGCACCAGACCAACGAAGTGGGTGGAAAACAGGTTCTGAATCTTCACTTCCGGGGTCAACGGCCGGGTGTTGCTGACGCTCAGATCGATCCGCCCTTCGCGCAACGCCTCATCATCGCCATCGCCTTCCGGGACGAAACGCAACTCACAGTGCGGTGCCTGCCGGTCAAGGGTGTCGAACAGCTTGCCGCCGTAGACGCCGACAAAAAAGTCGTTGGCCCGAATACTGAACCGCCGCCGTAGCGAACTCAGTTCCACCGCATCGGCCGAACGAAACAGCAAACCGGCCTGTTCCACCACGCTGCGAACCTGTTCGCGTAACTCCAGTGCCTTGGGGGTCGGTACCAGGCCACGGCCGGCACGCACCAGGATCGGATCGCCAATGGCCTCGCGAATGCGCGTCAACGTCCGGCTCATGGCCGCCGGGCTGAGGTTCATCCGCCGCGCCGCGCCCACCACACTGCCCTCGTCGAGCAGGGCGTCGAGGGCGACCAACAGGTTCATGTCTGGGAGCTGCATCGTGAGCACTCGTGTTTGATCTGGACTGATTCAGACGCAATGCTAGCAAACAAACTGCCGAATCATGTGTTGGCAGCACCGACCTCTTCGCGAGCCTGCTCGCGAAAGCGGTGGAACCGTCACCACATCCATTCGCGCTAACCCATAGAAATAACTCACACCACTATCAGTTCTGATAGTTCGCAAACCCGGCTCAAGCGAGTAAAACTCAAAGCCTGCCCCGTTTCCGCGAAGATCCCGGCATGAGCCAACCTGCTGATCAAGACAACCGCAGCCGGCCACGCTTAGTACTGCTGGCAACCGACCGCAGCCAATCCATCATTGGCGAAATCGTCGATGGCCAGTCCCAGACCATCGCCTACTCAGCTTACGGTGAGCAGTCCGCGCAGCAGAAAATCGAGACACGACTAGGGTTCAATGGCCAACTGCGTGAAGCCAACATTGGCTGGTACTTGCTGGGCAATGGCTACCGCGCCTACAACCCACGATTGATGCGTTTTCACAGTCCGGACAGTTGGAGTCCATTTCGTGGGGGCGGGTTGAATGCGTATATGTATTGCGTGGGGGATCCGGTGAATCGGGTGGATCCGACGGGGCATAACTCTTTTTCTAAAGTTGCAGGGAGGGTCTTTGATTTCCTTTTTGGCGGTCCTAACGTCACCGGTTCGCGAGGACTTTCCATAAAGCAGGCGCAAGTTGTACAAAAATTAGGGGGATTGAGACCAGAGAACACAGGTGAACTGGCAGATCTCGTGACGGCCGGCGCCCCGGTTTTACAACCGATACCCAGGGTCGGAAGGGTAGGTAAAAATTCAGGAGGTGAGTTTCACGGAACAGCAACATGGGGAACTAACAACGTTCCCGATTACGCTTCAATCGGAACTGCTTCCTCAGGTACAAAGCGTTCCATTCCTATGGTGGTGAAAGATCACACTAAAACAGTGTCGTCGGGTACCCAGTCGAGATTCAACTCGAAACCACCAGACCCAACCCAGTCGAATTCCAACTCGAAACCACCGGCCCCACACATCGTGAAAATAGAAGCATCGCTCCCCATTTACCAGGCTCAATTATCACCAGCACCGCCCAGTTACGAAGATGTTATGAGGCCTGCGCAAGAAGTAAGGAACAGTTGATGAGCTACGTTTATCGTCGTCAAATTGCTTCAACGTAGGGAAGTTCGTCCCCCTACCGCACCATCCCCCACCGCCTGACCGTCACCCGCTCCAACGAATCAAACACCAGATTCTCCACCAGCAACCCAATCAGGATCACCACCGCCAACCCGGCAAACACCTTGTCCGTGTACAGCTCATTGCGATTCTGAAAGATGTACCACCCCAACCCACCCTTGCCGCTGGTTGCGCCAAACACCAACTCGGCGGCAATCAGCGTACGCCAGGCAAACGCCCAGCCGATTTTCAGCCCGGCGAGGATTGACGGCAGTGCCGCCGGAATCAGGATGAACAGCACGAAGCGCATGCCCTTGAGGCCGTAGTTGCGCCCGGCCATGCGCAGGGTTTCCGAGACGCCGAGGAAGCCAGCGTAGGTGTTCAGCGCCAGCGCCCAGAGCACCGAATGCACCAGCACGAAAATCAGGCTGTTCTGGCCTAATCCAAACCAGAGCAGCGCCAACGGCAGCAGGGCGATGGCCGGCAAGGGATTGAACATCGAGGTCAGGGTACTGAGCAGATCACGACCGAATTGCGTCGACACCGCCAGCGTGGTCAGGGCAAACGCCAGGACGATGCCGATCAGGTAGCCCTTGAGCAACACCACCAAAGAAATCCACACCTTGCCCAGCAACTCGCCGCTGAGCAGGCCGTCGTAAAGCGCTTGAGCGGTTTGCACAAAACTCGGCAGCAGCAGGTCGTTGTTTTGATACCTGGCAACAGCTTCCCAAAGCACCGCGAGCAAAATCAGGATCAGGCTTTTGCGCAGCCAACCTTGCTGCCATAGACGCTGGCCGAGGGGTAACTCCCGTTCCAGCGGCACGCTGGTCAGTGGCTGCAAAACCGTTTCGAACTCTTCACGCGGGGATGATAAATGGCTCATCGGGCCCTCCTTTCAACTGGCTCAATAAGCGATGCGGATGTCGGCGAAATCCAGCTCATGCTCAGCGTTCGCCGCATCACCTTCGTCGAACAACAGCCGATGAATACGTCGCGCCGACTCCTGAAACGCCACACCGCCGAGGCTGTGCAAATCGTATTGGTGGCTGTGGACTTCCGCCCTCACCCGTCCCGGATGGGGTGACAGCAACAGAATTCGATTGCCCACCACCAGCGCCTCTTCGATAGAGTGCGTGACGAACAGCAGCGTGAAACGCACCTCCTCCCAGAGCAGCAGCAATTCTTCCTGCATCTTGCGTCGGGTCAGGGCATCGAGCGCGGCAAAGGGTTCGTCCATCAACAGGATTTTCGGCTGCATCGCCAGCGCCCGGGCGATGGCGACCCGAGCCTTCATGCCACCGGACAAGGTGTGCGGATAGGCATCGGCAAACGCCGCCAGGCCGACTTTTTCCAGATAGTGCAGCGCTCGCTCTTCGGCCTCCCTGAGCTTGAGGGTTTTCGAAGCCAGAAGCGGAAACATCACGTTCTGTTTGACGGTTTTCCACGGCGGCAGTTGATCGAACTCCTGGAACACCACGATCCGGTCAGGCCCCGGCGCATCGACGCGCTGGCCTTGCAGACGGATCTCGCCTTCCACTGGCTGGATGAAGCCGGCGGCGGCCTTGAGCAACGTCGACTTGCCGCATCCGGACGGGCCGAGCAGGACAAAGCGGTCCGCCGGATCGATCTCGAAACTGACTTGATGGGTCGCCCGCACCACGCGCTGCGGTGTGCGGTATTCGAGGCTGACGTTATCGACCGACAGCAGCGCCTGGGCTGCCGCGATCGGTTTGCTGACCGTGTGGCCTTGCAAAGGAGCGTTCATTTCGGTCAGCTCCCTTGCAGTGGTTTGGTGTCCTGGAAGAAGTAATCCTTCCACGAATCCGGTTTGTTTTTGATCGCGCCAACGCGGTACAGGAACTCGGCCAACGGGTAGGTATTTTTCGGCGTGACGCTGAACTCGAACTGCGGGTTGTCGATAATTTTCAGCAACGCGGCGCGGTCGATCTTGGCCTTGGTGACGCGGATGTAAGTGTCGGCTGCCGCGCCCTTGTCGTTCTGCGCGAATTGCGCCGCTTCGGTCAAAGCGTCAATAAACGCTTTGTAGGTTTTCGGGTTTTCATTGCGGAATTTCTCGGTAGCGAACAGCACCGTCGGCGAGTTCGGCCCGAGCAGGTCATAAGTGTTCAGCACCACGTGCACGTTGGGATTGGCCAGTTCCTGATCCTGGAACGGCGGGTTGGAGAAGTGCCCGCTCAGCTCGGTGCCGCCAGCCACCAGCGCCGCTGTCGCATCGGGATGCGGAACCGCGATGGTGTACTTGTCGAGGCGATTGAACTCTTTGTCACCCCACTGTTTGGCCGCCGCGTATTGCAGGAAGCGCGACTGCACCGACACGCCCACCGCCGGCACTGCGATTCGGTCTTTCTCGGTGAAGTCGGCAATGGTTTTGACCTTGGGATTATTGCTCACCAGGTAGTACGGGAAGTTGCCCAGGGAAGCCACGGCCTTGACGTTCTGCTTGCCGTGGGTGCGATCCCAGATGGTCAGCAGCGGGCCGACACCAGCGCCGGCAATGTCGATTGAGCCCGACAGCAACGCGTCGTTGACCGCTGCACCGCCGGAGAGCTGGGTCCAGTCGACCTTGATGTCGATGCCTTCCTGCTTGCCGTACTTCTCGATCAGGTTCTGATCGCGCACCACGTTCAGCAGCAAGTAAACAATGCCGAACTGTTCGGCAATGCGGATTTCACCTTCGGCGTGGGCCACGTTTGGCGCCACCAGGCTGCCGGCAATCAGGCTGAAACCCAGACCGATGGCTGCGGCCAGCGGTGCGAATGGAAGACGTTTGGACATGGTCAGATCTCCGACAAATCAGAAAGGCGCGTCGCCCTGGATGGTGGTGCGATACAGCTTGCGGCGCAGATGGCTGGGGCATCCGGCGGCGAGGTGGATCAGCGAACGGTTGTCCCAGAACACCAGGTCATGGGGCTGCCATTGATGGCGGTAGATGTTTTGCGGCAGCGCGCTGTGGGCGTAGAGCTCGGTCAGCAGTTGCTGGCTCTCGTCTTCCGGCAGGCCAACGATGCGGGTGGTGAACCCCTCGCTGACGAACAACGCCTTGCGACCGTTTTCCGGGTGGGTACGCACGACCGGGTGGACGACTTCGGCGACCTGGGCGAGTTGCTCCGGGGTCAGGGTCGGGCGCCAGTTGCCTTCGAATTTGGTCTCGCTGTAACGCGCGGTGTAGGAGTGCGCTGCCGAGCGCCCTTCAACGGCGTTGCGCAATGCAAGCGGCAGGTTGTCCCAGGCTTTGTGCATGTCGGCGAACAATGTGTCACCGCCTTCTGACGGCAGCTCCTGGGCATGCAGCATCGAGCCCAGGCTCGGCAGTTCTTTGTAGGAGAGATCGGAATGCCAGAACTTGCCGGCGTCACCCAGGCCGATGTTCTGGCCGTTTTCGACGATGTTGGAGACGATCAGGATTTCCGGATGCCCTGCCAGCAGGAACTGCTTGAGCACATGGATCTGCAACACGCCAAAACGACGGCTGAAATCGATCTGTTGCTCAGGGGTTATGCGCTGGTCGCGGAACACCACCACGTGATGATCCAGGTGCGCGCGGTGAATACGGGCGAAGTCCTGATCATTGATCGGGCGGGACAGGTCGAGACCGATGATCTCGACGCCCACCGCTCCGCTGAACGGGCGGACTTCAAAGAATTGTGGCGCGATGCTTGGCGAAGCTGAAGCTGCAGACATAAATCACTCCCACGCACGGCACGCTCAAAGGCGCGCGCGTCGATCAGAAACTCACGGAGGTCCCGTGTTGGTTCGTGTCGTGCGGCGCGCCGATTGGTCGACAGGTACGCAGGAGATTCACTTTATAGATATAAGAATTGAAATTTAAATACCGTTAACGAATAACGATATGGCGATTGCGAAGGGAATGGAGGAATCGTGGTGTGACGTTATTTGTCACTTTCTGACAGGATTTTGGTGTTTTGGCGGACGCTATCGCGAGCAAGCTCGCTCCCACAGGGGTCAGTGGAAACACAAAATTGCGTTTCAATACAGATCCATTGTGGGAGCGAGCTTGCTCGCGATGGGGCCAGTGGCCCCGAAGGTGGATTACCGCTCGTGCAGCGCCTCGGCCCGCGCACGGATGATCGGCTTGAGCAGGTAGCTCAGCACGGTCTTCTTGCCAGTGATGATGTCCACGGAAGCCACCATCCCCGGAATGATCAGCAACGGCTTTTCATCGGTGCCCAGGTGGCTGCGGTCGGTGCGCAGCTTGATGAGGTAGTAGGTGGTCTTCTTGTCTTCATCGGTGATGGTATCGGCACCGATCTGCTCCAGTTTGGCCTTCATCCCGCCGTAGATGGTGTAGTCATAGGCGGTAAATTTCACCGTCGCTTCCTGCCCCGGGTGCAGGAACGCGATGTCCTGCGGGCGGATCTTCGCCTCGACCAGCAAGGTGTCGTCCAGCGGTACGATTTCCACCAGGTCGCTGCCCGGCTGGATAACCCCGCCGATGGTATTGACCAGCAACTTGTTGACGATGCCCCGCACTGGCGAAGTGACCAGCGTCCGGCTGACCCGGTCTTCCAGGGCCTTGCCGGTGGCCTGGGCCTTGTTCAGGTCGGTGCGTGCTTCATTGAGTTGGGTCAGGGCTTCGCTACGGAACTTGCCACGGGTTTCATCGACCTTGCGCTGCACTTCCTTGATTGCCGATTCGGCTCGTGGAATTGCCAGCGTGGTGGCGTCGAGCTGACCACGGGTCTCCGCTTCGGCACGCCTGAGGCGCAGGACTTCCACCGGTGATACCGCGCCTTGGGCCACCAACGGCTCGGACATGCTGATTTCCTGACGCTGGAAGCCCAATTGCTGGCGATACTGCGCCTGTTTGGAGGTGAATTCGCGCAGCTCTTGCTGGCGCTGGATCAGCTGCTCCTGCAAGCCACCAATCTCATCGTGCAACTGTTGGCGACGACTGATATAGAGCGACTCTTCACTCTTTGCCTGACCCGGCACGGCCTTGAGCACATCCTCGGGGAAGTTCAGCGGACGCTCTTCGACCTCGGCGCTCAGGCGCTCGACCCGCAGCAGCATCGACAACCGATCGGCCTCGGTTTCACCGACGTTCGAAGCAAATCGCGTGTCGTCCAGGCGAATCAGCGGTGCGCCGGCTTCGACAATCTGACCTTCCTTGACGAACAGCTCGGCAACGATACCGCCTTCAAGGTTCTGGATCTTCTGGATCTTCGACGATGGAATCGCCTTGCCGTCGCCCTTGGTCACCTCGTCGATCACCGCGAAGTTGGCCCAGAGCATCAGGAACACAAAGAACGCGATGATCGCCCAGATCGTCAGCCGCACCACGCGGGGCGCATCCTCGATCAGCGCCTTGTTGACCTCCGGCAGCGGCTGCCCCTGAAGTGAAGCAGAGCCTTTGAAGTAGCGAAGGATCGAACCCTTAACCGACTTAAGCAACACTGATCTGCCCCTTCTTCAACGCTTCCATCACTGCGGCTTTCGGGCCGTCGGCGAGTATCTGCCCGCGGTCGACCACGATCAGGCGATCCACCAGCGACAACAGCGATGCCCGGTGCGTTACCAGCACCATGGTCTTGTTTTCGATCACCGCTGCCAGGCGCTGCTTGAGGCGCTCTTCACCGGTGTTGTCCATGGCGCTGGTCGGCTCGTCGAGCAGCAGGATCGGCGGATTGAGCAGCAATGCACGGGCCAGGGCGACGTTTTGCCGTTGACCGCCGGAGAGGTTCTGCCCGCGCTCGCCGACTTGCAGCTCATAACCCTGCGGATGCAGGCGCGCATACTCGTGGACGCCAGCCAGTTCTGCGGCTTGCAGCACCAGTTCGTCCTCGACATACCGCGCGCCGGAAACCAGGTTGTCGCGCAAGGTGCCGGCGAGCAACTGAATGTCCTGGGGCACGTAGCCGATGTTGTAGCGCAGCTCGCTGACGTCGATCTGGCGGATATCCACACCATCGACCAATAACGCGCCGTCATCCGGCTGATACAGCCCCACCAGCAACTTCGCCAGCGAGCTCTTGCCCGAACCGCTTCGACCAATGATGCCGACCTTCTCGCCGGGACTGATCGACAGATTGATGTTCTTCAGCGCCAGGTTCTGCTGTTGCGGGTAGGTGAAGTTGAGCTGGCGGCACTCAATGCCGCCCTGCAGCACCTTGCGGCTGAGCGGACGCTCTTCGAAATTGCGCTCCTGGGGCAGCTCCATCATCTGGTCGACCGAGGTCATGGTCACCCGCGCCTGCTGATAACGAGTCAGCAGCCCGGACAGCGACGCCAGCGGGCTGAGCGCACGACCACTGAGCATGTAGCAGGCAATCAGGCCGCCCATGCTCAGGTGACCGTCGATGATCTGGTACACGCCGAAGACGATCATGATCACGCCGGCCAGTTGCTGGATCAGCAAGGTGATATTCATCGCCAGGCCGGAGAGCATTTTCACCCGCAACTCAAGGCGACTGAGGGTGCCGATGGTCTGCTCCCACTGATACTGGCGTTCGCTTTCGGCGTTGTTGACCTTCACCGCATCCAGGCCGGCCAGGGTCTCGATCAGGCTCGACTGACGCTCGGCCCCCAGCGCCATGGTCCGTTCCATGGTCGCCACCAGGGGTTTCTGCAAGGCATAGCCGATGGCCAGGGCGATCGGGAACGCCAGCACCGGTATCCACACAAGATGCCCGCCAAGGATCGCGATGACGATAAAGATCAGAATCGTGAACGGCAGGTCAATCAGGCTGGTCAGTGTCAGCGAGGCGAGGAAGTCCCGCAGGCTCTGGAACTCATGGATGTTCTGGGCAAAGCTGCCGACCCGCGCCGGCCGGTATTTCATGGCCATGCCGACGATGCGCTCGAACAGCGTGGCCGAGATAATCAGGTCGGTTTTCTTGCCGGCCAGATCCAGGCACAGGCTGCGCAGGCTTTTCAGGATCAGGTCGAACAGGTAGGCGCCCGAGATGCCGAATGCCAGCACCCAGAGCGTCGCTTCGGCCTGGTTCGGCACGACACGGTCGTAGACGTTCATCACGAACAACGGCGCGGCCATGGCAATGATGTTGATCAGAAAACTGGCGGCGATGGCGTCGGCGTACAACCAGCGCGAACGCTTGAGGGTGTCGCGGAACCACGAGCGCGCACGCGGAATCAGCGTGCCGTGATTGACGTCGAACTTGTGCTGCGGCTGGGCGAAAAAGACTTTGCCGGTGTAGTCGTCGGCCAGCAACTCGCGGCTGACCAGAGATTCACCGCCATCGCTTTCGCTGAGCAGCACCCGCACCTGATCTTCGCCTTGCCAACCGAGCAGGACGGCACTGCGACCGTCCTTGAGCAGCAGCAATGCCGGCATGGCAATCGCCGGAATATCTTCCAGCTTGCGTTGCAGCACCCGACCTTGCAGCCCCGCGCGAGCTGCCGCGCGAGGCAGCAAGTCGACACTCAAGCGTTGCTCGGGCAGCGGCAGGCCGGTGGTGAGCATTGCCGCGCTGGCAGGCTTCTGGTGCAGCATGCAAAGAGCGAGCAGACCATCCAGTAGCGGATCGTCATGCAACGCGCGCGGATCATGAATGAGTTGAACCCGACTGACTTCTGATTCCACGCTCGGCACTCTTGGCTAACAATTGAACAATGAAGGTCCTGCTCAATTCATACCGGGCAATTGGACCTTGGGCTTCACGTCGTTCTGCACAACGGATGCCAATGGTGCGACCACTCCCTGGCTCTTGAGCAACTCGCCCATGGTCGCCTTGATTCGGTATTGAGTAAATAACTGAATGTTCTTGATCTCCACCAGACGGCGCGAAGAGGTGAACAGCTCGTTCTCGCTGTCTAGCAAATCCAGCAGGGTGCGCTCGCCAAGGCTGAACTGACGCTGGTAAGCGGTACGCACGGCGGTGCTGTGGTCGACGTATTGCTGGGCGATCGGCACTTGCGCGTTGGCGTTGTTCAGGGCGTTCCAGGCCAGGCCCAGCTCTTCATTCAATTGGCGCAGGGCGTTGTTACGGATATCCAGCGCCTGGTTCGACAGGTAGGACTTGGATTCCAGATCGGCCTTGTTGCTGCCGCCGGCATACAGATTGAAGCGCATGCGCAGCATGGCTTGCCATTCATTGTTGTGGCCGTTCTGACCATCAATGTCGTTGTCCGCGGTGCGACCCAACTCAGCATCGAAGCGCGGGTAGAACGTCGACTTGGCCGTGTCGTATTGCTTCTCGGCAGCGGCGATATCGGATTCGGCCGAGCGCAGGATCGGGCTGTTTTCCAGCATCTGCGCACGGGCTTCATTCAGGTTGGCCGGCATCAATGCCAGGAAACTCGCCGGGCGTTCCAGTTGATCGGGCATCTGGCCAACAGCGGAGAGGTAGTTGGTTTCGGCGTCAGCCAGGTTGGTCTGCTCGGTGATCAGGTTGTTTCGCGCCTGGGCCATCCGCGCCTCCGCCTGATCAAGGTCGGCGCCACTGCCGACGCCACGCTGGGTGCGCAGTTGGATCTGGTCGTAAATGCGCTGGTGGCTCTTGAGGTTGTCCTCGGCCAGACGTACGAATTCGCGGCGGGTCAGCACGTCGAGATAGACCTGGGCCACGGTCAGCCCAGTACGCTCGGAAGTACTCAGCAGCGAGTAGGCGCGGGAGTTGACAGTGGCTTGTTGACGCCCTACTTCGCTGGACGTCGCAAAACCGTCAAAAACCATTTGGGTCAGACGTAAACTTGACTCACTGCGATTCAGGGTTTCCCAGTGATTGTTGCTGCCGTCCGTTCGTGTGGTCACGCTGTCGGTGCCCTCACGACCATAACCGCCCAGCAGGTCGACCCGTGGCAGGTATCCACCTTTCGCAGCCTTCAACTGATAATCCGCAGCCAATCGACTGTTGACGCCTGCCTGGACCTCCGGATGGACATCCAGCGCTTGTTGCATGGCGTTTGGCAAGGACTGTGCCTGGACGAAAGACGCGGCGAGGGCGAAAGGTACAGCCATGAACAAAGGCGAACGCATTGTAGGAATTTCCCAGGACTTCTTGTCTTGAATCACAGCAAAAGAACGCGCTGCGTCGGAAGATGGCAAGCGGAATGACCGTATGTCGGAAAGTTCAAAAAGTGGAACTGGATCACATACCGAGGACGAGTCACAGCTTAAATATCAATGTGACATTATTGGGACGATTGTTTAGGATGGCTCCAAGAAGGTCAATAGTTTGGCATAAAGTTAATAGCGAAAAAATATAGCCAATAAATTGACGAATTCATGCGTCAAATTTGTGCATCTATTTTGCAATGTACGTCCAGACTGGTCGGCGCCGACAGACGCCATCAGGTCCATGGAAGTCAACTGAACGGACACCCCGGAGAGTCTTCAATGAGCAGTGTTGTTGCCATCGTCAAAAGCATTGTCGGTCAAGTTTTCGTGGTGTCCCCAGAGGGCATCCGCCGAGTTCTCGTTGAAGGCGACAAGTTGTTCGCCGGTGACCAGATCGACACCGGCCTTTCCGGTGCCGTATCCCTGGAGCTGGCCGATGGCCGCACCCTCGATCTGGGCCGTGACACTCAGTGGAGCGCCGACGCTCCAGACTCCAGCACTGATCTGGCAGCCGCCACCGCGCAAGCCGCGCCTTCGGTAGAAGAGCTGCAACAGGCCATTGCTGCCGGTGCCGACCCGACAAAAGACCTTGAAGCCACCGCTGCCGGCCCGGCTGTCGCAAGTTCTGGCGGTGCCGCCGGTGGTGGTCACAGCTCCGTGATGCTCGACGCCACCGCTGCCCGCGTCGATCCGACCATCGGCTTCGCAACCAATGGTCCTGATTTCACTGCTACCCCCACTACGCTCGATACCGGCAACCAGACCACCACAACCATCACGTCCGTCAACGCCTCGAGCGTAATGACCGCTGATACTGGCACTCTGGCCGAAGACAGCGTCGCAACGGGTAATGTACTGACCAACGATAGCGATGCCGAGACGCCGCTCAGCGTCACCGGCTTCACCATCGCTGGCGTGACCGGCAGTTTCACCGCAGGCCAGACAGCGACCATCGTCGGTGTCGGTACGTTGACCATCGGTGCCAATGGCGACTACACCTTTACTCCGGACGCCAACTACAACGGTGCTGTACCGCAAGTTACGTACACCACCAACACCGGCTCCAGCAGCACACTGGGTCTCACCGTGACGGCGGTCGATGACCCGAGCGTTTTGACTGCCGACACCCAAGTCACTGCTGAAGACACCGCAGTGATCGGCAACGTGCTGAGCAACGACAGCGACATCGACAACGTTCTGAGCGTGGTTACTTTCACCATTGACGGCGTCAATGGCACTTTCACCGCCGGCCAGACGGCGACCATCGCCAACGTCGGTACCCTGGCGATCGGGGCGAACGGGGCTTACACCTTTACCCCGGCCGAGAATTACAACGGCACGGTGCCGACGGTCAGCTACACCGTGACCGACGGTTCCACCTCGACCCTGAATATCAGCGTCACCCCGGTCGACGACAGCTTCAGCGACCTCAGCGAAAGCGTGAGCACCGCCGAAGACACCGCCGTCACTGGCAGCGTCCTCAGTGGCACTTCGAGCGTTGACGGCCCGGTCAGCGTGGTGAATTTCACCATTGGTGAAACCACCTACGCCGCTGGCAGCACGGCGACCATCGCCAACGTCGGCAGCCTGGTGATCGCGGTGAACGGCACCTATACCTTCACCCCGGCCGCTAACTACAACGGCAGCGTGCCGACCGTGAGCTACACCGTCACCGACGGCTCCGGCAGCAACGTCACCTCGACCCTGACCATCAACGTCACCCCGGTCGACGACAGCTTCACCGACCTCAGCGAAAGCGTGACCACCAACGAAGACACCGCCGTCACCGGCAGCGTCCTCACCGGCACCTCGAGCGTTGACGGCCCGGTCAGCGTGGTGAATTTCACCATTGGTGAAACCACCTACGCCGCTGGCAGCACGGCGACCATCGCCAACGTCGGCAGCCTGGTGATCGGTGCCAACGGGACTTACACCTTCACCCCGGCCGAAAATTACAACGGCACGGTGCCAACCGTGAGCTACACCGTCACCGACGGTTCCGGCAGCAACGTCACCTCGACCCTGACCATCAACGTCACCCCGGTCGATGACAGTTTCACCGACCTCAGCGAAAGCGTGAGCACCAACGAAGACACCGCCGTCACCGGCAGTGTGTTGACCGGTACCTCGAGCGTTGACGGGCCGGTCAGCGTGGTGAATTTCACCATTGGTGAAACCACCTACGCCGCTGGCAGCACGGCGACCATCGCCAACGTCGGCAGCCTGGTCATCGGCGCCAACGGGGCTTACACCTTTACCCCGGCCGCCAACTACAACGGCAGCGTGCCAACGGTGAGCTACACCGTCACCGACGGTTCCGGCAGCAACGTCACCTCGACCCTGACCATCAGCGTCACCCCGGTCGACGACAGCTTCACCGACCTCAGCGAAAGCGTGAGCACCGCAGAAGACACCGCCCTCACCGGCAGCGTCCTCAGTGGCACCTCGAGCGTCGACGGTCCGGTCAGCGTGGTGAACTTCACCATCGGTGAAACCACCTACGCCGCCGGCAGCACGGCGACCATCGCCAACGTCGGCAGCCTGGTGATCGCGGCGAACGGGACTTACACCTTTACGCCGGCCGAAAATTACAACGGCAACGTGCCGACGGTGAGCTACACCGTCACCGACGGCTCGGGCAGCAATGTCACCTCGACCCTGACCATCAGCGTCACGCCGGTCGACGACAACTTTACCGACCTCAGCGAAAGCGTGACCACCGCCGAAGACACCGCCGTCACCGGCAGCGTGTTGACCGGTACCTCGAGCGTCGACGGCCCGGTCAGCGTGGTGAATTTCACCATCGACGGTGTTGCTGGCACGTTCACCGCCGGCCAAACCGCGACCATCGCTAACGTCGGTACCCTGGCGATCGGCGCCAACGGGACTTACACCTTCACCCCGGCCGCCAACTACAACGGCACGGTGCCAACCGTGAGCTACACCGTCACCGACGGCTCCGGCAGCAACGTCACCTCGACCCTGACCATCAGCGTCACCCCGGTCGATGACAGCTTCACCGACCTCAGCGAAAGCGTGACCACCGCCGAAGACACCGCCGTCACCGGCAGCGTCCTCACCGGCACGAGCAGCGTCGATGGTCCGGTCAGCGTGGTGAATTTCACCATCGGTGAAACCACCTACGCCGCCGGCAGCACGGCGACCATCGCTAACGTCGGCACCCTGGTGATCGGCGCCAACGGCGCCTACACCTTCACGCCGGACGCCAACTACAACGGCAGCGTGCCGACGGTGAGCTACACCGTCACCGACGGCTCGGGCAGCAACGTCACCTCGACCCTGACCATCAGCGTCACCCCGGTCGACGACAACTTCACCGACCTCAGCGAAACCGTGAGTACCGCTGAAGACACCGCCGTGACCGGCAGCGTCCTCACCGGCACGAGCAGCGTCGACGGCCCGGTCAGCGTGGTGAACTTCACCATCGGTGAAACCACCTACGCCGCCGGCAGCACGGCGACCATCGCCAACGTCGGCAGCCTGGTGATCGCGGCGAACGGGACTTACACCTTCACGCCTGCCGAAAATTACAACGGCAGCGTGCCGACGGTGAGCTACACCGTCACCGACGGTTCCGGCAGCAATGTCACCTCGACCCTGACCATCAACGTCACCCCGGTCGACGACAGCTTCAGCGACCTCAGCGAAAGCGTGACTACCGCCGAAGACACCGCCGTCACCGGCAGTGTGTTGACCGGCACCTCGAGCGTTGACGGTCCGGTCAGCGTGGTGAATTTCACCATCGGTGAAACCACCTACGCCGCTGGCAGCACCGCAACCATCGCCAACGTCGGCACCTTGGTGATCGGCGCCAACGGCGCTTATACCTTCACGCCGGCCGAAAATTACAACGGCAACGTGCCGACGGTGAGCTACACCGTCACCGACGGCTCGGGCAGCAATGTCACCTCGACCCTGACCATCAGCGTCACCCCGGTCGACGACAACTTTACCGACGCCAACGAAACGGTCTCGACCCTAGAAGATGCGGCCCTCACCGGCAGCGTCCTCACTGGTACGAGCAGCGTCGATGGTCCAGTCAGCGTGGTTAATTTCACCATCGACGGTGTTGCTGGCACTTTCACCGCCGGCAGCACGGCAACCATCGCCAACGTCGGTAGCCTGGTGATCGGCGCCAACGGCGTCTACACCTTCACGCCGGCCGAAAATTACAACGGCACGGTGCCAACCGTGAGCTACACCGTCACCGACGGCTCCGGCAGCAACGTCACCTCGACCCTGACCATCAGCGTCACGCCGGTCGACGACAACTTTACCGACGCCAACGAAACGGTCTCGACCCTAGAAGATGCGGCCCTCACCGGCAGCGTCCTCACCGGCACGAGCAGCGTCGATGGTCCAGTCAGCGTGGTTAATTTCACCATCGACGGTGTTGCTGGCACTTTCACCGCCGGCAGCACGGCAACCATCGCCAACGTCGGCACCCTGGTGATCGCGGCGAACGGTGCTTACACCTTCACCCCGGCCGCCAACTACAACGGCACAGTGCCAACCGTGAGCTACACCGTCACCGACGGCTCGGGCAGCAACGTCACCTCGACCCTGACCATCAACGTCACCCCGGTCGACGACAGCTTCACCGACCTCAGCGAAACCGTGACTACCGCTGAAGACACCGCCGTGACCGGCAGCGTCCTCACTGGCACGAGCAGCGTCGACGGCCCGGTCAGCGTGGTGAATTTCAGCATTGGTGAAACCACCTACGCCGCCGGCAGCACGGCGACCATCGCCAACG
>NZ_JAHBDE010000073.1:0-1359 GCF_019956175.1 Pseudomonas sp. BF-R-30 | reverse complement strand
TTAATGAGATGGTCAGCCTGACCGAGAAGCCCTGCAGGTTTACGCTTGCAGGGCTTTTCTCGTTTTCGGCGGAGGATCTCTCATGAACACGATGACGCTTCTCGGTATCGACATTGGCAAACACAGTTTCCACCTGCATGGCCAGGACACCCAAGGCCATCAGGTTTTGCGCAAGAAGATGACCCGTGGACAGTTGCTCAGAAGCTTGGGGCAGCTACCAACCTGCACGGTGGTGATGGAGTCTTGCGGTGGCGCTCACTGGTTGGCTCGGGAGATTGGCGCATTGGGACACGAGGTGAAGTTGATCGCTCCGCAGTACGTCAAGCCGTTCGTCAAAGGTAACAAAAACGACTTCATTGATGCCGAAGCGATCTGTGAGGCGGCGAGCCGCCCCACGATGCGCTTCTGCCCGATCAAAACGGCAGAGCAGCAAACGCTTTCTGCCTTACACCGTGTTCGAGGCTCGCTGATTGAGCATCGGACGGCGGCGACTAATCAGATTCATGGTTTTCTGCTGGAGTTCGGGATTAGCCTGCCCATCGGTGTCACGGCCTTGCACCGCATGCCGGCGCTGCTGGACGATCCTCAACACCCAGTTCCATTGCGTCTCAAGGGCCTGGTGATGCGCCTCTATTATCAAATTCAACAGCTCACTGATGAGATCAAGGACATCGAGTCCGACCTGAAACAACAGTTGAAAGAAGACGATGCCGGGCAACGTTTGCAGAGTATTCCTGGTATCGGGCCGATCACCGCCAGCGCGGTATTGGCCGACGTGGGGGATGTCTCGCGCTACCGCAGCGGACGTGATTTTGCGGCTTCGTTAGGGCTGGTTCCGGGGCAATACTCGACGGGCGGAAAGACGGTGCTCTTGGGGATCAGCAAGCGTGGCGATAAGCACATACGCCAACTCTTGGTGCAGGGCGCGCGGGCCATCATGCAGCATATCGATAAACGGGAAGATGCCCTTGGGCCTTGGGTTCAAGACCTGCTGAGGCGCCGACACTCCAATATCGTGGCCTGCGCCTTGGCGAACAAACTGGCGCGAATCGTGTGGGCGGTACTGGCCAAAGGCGGCCAGTACGACCCACATCCGAACGCTTGAACGTACAGCTTTCCCACCGGCTTTTGCGACGTCACTGACTGATGACAGTAAACGGCAAACGGCCCGACTGAGAACCTGGCAACAAAATCAGCTTTAGAGGCTGAGGGTTTTTTCAGGACAGTCGGGAGCGGCTACTCATCGAGGGCCGAGCGTTGTTAGCGCAACGCTCACTACGAGCCCGGATACATTAGCGCAAGCCAGCTTTACCGAAAACAGCCCATGGGGTTGCAGGAGATGGGCTGACCATACATTTT
>NZ_JAHBDE010000072.1:0-1492 GCF_019956175.1 Pseudomonas sp. BF-R-30 | reverse complement strand
ACAAAAACAACTATTCCACCGAGGTAAGAAAGATGAGTGCGGCTTCCCTGTATCCCGTTCGTCCCGAGGTTCTGGCTAACACGCTGACCGACGAGGCGACCTACAAGGCGATGTACCAGCAGTCGGTCGTCAACCCCGACGGCTTCTGGCGCGAGCAAGCCAAGCGCCTCGACTGGATCAAGCCTTTCACCATGGTGAAGCAGACTTCCTTCGACGATCACCATGTCGACATCAAATGGTTCGCCGACGGCACCCTGAACGTTTCCTACAACTGCCTGGACCGTCATCTGGCCGAGCGCGGCGATCAGGTCGCGATCATCTGGGAGGGCGATGACCCTACCGAAAGCCGCAACATCACTTACCGCGAACTGCACGAGCAAGTGTGCAAGTTCGCCAACGCCCTGCGTGGTCAGGACGTGCACCGCGGCGACGTGGTGACTATCTATATGCCGATGATCCCCGAAGCCGTGGTCGCCATGCTGGCCTGTACCCGGATCGGCGCGATTCACTCGGTGGTGTTCGGCGGTTTCTCGCCGGAAGCCCTGGCCGGTCGCATCATCGACTGCAAATCCAAAGTGGTGATCACCGCCGACGAAGGCATTCGTGCCGGCAAGAAGATCCCGCTCAAGGCCAACGTCGACGACGCGCTGACCAACCCGGAAACCAGCAGCATCCAGAAAGTCATCGTGTGCAAGCGCACCGGTGGCGACATCAAGTGGAACCAGCATCGCGACATCTGGTTCGAGGACCTGATGAAAGTGGCCGGCACCGTGTGTGCGCCGAAAGAGATGGGCGCCGAAGAAGCGCTGTTCATCCTTTACACCTCCGGCTCCACTGGCAAGCCGAAGGGCGTGCAGCACACCACCGGCGGCTACTTGCTGTACGCGGCCATGACCCACGAGCGCGTGTTCGACTACCGCCCGGGTGAAATCTACTGGTGCACCGCCGACGTCGGCTGGGTCACCGGCCACAGCTACATCGTCTACGGCCCGCTGGCCAATGGCGCGACCACGCTGCTGTTCGAAGGCGTGCCGAACTACCCGGACATCACCCGGGTGGCGAAGATCGTCGACAAGCACAAGGTCAACATCCTCTACACCGCACCGACCGCGATCCGCGCCATGATGGCCTCGGGCACCGCCGCCGTTGAAGGCGCCGATGGCAGCAGCCTGCGCCTGTTGGGTTCGGTGGGCGAGCCGATCAACCCGGAAGCCTGGGACTGGTACTACAAGAATGTCGGCAAGTCCCGTTGCCCGATCGTCGACACCTGGTGGCAGACCGAAACCGGCGGCAACATGATGAGCCCGCTGCCGGGCGCTCATGCGCTCAAGCCAGGCTCTGCGGCGCGTCCGTTCTTCGGCGTGGTGCCGGCCCTGGTGGACAACCTGGGCAACATCGTCGAAGGCGAGGCCGAGGGCAACCTGGTGATTCTCGATTCGTGGCCAGGCCAGGCGCGTACGCTGTTTGGCGACCATGACCGCTTCGTCGACAC
>NZ_JAHBDE010000071.1:0-1573 GCF_019956175.1 Pseudomonas sp. BF-R-30 | reverse complement strand
GTGGGTCAATCAACATTAATGCTGCCTGACACTCCGCCTTCGCGAGCAAGCCCGCTCCCACAGGGTTCTTCAGCGCACACAACACTACGCAAGGCAAAAAACATGCATCCGCCCCGATATGAGCTTTCCTTGAAAAACACCGCCAGGACATAACGAATAATTGTTCATGTTGTGGTGTTTTCGTCACATCAACCTTGCACTGCGTCCGGCGGGACGCGACCTGATCTGAACCCATGAAGCTCTGGAGCAAAGCCCATGAATATTCGTTTTGCTGTTCTGACGCCCCCTCTGTTGCTGGCCGTTGCGTTGTCCGGTTCCCTCGCCCTGGCCAACGGCGGTGGCGGGGACGACGACGCGCCCATCAGACCCAACTGCCCGAAAGGTCAGGTGTTCGATAGCAAATCGAAACGTTGCGTCCGGCAGACCAGTAGCCTGGTGCCGGACGAAGACCGTACCAACTATGCCTATCGACTGGCCAAGGACGGGCGTTATGAAGAAGCCCTGGCCCTGCTCGACACGCTGAAACAGCCAAATACCGCAAAAGCGTTGAACTATCGCGGCTACGCCACGCGTAAACTGGGACGTACCGACGAAGGCATCGGCTATTACCTGCAATCGGTCAAGCTCGACCCGCAATATGCGCAGGTCCGCGAATACCTCGGCGAAGCCTATGTGGTCAAAGGCCGGCTGGATCTTGCACAGGAGCAACTGCGGCAGATCGAATCCATCTGTGGCAGTACTCAATGCGAGGAGTACCAGGACCTGGCCGAAGCCATCAACGGCTCATCGAAAACCTGACAACCCGAGCGGACGGAGGTCGCCATCGCCAGCGATCAGGCAATACGAACGGAACTGAACCAGCATCTGGCGCGTTTATGGCGCTACGGCCTGCTGCTGTCCCGGCAACGGCATGTCGCCGATGACCTGGTGCAAGCCACTTGCCTGCGGGCGCTGGAACGGGCCGGGCAATACGTGCAGGGGACGCGCATGGACCACTGGCTGCTGAGCATTCTGCATTCGATCTGGCTCAACGAAGTCCGCGCCCGGCGGGTGCGCCAGGGGCAGGGCCAGGTAGACGCCGATCAGGCCTTGTCGTTCGATGGAGAATCCGTGGCGCAAACCCACGTGTTGGCAGCACAGGTCATCCGCCGCGTCGATGCCTTGCCCGAGGCCCAGCGCGAAACGGTGTTTCTCGCCTATGTCGAAGGCTTGTCCTACCGCGAAGTCGCCGAGGTGCTGCAAGTGCCCATCGGCACCGTCATGAGTCGCCTGGCCGCCGCTCGGGCGAAACTGGCCGAATATCCACCGTTGCACACGGTGCCCACCCCTAACCGAGGAGAACATTGATGAACGCGATACCCTCGGACGAACAACTGGTGGCTTACCTCGACAACCAACTCGATGCCGAGCAGCGCTCGCGCATCGACGCGGCCATCGGCGCCGACCCGATGCTCGGCCTGCGCCTGCAATGGCTGGATCGCAGCAGCCTGCCGTTCAAGGACGCCTACGATGAACTGGCCCGACAGGCGCCGGTCGATCGCCTGCAAACCATGCTCGCCACAATGCCCTCACC
>NZ_JAHBDE010000070.1:0-1658 GCF_019956175.1 Pseudomonas sp. BF-R-30 | reverse complement strand
CCCAGAGTGTGTAAAAACGCCTTCGTGAACCCTTGCTATGATTTCTGAGGAATTCATCGCAGGGATCGCCCATGAAGCGCTTTATCCAAGGTGAACATCGAGGCCAAGGTACCTTACTTCCCGAAAGCCTCGACGACTACGTCAGCGATACCAATCCGGTGCGCGTAGTCGACGTCTTTGTCGATGAACTCAACCTGGTTTCCTTGGGTTTTGACGGTGCTATTCCGGCTGACACAGGCCGTCCCGCTTACCACCCCGCAGTCCTGTTGAAGATCTACATCTACGGCTATCTCAACCGCATTCAGTCGAGCCGACGCTTGGAGCGAGAAGCCCAACGCAATGTCGAGTTGATGTGGTTGACCGGGCGTTTGACACCCGATTTCAAGACCATCGCCAACTTCCGAAAAGACAATAGCAAGGCGATCCGAGGCGTCTGCCGTCAGTTCGTTGTGCTCTGTCAGCAGTTGGGGCTGTTCGGAGAAAATCTGGTCGCAATCGACGGCAGCAAGTTCAAGGCGGTCAACAATCGCGACCGAAACTTCACCAGCGCGAAACTGAAACGGCGAATGGAGGACATTGAGTCGAGCATCAACCGTTACCTGGCCGCGCTCGATACTGCCGATCGGCAAGAACCAAATGTCTCAGAGGCCAACGCCGTGCGACTGGAAGAGAAAATCGCCAAGCTGAAGACGCAAATGAAGGAGCTTCAAGCGATTGAAATCCAGCTCAACGAATCGCCGGATAAACAGGTTTCACTGACCGATCCAGACGCCCGTTCCATGATGACGCGCGGCACCGGAATCGTCGGTTACAACGTGCAGACGGCAGTCGATACTCAGCACCATTTGATCGTTGCACATGAGGTGACTAACGTCGGTTCCGACCGCGATCAACTCAGCTCGATGGCCAAGCAGGCCCGCGAGGCGATGGCATCGGAAACGCTGTCGGTAGTGGCTGACCGAGGTTACTTCAAAAGCGAACAAATCCTGGCTTGTCACGATGCCAACATCACCGCCTATGTGCCCAAGCCAATGACCTCTGGAGCCAAGGCGGACGGGCGTTTCAATATCGATGCCTTCATCTATGACTCGGCAAAAAACGAATACATATGCCCGGCTGGCGAAGCGCTGATCTGGCACTACTCCTACGTTGAAAAAGGTCTGAAGCTGCACCGTTACTGGAGTTCGAAATGCCAGGGCTGCGCGCTGAAGTCGCAGTGCACACCGAGCACGGAGCGACGGGTTCGACGTTGGGAACATGAGGCCGTACTGGAAGAAATGCAGGACAGGCTGCGCAATGCGCCGGATATGATGCGAATCCGTAAACGGACGGTGGAGCATCCCTTCGGGACGCTTAAACAATGGATGGGTGCAACGCATTTCCTGACGCGAAAGCTGGCAGGGGTAAGTGCAGAGATGAGCTTGAACGTGCTCGCCTACAACTTGAAACGGGTCATGAAAATCATGGGGGCTAATGGTTTGATGAAGGCGCTGTCGGCCTGAAAAGGTTCGTTCTGGACGATCTAGATAGCTGTAGAACCTTGCTGAAGGGCACCGATGCGATATTGATCAACTATGGTGCCTTAAGCGGACTCACTCAGCGAACAGCCGTCGGCTCTTCGCGCCGACAAGGCCCTAATGCGTTTTTACACACTCTGG
>NZ_JAHBDE010000068.1:0-1885 GCF_019956175.1 Pseudomonas sp. BF-R-30 | reverse complement strand
CTTTCGGGAAGTAAGGTACCTTGGCCTCGATGTTCACCTTGGATAAAGCGCTTCATGGGCGATCCCTGCGATGAATTCCTCAGAAATCATAGCAAGGGTTCACGAAGGCGTTTTTACACACTCTGGGCCAATAGCAGTCGTCCAAACTGATCGTAATACTGCGCAAGCCTTTCTGCTCCCGGTCGCAGATCACTTTTATAGCGCATGACGCTTGTGCCAGCCCAAAATCGGGCATTGGTCATTATTGTTTTCAAAAACCGACATGTGAGTGTCGGTTACAAATAAGTCGTCGTTTATAGGCATCTCTCGCGCATGTGCTACGAATGTGCACACGCTTGATAAGCACGCGCTCAAAATCAAGCGTTTTCCTTATGGCTCCCGCCCTGAAAACCCTCAGCGTAGAGACATTGGGTGATGTCGTTTTTGGATCCGTTCAAACATAGGTAATTGGGTATGACCTTTGCAGGTTGAATAGGACCAACCCCACCAACTTTTGGATGGGAGTATAAAAAGAGCCTTTGCCTGAGGCCAATCACCCGCTTTGTGTGAGGAGATACCGCGATGACGACGTTCAACTCCGGGGCTCAACCCCAGAACCGTGCGCCTCAATCCATCGGCTTTCTGTTGCTGGACAATTTCACGCTGATTTCTCTGGCGTCCGCTGTAGAACCGCTGCGCATGGCCAACCAGTTGTCCGGTCGCGAGCTGTATCGCTGGACCACCCTCACCGTCGATGGCGGCCAGGTCTGGGCCAGTGACGGCCTGCAAATCACCCCTGACGCTTCCATGCACAAAGCCCCGCCGATGGACATGATCATCGTTTGCGGTGGCATCGGCATTCAGCGCACCGTTACCCGTGAACACGTATCCTGGCTGCAAAGCCAGGCCCGCAAGGCCTGCCGACTCGGTGCGGTGTGCACCGGCAGCTGGGCCCTGGCTTGCGCCGGACTGCTCGATGGTTTTGATTGCAGTGTGCACTGGGAGTGCCTGGCGGCGATGCAGGAAGCTTTCCCGCGGATAGTAATGAGTACCCGTTTGTTCACCCTCGACCGTAACCGCTTCACCAGCTCCGGCGGTACTGCGCCGCTGGACATGATGCTGCACCTGATCAGCCGTGATCACGGGCGTGAACTGTCGGCGGCCATTTCGGAAATGTTTGTCTATGAGCGCATCCGCAACGAACAGGATCACCAGCGCGTGCCGCTCAAGCACATGCTCGGTACCAATCAACCGAAGTTGCAGGAAATCGTCGCGTTGATGGAAGCCAACCTCGAAGAACCGATCGACCTGGACGAACTGGCGGTGTATGTCGACGTGTCCCGTCGCCAGCTGGAGCGGCTGTTCCAGAAGTACCTGCACTGCTCGCCGTCGCGTTACTACCTGAAACTGCGCCTGGTCCGTGCGCGCCAGTTGCTCAAGCAAACGCCGATGTCGATCATCGAAGTGGCGTCGATCTGTGGCTTTGTGTCCACGCCGCACTTCTCCAAGTGCTACCGCGAGTACTTCGGCATTCCGCCGCGTGACGAGCGCGTCGGCTCCAATACCACGCAGCAGGTGGCGATGATGCCGCTGCCGCAAGCATTGGTGCTGTCGCCGTTGTCCGGGCCGTTGTCAGCGTTGAGCCAGGCACGTAACGAGTCAACCTTTGCCAGCGTTCGTCTATAAATCTTCACCCCTATCCTGCGAAAGCATAACGTTCGCAGGATAGGGGAGGGCGCGTCATTTAAGTGTTGCGCAGAGGGTTACTCGACGGCTTTGACCATGTCTTCGATGACCTTTTTAGCGTCGCCGAACACCATCATGGTCTTGTCCAGGTAGAACAGTTCGTTGTCCAGGCCGGCGTAGCCGCTGGCCATCGAGCGCTTGTTGACGATGATGGTCTTGG
>NZ_JAHBDE010000067.1:0-1922 GCF_019956175.1 Pseudomonas sp. BF-R-30 | reverse complement strand
CGTGAGCTACACCGTCACCGACGGCTCGGGCAGCAATGTCACCTCGACCCTGACCATCAGCGTCACCCCGGTCGATGACAGCTTCACCGACCTCAGTGAAACCGTGACCACCGCCGAAGACACCGCCTTGACCGGCAGTGTGTTGACCGGCACCTCGAGCGTTGACGGTCCGGTCAGCGTGGTGAATTTCACCATCGACGGTGTTAGTGGCACTTTCACCGCCGGCCAGACCGCGACCATTGCCAACGTCGGCAGCTTGGTGATCGGCGCCAACGGGACTTACACCTTCACCCCGGCCGCCAATTACAACGGCAGCGTGCCGACGGTGAGCTACACCGTCACCGACGGCTCCGGCAGCAATGTCACCTCGACCCTGACCATCAGCGTCACCCCGGTCGATGACAGCTTCAGCGACCTCAGCGAAAGCGTGACTACCAACGAAGACACCGCCGTCACCGGCAGCGTCCTCACTGGTACGAGCAGCGTCGATGGTCCAGTCAGCGTGGTGAACTTCACCATCGGTGACACCACCTACGCCGCCGGCAGCACGGCGACCATTGCCAATGTCGGCACCCTGGTGATCGGCGCCAACGGCGCCTATACCTTCACCCCGGCCGAAAATTACAACGGCACAGTGCCAACGGTGAGCTACACCGTCACCGACGGCTCGGGCAGCAACGTCACCTCGACCCTGACCATCAGCGTCACCCCGGTCGATGACAGCTTCACCGACCTCAGCGAAAGCGTGACCACCGCCGAAGACACCGCCGTCACCGGCAGCGTCCTCACCGGCACTTCGAGCGTTGACGGCCCGGTCAGCGTGGTTAATTTCACCATCGACGGTGTTGGTGGCACTTTCACCGCCGGCCAGACCGCGACCATCGCCAACGTCGGCACCCTGGTGATCGGCGCCAACGGCGCCTATACCTTCACCCCGGCCGAAAATTACAACGGCAGCGTGCCGACGGTCAGCTACACCGTCACCGACGGCTCGGGCAGCAACGTCACTTCGACCCTGAACATCAGCGTCACCCCGGTCGATGACAGTTTCACCGACCTCAGCGAAAGCGTGAGCACCGCCGAAGACACCGCCGTCACCGGCAGCGTCCTCACTGGCACCTCGAGCGTCGACGGTCCGGTCAGCGTGGTCAATTTCACCATCGACGGTGTTGCTGGCACTTTCACCGCCGGCAGCACGGCCACCATCGCCAACGTCGGCACCCTGGTCATCGGCGCCAACGGCGCTTATACCTTCACCCCGGCCGAAAATTACAACGGCAGCGTGCCGACGGTGAGCTACACCGTCACCGACGGCTCGGGCAGCAATGTCACCTCGACCCTGACCATCAGCGTCACCCCGGTCGACGACAGCTTCACCGACCTCAGCGAAAGCGTGACCACCAACGAAGACACCGCCGTCACCGGCAGCGTCCTCACCGGCACGAGCAGCGTCGACGGCCCGGTCAGCGTGGTTAACTTCACCATCGGTGATACCACCTACGCCGCTGGCAGCACGGCCACCATCGCCAATGTCGGTACCCTGGTGATCGGCGCCAACGGGGACTACACCTTTACCCCGGACGCCAACTACAACGGCAGCGTGCCGACGGTGAGCTACACCGTCACCGACGGTTCCGGCAGCAACGTCACCTCGACCCTGACCATCAGCGTCACCCCGGTCGATGACAGCTTCAGCGACCTCAGCGAAACCGTGACCACCGCCGAAGACACCGCCGTCACCGGCAGCGTCCTCACCGGCACCTCGAGCGTCGACGGCACGGTCAGCGTGGTTAACTTCACCATCGACGGTGTTGCTGGCACTTTCACCGCCGGCCAAACCGCGACCATTGCCAACGTCGGTACCCTGGTGATCGGCGCCAACGGCGCTTACACCTTCACCCCGGCCGAAAATTACAACGGCA
>NZ_JAHBDE010000074.1:0-245229 GCF_019956175.1 Pseudomonas sp. BF-R-30 | reverse complement strand
GGCTTGCTCGCGAAGGCGTCATTCCAGTCAACCTCAATGTCGACTGACAGATCGCCTTCGCGAGCAAGCCCGCTCCCACACAGGTCAGTGTTGAAGCCCGAAGTCAGGGCAATAAAAAAGGCCTCGCATCAGCGAGGCCTTTCATTTTGGCTTCAATCGGTTCAACTCTGCGGCCTCAATCCCTGAGAAAGTCCGAACATGAACAGCAACAAGTCATGATCGGGTCGAGTGGCCACGGATGCCTTGGCAATCCGTGGCAACGGACAATGTTCTTCTGCGTTTATCGAGCTGAGAACCTGGGGGCGTGGTTGCTCCCAGGTTGCCATCGCGATCGATGCAACTGCCAAGGCTCCTACCAGAAACAAACCTCGTGCAATTTCGAGTTTCATCGCTATAAACCCTTGATAGCGCTGCCAAACGCCGTCTCATAAAAGTAGATGAGTTTTTCCCAGTCTGCGTCGCTGAACGACGAGTGGCGACGCAATTGCTTAATGTCATGGACAGCTGCGCGATGGGCCGTCAAACGCTGTCGGCATTTCTCCAGATCGATCAGGGCCACTTCGACCTTGGCCGTCTCGCCCTCACCGGTCACGCGAACGAATACGTGCTTGTCGTAAATACATCCGTGCTGCCAGCGGCCCTTGTGCATGCGAGCCAGGTTTTCAGCCAGGTCCTTGAGCACTCGTTCGTTTATGGCTTCACCATGACGCTCGCGACCGCCACCGGCGTACCAGCGATCGATTTCCTCGAAGCCGTCCAGCGACTTGGTGACCAGCAAGGCACGCCACTTGTGCACTGGATCGCGCTGTGCACCACAAAAAACGATTTCCGGAACCCGTACGCCAAGTGCGGTCACACCGGTGAGCGCAGCATGCTCGCGCATGACCGTCGGCCGCCCGAAAGGGTGCTGCAAGCTACGATGAATATGCCCGGTCTGGCGCTTGACGTAGAGCAGTTGACCATCACTGCCCATCAGGCGTTGAACGCCGCTTTCCCCGCCGCGACGGACGTTGGGTTCTTCTACCCATTCACCGCGCTGATTCCAAAAGTAATCGAAGCGGTCCTGGGGAACGACTTCCGTTTCTGCTGCACACTGCACTGCCATCCTGTTACCTCTTGCGTAATACGTAAACTCGCCACATGGCATAGAGCGGCAAAAAGTCCAGTTGTTCCTGGATTCGGAAACCCGCCTGCTCAAATTCCTTCTCTACGGTAGCGGCCGGTAACACAAACCGGTTTTGGTAACCTTCCTGCCCACGGGTTTTCTCCGAACGCTTGCGTTTCCAGGCCTTGAAGTTGCCATCGACCCACAGCGAAAGGATCACGCTGTCGCGGGAAACCCGCTCGAACTCACGCAAAATAGCCATGCGATGCTTGGCTTCACCGATGTGGTGGAGCAAACGCATGCAAAAAATGCTGTCGACGGCGTTGTCCGGCAAGGCGATGTCGAATACAGATGTGTGCAAGGGTTGTACCCGCTTCACCACATCGGCAGGTTGTGCCTGGGTTGCGACCTTCAGCATGGACGGCGAGTTATCGGCACCGATGATCACTCGGTTGGATTTTTCCGCCAACAAGGGCCAGAAACGCCCGGCACCACAAGGCAAATCGAGGACCAGACCAGGCTCGCCAACCAGGGCCAGTGCCTTGCGCGCCAGTTGTTCGTCACGCCAGTGGGACAATCGACGGCCGAGACCTTCCTGGTGTTTGCGCAAATAGCGTTGCGCGTGTTGATCGTCGTACTTTTCGGAAAAATCGAGCTTGATCGGGCCGTCCATCATCAGGTCTCCTGAACTTCTGATAGCAGCTACCTTAGATTTTGTAGTGTCGGCGTCTGGTCATCCATTTGTGAAAATATCGTTATGGGAAAACCTGAAATATTACAGGGTTTTACGGAGTTGACAGGGTTTGCTGGACGCCTGACTTAACAGCTCAAGTTCGGGACAGCTCCACCTGAAAACGGCAGCCACTGGGCTCCATCGTAGTCAGGCTGACGCTCCAGCCCTGGTTTTCACAAATCCGCTGCACCAGTGAAAGCCCCAGGCCCAAGCCTTCCCCGCGTTTTTCAGTGCCCCGAACGAAGGGTTCGAACATCGCCTCGCGTTTTTCTTCGGGAATGCCCACACCGCTGTCTTCGACCAGAAATCCCGTGCCCGTCAGGCTCAGGCGGATGAAGCCCCGTTCTGTGTAGTGCAAGGCGTTGCGCAGCAAGTTACCCATCACCGCGTGCAGGAGCGTCGCATTGTAGCCCTTGGCCTCAGGGTTGCCCGGTTCGAAGATCAGTTTCAACCCTTTGCTTTCAATGGGCCCGCGCCACAGACCGACCAGGCCCTCGGCTACCTGGCCCAGGGGCTGCTGCGGCGACATGCTGTTATCTTCGCGCTTGGCGCGGGCCAGCATCAGGAAGGTTTGCACCAGCTCACGCATTTCTTCACATGCCCGGGCAATGCGCTCGACCTGGGCGCGACCGCGCTGATCGAGACCTGGGTTTTCCAGCAACAACTCGCAGGAACTGGCCAGGATCATCAGGGGCGTACGCAATTCGTGGCTGACGTCGCTGGTGAACAAACGCTCGCGGGTCAGGGCCTGACGCAAGCGCCCGAGGGTGGCGTCGAAGGCCACGGCCAGTTCGCCCACTTCGTCGGCGGCATAATCCGGAGCCAAGGGAGGAGCCAAACCCAGCAGTTGATCGCGATGGCGTACCTGGCGGGCCAGCCGTACCACCGGCGCCATGACCTTGCGTGCCAGCACCCAGCCGAGAAATACAGCCAGTGCCAGGCTCAGTACGAAACCCACCAGCACCACGGCAAACAGCACCCGCTCGCGCTCTTCAAAATCGCTCTGGTCCTGCAAAAGTACGTAACGTCGGCCGTCGACGATTTCGACCATGGCGTGGTACGACAGGTTTTCGCGGAACACTTCGTGGAAACCCGGCTCCAGATGCCGCAAATCCTTGGGCAAATTGAAATCGCCTGGCCCGTTGCTGAAGTAGAACAATTGGTCCGGTTCGGGGCGGTGGCTCCAGTCCGTGACATTGTCCATCAGCAACAGGCGCTGCAAATCGCCGCCCAGACCGGCCGAAATCAGTTTTTCCTCCACCAGGTGCACGGTCGCCACGATGCCCATGGCAAAGGCACCCGCCACCAGTGCGCTCATCAGCGCAAAGGCAATGATGATGCGTTGAGCAAGGCTCTGCTTAAACTCCATCACGGCCCTCGGCCAGGCGATACCCCACACCGTGCACGGTTTGCAGTAATGGTTTGGCGAACGGTTTGTCGATCACCTGGCGCAACTGGTGGACATGACTGCGCAGGCTGTCGCTGTCCGGGCAGTCGTCGCCCCAGAGCGCCTCTTCAAGAATTTCACGGCGCAACACATGAGGGCTTTTCTGCATCAACACGGCCAGCAACTTCAGGCCGACCGGGTTGAGTTTCAGCAACCGGCCTTCGCGAGTGACTTCCAGGGTGTCGAGGTCGTAGCTCAGGTCGCCGACCTGCAAGGTCCGCCGCCCGCCGCCCTGGGTTCGGCGCATGACCGCTTCGATACGCGCCGCCAGCTCCGACAGGGCGAACGGTTTAATCAGATAGTCATCGGCGCCGGACTTGAAGCCCTGCAGACGGTCATCCAGTTGATCGCGAGCCGTGAGCATGATCACCGGCGTTTCGCGGCGAGCATCCTCGCGCAGGCGCTTGCACAGGGTGTAGCCATCGATGCCGGGCAACATGATATCGAGCACGATCAAATCGTAGTGCTCGGTGGCCGCCAGGTGCAGGCCCGACAGACCATCCTGAGCGCAATCGACGGTATAGCCTTTGAGCCCCAGGTAATCGGCCAGGTTGGCCAGGATATCGCGGTTGTCTTCAACCAATAGAATTCGCATGGGTATCTCTCCGTCCACAGTAACGGCCGTCGTGGCCCGCGCAGCTTAAGGCGAAGTTCCGCTCAGGGCTAGGACTGAGTGAAGCGCAAAAGCGCGGAAATTGACCGATTACAGCCTTAACGAGTTTTTCACCGGCGATTCACATGCTGGCGACAGAATCGGGTTCAAACTCTGCGCGGCTGCGCATTTGAGAACATTTCACTGATCAAGGAACTAGCATGGTTTCGACCCTTGCCCGCCCTTCCCCTCGTCCGCTCAATTTCTGGGTGTGCCTTGGAGTCCCCGCCGTAGCTGCGATCATTCTGGTATTGCTCGAACTGACCAGTCTGGACATGGACCTGGCCAAGCTGTTTTACGACCCGGTCACCGGGGAATTCATCGGACGCCACAGTTACTTCCTCGAGGACATCCTGCACGATCGCGCCAAGCAAGTGGTCATCGCCTTCTCGGTGTTTGCCATTCTCGCCTTCATCGCTTCGTTCTTCATGGCCAGGCTCAAACCGCTCAAGCGGGAACTGGGTTGCCTGGTGCTGTCCCTGGGCCTGGCGACTTCCTTTGTCACGCCCATCAAAGCAGTGACCGCGGTGCAATGCCCATGGAGCCTCGAACAATTCGGCGGTCACGAAACCTACAGCGAACTGTTGAGTCCTCGCCCGCACACCGATAAACCAGGGCGTTGCTGGCCCGGCGGCCATGCGGCCACCGGCTTCACCCTGTTTGCCCTGTTTTTCGTACTGCGCGACCGTCGCCCGCGCATGGCTCGCGCAGCGTTGGTCTTCGCCTTTGCCCTCGGCTCGGTGTTCTCCATCGGGCGGATGATGCAGGGTGCGCACTTCTTCTCGCACAACGTGTGGACGGCGGTGTTCTGCTGGCTGATTTGTTTGGGGTCGTATTACTACGTTCTGTATCGACCGGCCTTGAGGGCGGATCGCGAGGCAAGTGCAGAACCTGTCAGCGCCTGACCTGACGCCTTCGCGGGCAAGCCACGCGCCCACAGGATTTATGCAGTTCCTTGTGGGAGCGGGCTTGCTCGCGAAAGCGGAATGTCATTCAGCATCTATATCGACTGACACACTGCCTTCGCGAGCAAGCCCGTTCCCACAATGGATCGATGTGAACATTGAAGTCCGGGCAATAAAAAACCCCGCCTGCTTTCGCAGACGGGGTTTTTCGTACAGGGGTAAGGCTGGCTTACATCATGCCGCCCATGCCGCCCATACCGCCCATGTCTGGCATACCGCCGCCAGCTGCACCTTCTTTCTTCGGTGCATCAGCAACAGCGGCTTCGGTGGTCAGGATCAGACCGCCGATCGACGATGCAGCTTGCAGCGCGGAACGGGTGACCTTGGTTGGGTCCAGGATGCCCATTTCGATCATGTCACCGTATTCGCCAGTCGCAGCGTTGTAACCGAAGTTACCTTTGCCGTTCTTGACTTCGTTGACCACAACGCTTGGCTCGTCACCGCTGTTGGCAGCGATCTGACGCAGCGGTGCTTCAACGGCACGGCGCAGAACAGCGATACCTACGTCCTGATCAGCGTTGTCGCCTTTCAGATCGTTCAGGGTTTGCAGAGCGCGGATCAGCGCAACGCCACCGCCAGGTACCACGCCTTCTTCAACGGCTGCACGGGTAGCGTGCAGGGCGTCTTCAACGCGGGCTTTCTTCTCTTTCATTTCAACTTCGGAACCAGCGCCAACCTTGATCACTGCAACGCCGCCGGATAGCTTGGCCAGACGCTCTTGCAGTTTTTCACGGTCGTAGTCCGAGGAAGTTTCGGCAACCTGAGCACGGATCTGAGTGATGCGTGCTTCGATGTCGCCGTGTACGCCAGCACCGTCAACGATGATGGTGTTTTCCTTGGACAGGGTCACGCGCTTGGCGCTGCCCAGGTTTTCCAGGGTTGCGCTTTCCAGGCTCAGACCGATCTCTTCGGAGATAACGGTACCGCCGGTCAGAACGGCGATGTCCTGCAGCATGGCCTTGCGACGATCGCCGAAGCCTGGAGCCTTGACGGCTGCGACTTTAACGATGCCACGCATGTTGTTCACAACCAGAGTCGCCAGGGCTTCGCCTTCAACGTCTTCGGCCACGATCAGCAGTGGACGGCCGGCTTTGGCAACGGCTTCCAGCACTGGCAGCATTTCGCGGATGTTCGAGATCTTCTTGTCGACCAGCAGGATCAGCGGGCCGTCCAGCTCAGCGACCATGGTCTCTGGCTTGTTGACGAAGTACGGGGACAGGTAACCACGGTCGAACTGCATGCCTTCAACAACCGACAGTTCGTTTTCCAGGCCCGAGCCTTCTTCAACGGTGATTACGCCTTCTTTACCGACTTTTTCCATGGCTTCGGCAATGATGTCGCCGATGGAGTTGTCGGAGTTGGCCGAGATGGTGCCGACCTGAGCGATAGCCTTGGTGTCAGCGCATGGCTTGGACAGGTTTTTCAGCTCTTTGACGATGGCGATGGTCGCCTTGTCGATGCCGCGCTTGAGGTCCATCGGGTTCATGCCGGCAGCGACGGCTTTCAGGCCTTCGTTGACGATCGACTGAGCCAGAACGGTAGCGGTGGTAGTACCGTCACCAGCGTCATCGTTGGCACGGGAGGCAACGTCTTTGACCAGCTGCGCACCCATGTTTTCGAAACGGTCTTCGAGTTCGATTTCTTTGGCGACGGAAACGCCGTCCTTGGTGATGGTCGGAGCGCCGAAGCTCTTCTCGATGATCACGTTACGGCCTTTCGGGCCCAGGGTCGCTTTTACTGCGTCAGCCAGGACGTTGACGCCCTTGAGCATTTTTTTACGGGCGGAATCGCCAAACAGAACTTCTTTAGCAGCCATGATCGATATTCCTTAAATACTTTGTAGTAGCGGGAAAATGAACGGGGGTATCAGCCTTCGATAACGGCGAGAATTTCGTTCTCGCTCATTACCAGCAGGTCTTCGCCGTCGACTTTCACAGTGTTGCTGCCGGAGTAAGGACCGAACACAACCTTGTCGCCCACTTTCACGGACAGTGCACGCACTTCACCGTTTTCCAGTACGCGGCCGGTGCCTACAGCGAGGATTTCGCCGCTGTTGGCTTTTTCAGCAGCCGAACCTGGCAGGACGATACCGCCAGCGGTTTTCTTTTCTTCTTCGCTGCGACGGATGACGACGCGGTCATGCAGAGGACGAAGCTTCATTGTCGATCTCTCCTAATTGTGGTTTTCATCGGCCGGTGTAGTCCCGGCGGGTTTAACAAAGGCCGGCGGTGCCGGTTGCGGTTCGTCAAGCGAACCGCGGAAGTCTGTCTGGCTTGTTCGCCAGAAACCTTGCGGTGACCGTTACATAAGGGCGCATAAGCTTATTACAAGGGCGGCGATGAAAAATTTTTCAGGTCGATGCCCCGCAAACGAACACGGCACCCGAAGGTGCCGTGTCGATGTGCGTATTACTTGGTATCGCGGTGTTCGAACTCGCCTTCGATCACGTTGGGCTCGCGGCCCAGCGGCTCGCGAGGCGCCGGGCCGCCACGGGCCTGTAGGTCGTCGGCGAACGCTCGCTGACGCATCGCCTGCTCTTCGGCGCGCTGGCGCATTTTATTGGCCAGCAGGCGACGACTGAACGGCAGCAGCATGAACAGGCCGATCACATCGCTGATGAAGCCCGGAAGAATCAGCAGGCCACCGGCCAATGCCAGCATCAGGCCTTCGAGCATGGTCTGGGCCGGCAGTTCGCCGCGGCTCAGGCTTTCACGGGCACGCAGGGCCGTGGCCAGGCCGGCGATGCGCAGCACAAACACGCCGAACATCGAGCCGAGAATGATCAGCAGCAGGGCCGGGAAGAACCCGATGGACCCTGCCACCTTGACGAATACGAACAGCTCCAACACCGGGAACAGCAGAAAGAGCAACAAAAAAGGGCGCATCAAATGGTTCCTCAACGCAAGAATGCCTTGCCAGTTCACCTTAGATGACGTCGCCGTTTCGTGAATTCAAGCGTCGGCCACTTCATTTTTCGGCCAATGATCGGCGTGGGCCAGAGAAACCAAGGCTTCGCGAACTTGTGTCGGCGTATTACAAGGCGCTTGGAACGGTAACCAGTACAGACTTTGACCGATGCGCAGGTGCATGCCTTCACAATCGATGCCGACCATTTGCGCCGGCACGTTTTTCGGCAGCCCGGCCAGATCGACGTAATGGGCGATGGCCTTGGCGTGATCGGCGTTCATGTGCTCGACCATGCTCACTTCGGCCTTGCCGGCGAACGGGTTGGCCAGGGTCAGGTCGTTGACCCAATGAATCGCGCCAAAACCGCCGATGTAACGGTGGCGTACAGGCTCAAGCACCCAGAAATCGAAATCGTGGGCCTTGTGATAACCCTTCGACTCCGGGAAGTAGCGGTAGTAACGCTCGGAGGCAGCGTCGATGGCGGCTTCGTCTTCGAGCTGTTGCGCCTCAGCCAGGTAAGTCAGTCGACCAACGGCCTGGACATCTTCGGCACCACGTTCGCCGACAAACAGCGAGCATTTCGGATCTTTTTGCAGATTATGAGTGTGCTGGGCAATGCGGCTGATCAGGATCAGCGGCCGGCCCTGCTCGTCCAGGCAGTACGGAACCACGGAACCGAACGGAAAACCGGGCATTGATTTGGAGTGCGTCGAGAGCACCCCACGGTATTCCTTGAGAAGCAATTCTCGTGCATGCTTAGCCGCTTCAACGCTCAATTTATGACTCCTTAAATAGAATCCGTCAGAAAAACGGACGAGCTGCTGGCGAAAGTCCCAGCACGCCATCGGGGGCAGTTCTCATGTGCAGCCAGGCCAGGTCAGGCGCAGATCGAGAGGCTCTCTAAAGGAAACCACTCAGACCTGCTACCGGGGCATGCGAATGCAACTCACTGACAAAGTAATCATTATCACTGGCGGTTGCCAGGGTTTAGGCCGCTCCATGGCCGAGTATTTCGCAGGCCTGGGCGCGAAACTCGCGCTGGTGGACCTGAACCAGGAAAAACTCGACGACGCCGTCGCGGCCTGCAAGGCCCAAGGTGTCGAGGCCCGCGCCTACCTGTGCAACGTGGCCAACGAAGAGCAAGTGACCCGCATGGTTGCCCAGGTCGCTGAAGACTTTGGCGCGATCCATGGCTTGATCAACAACGCCGGGATCCTGCGCGACGGCCTGTTGCTCAAGGTCAAGGATGGCGAAATGACCAAGATGAGCCTGGCCCAGTGGCAGGCCGTCATCGACGTCAACCTGACCGGCGTGTTCCTGTGCACCCGTGAAGTCGCGGCGAAAATGGTCGAGCTGAACAACAGTGGCGCGATCATCAATATCTCGTCGATTTCCCGCGCCGGCAACGTCGGTCAGACCAACTACTCCGCCGCCAAGGCCGGTGTTGCTGCGGCGACCGTGACCTGGGCCAAGGAGCTGGCACGCTACGGCATTCGCGTCGCCGGCATTGCACCGGGCTTCATCGAAACCGAAATGACCCTGGGCATGAAGCCTGAAGCGCTGGAGAAGATGACTGCGGGGATCCCGCTCAAGCGCATGGGCAAGCCTGAGGAAATCGCCCATTCGGCGGCTTACATCTTCGAGAACGACTATTACACCGGTCGGATTCTGGAGATGGATGGCGGGTTGCGGATCTAAGCCCAACCCCAAACAACTGTGGGAGCGGGCTTGCTCGCGAAGGCGATAGATCAGTCAACTTGTTGGTTGAATGACACACCGCTTTCGCGAGCAAGCCCGCTCCCACATTTGGTCAGCGTTTATCTGGCGAACATTAGTCGTCGCTGACGCTGATGTTCGGCATCGCCGGCGTCAACGCTTCCTGCAACACGATCCGCGCGCCGACATGGCGGGCCAGTTCCTGGTAAACCATCGCAATCTGGCTATCAGGCTCGGCGATCACTGTTGGCTTACCGCCATCGGCCTGCTCGCGGATGACCATCGACAGCGGCAGCGAAGCCAGCAGTTCAACGCCATACTGGTTGGCCAGTTTCACACCACCGCCTTCGCCAAACAGATGCTCGGCATGCCCGCAGTTGGAGCAGATGTGCACGGCCATGTTCTCCACCACGCCCAGCACCGGGATGTTGACCTTGCGGAACATTTCCACGCCCTTGCGTGCGTCCAGCAATGCCAGGTCCTGTGGGGTGGTCACGATCACCGCACCGGCCACCGGCACTTTCTGCGCCAGGGTCAACTGGATGTCACCGGTGCCTGGCGGCATGTCGATGACCAGGTAATCGAGGTCACCCCACGCGGTCTGGGTGACCAGTTGCAACAGGGCGCCCGAAACCATCGGCCCGCGCCAGACCATCGGCGTGTTGTCGTCGGTGAGGAAAGCCATGGACATCACTTCGACGCCATGGGACTTGAGCGGAACGAACCACTTCTGATCCTTGACCTCGGGGCGGGTACGCTCGGGTATGCCGAACATGATGCCCTGGCTCGGGCCGTAGATGTCCGCATCGAGAATCCCGACCTTGGCGCCTTCCCGGGCCAGAGCCAGGGCCAGGTTGGCCGCCGTGGTGGATTTGCCCACGCCGCCCTTGCCGGACGCCACGGCCACCACGTTTTTCACGTTCGCCAAGCCCGGAATCTGCACCTGAGCCTTGTGCGCGGCGATCACGCTGGTGATTTCGACCTTGGCACTTGCCACGCCATCCAGCCCCTGAATGGCCATTTCCAGCATCTGCGCCCAGCCACTCTTGAACAGACCGGCGGCGTAACCCAGTTCAAGCTGAACGCTGACGCGGTCGCCCTGAATCTCGATGTTGCGCACGCACCCGGCGCTGACCGGGTCCAGGTTCAGGTAAGGGTCGGTATACTGGCGAAGGACGGCTTCCACCGCTGCGCGATTGACGGCGCTCATGGGCAACTCCGAAAACAGGACTGGAAAAGATAGTGGGTATCGTACCTGTTCTGCGCCCGAGGCGGCATGCCTGTAGACCATTTGTTGCGCAGGCATTCATGTGGCGAGGGGGCTTGCCCCCGTTGGGTGGCGAAGCCGCCCCAATCCCGGCAGCCCGGTTCCGACAATTGGATCGCATCAGCCTTATTACGACTGCTGCGCAGTCGAACGGGGGCGAGCCCCCTCGCCACAGTTTTCACCAGCTATGCATCCGGAAACAGGCTCACAGGGTGAAAAATATGCGCCGGCGCTTTATAGTGGCCGACCTCCGTTTCATCAAGTAGCCGAGCCCCATGTCCGAGCCACGCAAGATCCTCGTCACCAGCGCCCTGCCCTATGCCAATGGTTCGATTCACCTCGGCCATATGCTGGAATACATCCAGACCGATATGTGGGTGCGTTTCCAGAAGCACCGCGGCAATCAATGCATCTATGTCTGCGCCGACGACGCCCACGGTTCGGCGATCATGCTGCGCGCGGAAAAGGAAGGCATCACCCCGGAACAACTGATCGCCAACGTCCAGGCCGAACACAGCGCCGACTTTGCCGACTTCCTGGTGGACTTCGACAATTTCCACTCCACTCACGCCGAAGAAAACCGTGAGCTGTCGAGCCAGATCTACCTGAAGCTGCGTGACGCCGGGCACATCGCCACGCGTTCGATCACCCAGTACTTCGACCCGGAAAAGAAAATGTTCCTGGCCGACCGCTTCATCAAGGGCACCTGCCCGAAATGCGGCACCGAAGACCAGTACGGCGACAACTGCGAAAAATGCGGTGCGACCTACGCACCGACCGACCTGAAGGATCCGAAGTCGGCGATCTCCGGCGCCACCCCGGTGCTCAAGGATTCCCAGCACTTCTTCTTCAAGCTGCCAGACTTCCAGCAAATGCTGCAAACCTGGACCCGCAGCGGCACCCTGCAGGATGCCGTCGCCAACAAGATCGCCGAATGGCTGGATGCCGGCCTGCAACAGTGGGACATCTCCCGCGATGCACCGTATTTCGGTTTTGAAATCCCCGACGAGCCGGGCAAGTACTTCTACGTGTGGCTGGATGCACCGATCGGTTACATGGCCAGCTTCAAGAACCTGTGCAACCGCACGCCGGAGCTGGACTTCGACGCGTTCTGGGGCAAGGACTCCACCGCCGAGCTGTACCACTTCATCGGCAAGGACATCGTCAACTTCCACGCCCTGTTCTGGCCAGCCATGCTCGAGGGCGCGGGCTACCGCAAGCCGACCGGCATCAACGTGCACGGCTACCTGACTGTCAACGGTCAGAAAATGTCCAAGTCCCGCGGCACCTTCATCAAGGCCCGGACCTACCTGGACCACCTGTCGCCGGAATACCTGCGCTATTACTACGCGGCCAAGCTGGGCCGTGGCGTTGATGACCTCGACCTGAACCTCGAAGACTTCGTGCAGAAGGTCAATTCCGACCTGGTGGGCAAGGTCGTCAACATCGCCAGCCGCTGTGCCGGTTTCATCAACAAGGGCAATGCTGGCGTAATGGTCGACACCAACGCCGCGCCTGAACTGACCGAAGCCTTCCTGGCCGCCGCGCCAGGTATCGCCGACGCCTATGAAGCCCGCGACTTTGCCCGTGCCATGCGCGAGATCATGGGCCTGGCCGACCGCGCCAACGCCTGGATCGCCGACAAGGCGCCGTGGTCGTTGAACAAACAGGAAGGCAAACAGGATGAAGTCCAGGCCATCTGCGCCACAGGCGTCAACCTGTTCCGCCAACTGGTGATCTTCCTCAAGCCGGTGCTGCCGCTGCTGGCCGCCGACGCCGAGGCGTTCCTCAACGTCGCGCCGCTGACCTGGAACGATCACGCGACCTTGCTCGGCAATCACCAGCTGAACGAGTTCAAGCCGCTGATGACCCGCATCGACCCGGTAAAAGTGCAAGCCATGACCGACGCTTCGAAAGAAGACCTGACCGCCAGCCAGACCGACACCGGCGAAGCCGCACCTGCCGGCAATGGCGAACTGGCCAAGGATCCACTGTCGCCGGAAATCGAGTTCGACACCTTTGCCGCTGTCGACCTGCGTGTCGCGCTGATCGTCAAGGCTGAACACGTGGAAGGTGCCGACAAGCTGTTGCGCCTGACCCTGGATATCGGTGACGAGCAACGCAACGTGTTCTCCGGGATCAAGAGCGCTTACCCGGACCCGTCCAAGCTCGATGGGCGCCTGACCATGATGATCGCCAACCTCAAGCCACGGAAAATGAAGTTCGGTATCTCCGAAGGCATGGTGATGGCGGCAGGCCCTGGCGGAGAAGAAATCTACCTGCTCAGCCCTGACAGCGGCGCCAAGCCTGGCCAGCGCATCAAGTAAGGTCTGCGGCAAAACGATCCCACAGTCGTGCCTGGCGCGGCTGTGGGATTTTCATGTCTGGCCCACCCTCCCGCCTTGCCGGATAATGCCTAAGCTTTTTAGACCATCTCCTGTAGGAGCGAGCTCGCGATGGTCGTTAACGATTATGCGTGTCCACAGGTTGAACGCAGCGCCCTTGAGTCGATCGTCGGAACGCCGCCCGGACCAAGCTCGCTCCTACAAAAACTACCGTTCTTGTCGGCACGAACAATGACCGAAATCCTGCTTACGCTTATCAGCGCTGCCCTGATCAACAACCTCGTGTTGCAATGGCCATTGGCCGTCGATCCACTGTTGGCCGGTCAGCGTCGTCAGGTACATGCCCTGGGCATTGCGACGACATGCCTGATGCTGGTCGTGGGCATGCTCGGCTACGCGCTCTATCAATGGATGCTGGTGCCACTACAATTGACGCCGCTGCGTCTGTTTGTGTTTCTGCCATTGAGCGTGCTGCTGATCAGCCCGTTGCTGAAGTTGCTGGCGCGGTTGTTTTCGACACTACCATTCGAAGGCCTCTGGCCGTTGCTATTGGGCAACGCTGGCGTACTCGGCGTGGCCCTGCTCAATGCTCAGGAAGACAAGGGCTTTTTTCACGCCACTGCCTTGAGCCTCGGTGCAGGGTTGGGCTTCTGGCTGGTGTTGAGCCTGTTCACTGATTTGCGTGAACGCACGGCCGACAACGATGTTCCCCTGCCCTTTCGCGGCTTGCCGATCGACCTGATTGGTGCCGGCCTGATCGCAGTGGCTTTTCTCGGATTCAGCGGACTGATCAAAACATGAGTCTGATTCAATGCATCGACGCACTCTTGCCGCAAACCCAATGCGGCAAGTGCGGGCACCCCGGGTGCAAGCCGTATGCCGAAGGCATCGCCAGCGGTGAGCCGATCAACAAGTGCCCTCCCGGAGGCAACGAAACCATCGCGGCCCTGGCTGAACTGCTGAAGGTGCCGGTGCTGGAACTGGACATCACTCGCGGCTCGGCACCTGCGCAGATCGCCTATATCCGCGAGGCCGAGTGCATTGGTTGCACCAAGTGCATTCAGGCCTGCCCGATCGATGCCATCGTCGGCGCGGCCAAGCTGATGCACACGGTGATCATTGATGAGTGCACCGGTTGCGACCTCTGCGTGGCACCGTGCCCGGTGGACTGCATCGAAATGCGCCCATTGCAGCCGAACACTGTACTGCCTGTTGTCGGGGGCCTGGCCCTCACACCGCAGGCGCGGCAGGCCCGCAACCTCAAGCGCGATCACGCACGGCGCCGCTTCGAACAACGCAATGCCCGCCTGCAGCGTGAGGAGCAACAGAAAATCGCCGAGCGCCAGGCAAGGCAGCGAGCCGCACAACCTGCCGAGACGACAGCCGACCCGGTGCAGGCGGCCCTCGAGCGCGTCCGCGCACAGAAAACCGCCAATGCCGATGCCGCGCTGAAAAAGGCCAAGATCGAGGTGGCGATGAGTCGGGCGCAGTTGCACAAATCGCTGAAGGCCTTCGGGCATCCGCCGACCTTCGAACAGCAATCGCAGTTGATCGCACTGCAACAACAGTTCGAAGCCGCCGAACAAAACCTGGCGCAACTGGAAAACGCCGCTCCACCTTCCCCTGCGCCGACGGTCGCAGCTGCGTCGTCAAATGATGCCGATCTGAAACGGGCCAAGATCCAGTTGGCCATGCGTCGCGCCGAACTCAAGAAGGCTCAGGCCAACGAAGCACCAGCGGAACAAATCGAAGCCCTGGAACGCGCACTCGGTGAAGCCGAACGCCTGGTGGACGCCCATGCCAGCCCTTGACGTGGTGGATGATCGCCTGCAACAGGCGATGAAACTGGTGCTGTTGGCCACGCTGCCGGGAATCCTGGCAGCGTTCTGGCTGTACGGCTGGGGTGTGTTGATCAATCTGCTTCTGGCGGCCACTGCCGCGTTGGCCGTCGAGGCCGCCGTCGTGCAATGGCGCAAGCAGCCGCCGGGGGCAACGTTGAGTGACGGTAGCGCGCTGGTCAGTGCCACATTGCTGGCTCTGGCGCTGCCGCCTTACTGCCCATGGTGGCTGACCCTCAGTGCTGCCTCTTTTGCGATGGTGTTCGGCAAGCACTTGTATGGTGGCGTCGGTTCGAATCCCTTCAACCCGGCGATGCTCGGTTTGGCGCTGGTGCTGGTGACCTTTCCCCAACCAATGACCCATTGGCCATTGCCCCATGGCATGGATCTGCTGAGCGGCCTGCAGCACGTGTTTGGCATCGGCCATGTGCCGGATGCGTGGGTGCAGGCCACGGCACTGGACAGTCTGCGGATCAACAAAAGCCTGACCATGGATGAACTGTTTGCCGGCAACCCGGCATTCGGCCACTTTGGCGGCCGGGGGGTGGAATGGGTGAACCTGGCCTTTGTGGCGGGTGGAGCGTTTCTCCTGCAACGAAGGGTGATCAGCTGGCATGCACCGGTCGGCATGCTGGCCAGCCTGTTCATCATCAGCCTGTTGTGCTGGAACGGCTCGGGCTCCGACTCCCATGGCTCGCCGTTGTTTCATCTGCTGACCGGCGCGACCATGCTGGGGGCGTTCTTCATCATCACCGAACCGGTGTCCGGCGCCAGAAGCCCTGGCGCGAAACTGTTGTTCGGCGCTGGTGTTGGGCTTCTGACTTATCTGATTCGTACCTGGGGTGGCTACCCGGACGGCATCGCCTTCGCTGTGCTGTTGATGAACCTGTGCGTGCCGGCGCTGGAGCGGTTCGTGGCGGCCAGGCAACAGCCGGAGGCGCCATGAACAGGACATCAAGCATCGCGCTTGTGGTGCTTTTGGCCGCACTGGGCCTTGGCGTGACGTACTTCGTACAACTCGGCAGCGCGCCACGCATTGCAGCCGAACAGCGCCTGATCGACAGCCGTAACCTGCTGGACCTGATCGCGCCGGACAGCTACGACAATCAACCACTCGAACACCCCATAACGATTGAAGCAGCCGCACTGACCAACAGCACCTTGCTGGGTGGTTATCTGGCGACCCGAGCCGATCAACCCGTCGCGGTGTTGCTGCGCAGTCAAACCCTTGGCTACGCCGGTGCCATCGACCTGTTGATCGCAGTCGACGCCAATGGCAGGTTGCTGGGCGTCAAAACCCTCAAACAGTCGGAAACACCTGGACTGGGGGCTCGGATCGCCGACTGGCCCAATGCCTGGCTCCAGGTTTTTTCCGGCAAGTCTCGAACAGAACCCGGTGACAGCGGCTGGGCGCTGAAAAAGGATCAGGGACAGTTCGATCAGATCGCAGGCGCAACCATCACCTCAAGAGCGGTGATCAATGCCGTCCACGATGCCTTGCGCTACTTCGATGAACACCGGCAACAACTGCTCGGAATCCCTGCCCATGGATAACTCATCGACTCTGCGCAACGCCTTGATGCTGACGCCACTGATCGGCGTCACCCACTCGCTGATGGCTGCAGTTGGCCTGTGCCTGATGTTCATGGTGGTGACTCAGTTGTTCGGTCTGGCCATGGGTGCCCTGCGATCTCGACTGGTCCCGGCGACCCGTATGCTGGCCAGCATCCTGTTGGCAGCCACCCTCACCAGTTGCGCGGAACTCATGGCACAAGCCTGGTCGCTGCAATGGCAGCAGCATCTGGGGATTTATGGAGCCTTGATCGCCTTGCAATGCGTCGTACTGGAACACACCGGGGTCTTTCAGAGCGATTGGCATCAACGTCTGCGACTCAATAGCCTGTTTGCCACGCTGATGATCGCGCTGGGCCTGCTGCGCGAACTCATCGGCAACGGAACACTTGGAAACCATCTATCGTGGCTGTTCGGCGCAACGCAAACTGACTGGCATGGCTGGGTGCTGGTGGCTGACGGCGGACTGCGCCTGACCACACTGGTCCCTGGCGGGTTCATCCTGCTCGGACTCCTGATCGCCGCCTGGCAGGCCTGGCGCCCGACGCCCACACATTGATTGCCTTCGAGGAAACGCACTGCCCATGAATGCCGCAAAACGTCTGGAAATTTTCCGCCGACTGCACGAGGACAACCCGGAACCAAAGACCGAACTGGCCTATTCCTCCCCCTTCGAATTACTGATTGCCGTGATTCTCTCGGCGCAGTCCACCGATGTCGGCGTCAACAAGGCCACAGCCAGGCTTTTCCCGGTCGCCAATACCCCGGCAGCGATGCATGCCCTGGGTGTCGAAGGGCTGTCGGAGTACATCAAGACCATCGGGCTGTACAACAGCAAAGCGAAAAATGTGATCGAAACCTGCCGTTTGCTGGTCGAGCGTCACGCCGGCGAGGTCCCACAAACCCGCGAAGAGCTGGAAGCACTGCCCGGCGTCGGCCGCAAGACCGCCAATGTGGTACTCAATACGGCATTCCGTCAGCTGACCATGGCCGTCGACACGCATATTTTCAGGGTCAGCAACCGGACTGGCATTGCTCCCGGCAAGAATGTGGTGGAAGTCGAGAAAAAACTGATGAAATTCGTGCCCAGGGAGTACCTGCTCGACTCCCATCACTGGCTGATCCTTCATGGTCGCTATGTTTGCCTGGCCCGCAAGCCCCGATGCGGAAGCTGCCGGATCGAGGACTTGTGCGAATACAAGCACAAAACCTCCGACGATTGAGGCGCTATTGGGTTTATTGATTTGTCGATTGAAAAAATCTTTTTTACCCGCCGGGAGAATGTCGATATAAGGGGCGCCAAAGGCCTTCTTAGCCTGGAGCAACTAAATGAGTACTGGCAAAGAGCAATTAGACGTAGAAGACGATTTCACCACCGCCGAAACCGATGATGCTGAACCGGTGGTTGAAGTAGCGAAAACTAATCTGAGCAAACGCCGCACCATCGACAACCTGCTGGAGGAGCGCCGACTGCAAAAGCAATTGGCCGATTACGATTTTGATTTATGACACCTGAAAGCCTCCCGAAACGGAGGCTTTTTTTTGCTAAGTGCCGTACCCCGATAGGCGCCCCATGTCGCGCAGTTATGCCATCACACCAGACCATTGCGTTGTGCCAGTTCGATCAGATCGACCAGAGACCGCGCATTCAGCTTGAGCAACAGGCGGGTCTTGTAAGTACTGACTGTTTTATTGCTGAGAAACATCCCATCGGCAATCTCTTTATTGGTCTTTCCTCGGGCCAACTGCTGCAGGACCATCATTTCCCGCCCCGACAATCGATCGACCATATCGGCCTCACTGGCATTCCCCAAACTGCAACGTACGGTATGCAAGGCTTGATTAGGAAAGTAACTGTAGCCTGACAAAACGGCCTTTATTGCACTGAGCAACTCCGTGAGGTCTTGTTGTTTGCAGACATAACCGGCTGCACCGGATTGCATGCAACGCATCGAAAAATGTCCCGGCGCCTGGGAAGTCAAAATCAGCACTTTCATCGGCATTGAAGTCGAAGACAAACGCGCGATGACTTCCAACCCGTCCAGCTTCGGAATCCCGATATCCAGAATGATAATGTCCGGCATAAGTTCACGGGCTAGTTGCAGTGCGTCCACACCATTATCGGTTTCTGCAATAACTTCGTAGCCATGACGCTCCATTAGCATACGTACCGCAAGACGAATGACGGGGTGATCATCCACGATCAGCACTTTATTCATGGGCAAGTCCAATTTTCGCTGTTCGAATTTTTAGAGCCCGCACAATAGCCTAGTCGTTTCACCCATGGCATGTCGCCCCTCCCGGACACCCACACCAAGAGACATCCCCTACAAACAACACGGATTCCTCCTACAAAAATCCCTCGAACAGAATGAATTTAAAACTGTATCAGCGTCAGTGTGTCGCACTTTCCAGCAGCCACCTGTGTCGATTTACGACCAAAATTTTTCGAGAGCCAGCTTGATCCGGTCGCGCCCTGAGAACTACTAGCCTCTACCTTTCCGCTAAAACGTAACTGATATTTACACACTCAATACTCATACCAGAAATATCACACACCTCGCATCCAATTACTCTTACAGCAAATAATATTTTTTGAGCAATCATTAAAATACGCCAAAAATTCAAGAAACCGACGAGCGATACAACAAACAAATAAAAACTTGTCAAAAATCAGCAGATAATCAAAAGCACTACAATAACCACCACAACAAGCCAACTTCATAAACCACTCGAGAACAGACAACCCGACATGAGTACAGAATATGATAAAAAAACGAATCACCAACCCAATGACAATTATCGCGATATTCGCAGCGCTCTCTGAAACTTCGGCAGCCGTCTCTCTACCCTTCCTTGATCAGGAGGAAAGAGAACTCTACGTCTGGTTCCTGATCAGTTTTCCGTTCTATTTACTTTTGCTTTTTTTCGCGACACTCAACTTCAACTATAAATCACTTTATGCACCCTCCGATTTTGAGAAGGGAAAGCACTTCATGAAGGTTATGGATGATGTTGGGCGCTCGGAAAAAAAAGCGTCCGCAAAACCGTCTGAAAACCCCACACTGGAAACGTCAGCGAATGACTGGCGGTCAGCCCGAACGCCCTGTGGCGCACAGGACCCGCCAACCGGGATTGGTCTGCAAACCGTTGTCTCTGTTCAGCATCACCTTCAGTTACCGGAGCCGGTAAAAGACCTGTACATCGTTGATGTACGCTGGATGAGCGAAGAGGTCGAGTTTGGAGCGCTGCTGGAAAAAATCCAGAGGCCACGGGAAAAGACGGCGTACGTGATTCTGTTTGTCACTTGTGCCGTTTCGGAGAAATTACTGAAAGCCAGTGCGCTTGGACATACAAAGCAGGCCAGCAAACGCGGTGCCGCCTTTTATGTGGCCTACAATCTGGACTCGCACAGGTTGTCGGTCATTGATCACGCCGGGCAACCGGCGAACAGCAACCTGTAGTACAGGTCAGGCCATCGAGAAGGGGAAAAACAGGAAATCATCAACGGAAACGAAAACACCCGACAACGCAGTAACTGGCATCACACCCCGTTTTCAGGTACCTGACCTCGTCGAGGACGAGGTCAGGCACCCATCACGATGTCAAAGGTCTCAGAACAGCTTCCGGCCTTTGTTCGCCGCAATGCGCATGCGCAGGGCGTTGAGCTTGATGAAGCCCGCGGCATCCGCCTGGTTGTACGCGCCGCCATCTTCTTCGAAGGTAGCGATGTTGGCGTCGAACAGCGAGTCGTCGGACTTGCGGCCAGTGACGATCACATTGCCCTTGTACAGTTTCAGGCGCACAACGCCGTTCACGTTGACCTGGGACGCATCGATCATCTGTTGCAGCATCAGACGCTCAGGGCTCCACCAGTAGCCGGTATAGATCAGGCTGGCGTACTTGGGCATCAGCTCGTCCTTGAGGTGAGCCACTTCGCGGTCCAGGGTGATCGATTCGATCGCACGGTGGGCGCGCAGCATGATGGTGCCGCCAGGGGTTTCGTAGCAGCCACGGGACTTCATGCCCACGTAGCGGTTCTCGACGATGTCGAGACGGCCGATACCGTGCTCACCACCGATACGGTTCAGGGTCGCCAGCACGGTGGCTGGAGTCATTTCGACGCCGTCCAGCGCGACGATATCGCCGTTGCGGTAGGTCAGTTCCAGGTACTGCGGCTTGTCTGGAGCGTTTTCCGGGGAAACGGTCCAGCGCCACATGTCTTCTTCGTGCTCGGTCCAGGTGTCTTCCAGCACGCCGCCTTCATAGGAGATGTGCAGCAGGTTGGCATCCATGGAGTACGGGGACTTCTTCTTGCCGTGGCGCTCGATCGGAATCGCGTGCTTCGCGGCGTAATCCATCAGCTTTTCACGGGACAGCAGGTCCCACTCGCGCCAAGGAGCGATCACTTTCACACCTGGCTTCAAGGCGTACGCACCGAGTTCGAAACGAACCTGGTCGTTACCCTTGCCGGTGGCACCATGGGAAATGGCGTCTGCACCGGTTTCGTTGGCAATTTCGATCAGGCGCTTGGCGATCAGCGGACGAGCGATGGAAGTACCCAGCAGGTACTCGCCTTCGTAAACGGTGTTGGCGCGGAACATCGGGAAAACGAAATCGCGCACGAACTCTTCGCGCAAGTCGTCGATGTAGATCTCTTTGACGCCCATGGCCTGAGCCTTGGCGCGTGCAGGTTCGACCTCTTCGCCCTGACCCAGGTCAGCGGTGAAGGTCACTACTTCACAGTTATAAGTATCCTGCAGCCACTTGAGGATCACCGAAGTGTCCAGGCCGCCGGAATACGCCAGAACGACCTTGTTTACGTCCGCCATGCCATCACTCCACGGGGTTCTACGGAAAGCCGGGAAGTCTACCGCTCATGCAGAATAATTTACAGTGGCGCGACAGCTTATGACGACGAAGCGACAGATTATGTCGAGGGCGCGACGATTACAGCCGGGTCAGGAAGTGGCCGAAGTGGCCGCCTTCGTCGCTTGCGGGGCGACTTGTTCCGCGGGTGCTCCGCGCTCCAGGCGCACTGCTACTCGACGGTTCTTCGCGCGGTTGGTGTTGTTGGTGTTAGGCGCCACCGGATAACGCTCGCCATGGAAACGCAGGGTGATTTGCGATTCCTGGATGCCGTTGGCCTTGAAGAACTCCATCACTGCCAGGGCTCGGCGCCGCGACAGGTCGCGGTTGGTCAGGCGGTTGCCGCTGTTGTCGGAGTGACCGTCGAGCTCGATGTGATTGACCGTCGGATCGGCCTTCATGTACTCCAGCATTACCTGCAGTTTGGCTTTTGCGGCGCTGTCGAGTTCGATTCCGCCGCCGGGGAAGCCGATTTCCGATTGCTTCACCTGTTCGAAATTCTGTGGCAACAGTTTCGCCACGCAACCCTGGTAGTCGGCAAACGCCTTGGTGAACCTGACCGGCAACAAGCGTACTTCCGACACCCGCCCATCCCCCGAGGAATGTCGAACGACCGGGCTGCGACCGTCCATCAGGCCACTGATCAGACGCCCGGCCTGAACCTGTGAGCTATTGAACAATACGTTGCCACTGCCGATTCTCACCGTGCCCAGGTTGATATCGTCACGGCCCGGTTGCCACGGCGCGGCAGCGGCCAGCAAGGTGGCCGAACCGCCGCCGATCATCGGGTTGTAGGCTTTCAGACGGAAAATCGCCTGCTCGCCGGCACGACGCACGAACTCGCCCGAACCGAAATCGGTAACCGGCTGAGTCAGGCGGCATTCGAACTTGTCGCCTTCGACCGTCCACTCAATGTTCTCCAGACGTGTCTGGAAAGTGAGCGCCATCGCCGGAAGGCTGGCAAACACACTGAGCAAGGCTAAATAACGCTGGCGCACGGGAGGCTCCACTGGCTTCTACAACAAAAAGACCGACACACACATGTTTACGGCATACCTGTTGGATATCGGAAGCTTCCTGCAAAACTTGATAGCGAGTGCCTGCAAGAGTCTTTTCCGGTAGCATTCCCTTGAGTTTGACCCGCCTGGAATCCCCTCATGTCCGACCGCCTGACCCTGCTGCGTCCCGACGACTGGCATATTCATCTTCGTGATGGTGCCGTGCTGACCAATACCGTCGCGGATGTCGCGCGCACCTTTGGCCGCGCCATCATCATGCCCAACCTGGTTCCACCGGTACGCAATGCGGCCGAAGCCGACGGCTATCGGCAGCGGATTCTCGCTGCCCGCCCGGCCGGCAGCCTGTTCGAACCACTGATGGTCCTGTACCTGACCGACCGCACCCAGCCTGAAGAAATTCGCGAGGCCAAGGCCAGCGGATTCATTCACGCCGCCAAGCTGTACCCGGCCGGCGCGACCACCAACTCGGATTCTGGCGTCACCAGCATCGACAAGATCTTCCCTGCACTAGAGGCCATGGCCGAAGTCGGGATGCCGTTGTTGGTCCACGGTGAAGTCACCCGGGGCGATGTCGACGTGTTCGACCGAGAAAAAATCTTCATCGACGAGCACATGCGTCGTGTGGTCGAGCGTTTCCCGACCCTCAAAGTGGTCTTCGAACACATCACCACCGCGGACGCCGTGCAGTTCGTCAACTCGGCTTCGGCCAACGTGGGCGCGACCATTACCGCGCATCACCTGTTGTACAACCGCAACCACATGCTGGTGGGCGGGATTCGGCCGCACTTCTATTGCCTGCCGATCCTCAAGCGCAATACCCACCAGGAAGCCCTGCTCGACGCGGCCACCAGCGGCAGCGACAAGTTCTTCCTCGGCACCGACTCGGCTCCCCACGCCCAGCATGCCAAGGAAGCGGCCTGCGGCTGCGCCGGTTGCTACACCGCCTATGCGGCCATCGAGATGTACGCCGAAGCTTTCGAACAGCGCAATGCGCTGGACAAGCTCGAGGCCTTCGCCAGCCTCAACGGCCCTCGGTTCTATGGTCTGCCGGCCAACACCGATCGCATCACCCTGGTCCGCGAAGAGTGGACCGCCCCGACCAGCCTGCCATTTGGCGAGCTGACCGTTATCCCGCTGCGCGCCGGTGAAAAACTGCGCTGGCGCCTGCTGGAGGAACACGCGTGAGTGAAGACCATTTCGACGACGAACTGGAAGGCAATGGCGGCGGAGGCGGCCCTCGTCATCCAATGGCGGCAAGGTTTCGTGGTTACCTGCCGGTTGTCGTCGACGTAGAGACCGGTGGCTTCAACTCGGCCACCGATGCCCTGCTGGAGATCGCCGCGACCACCATCGCCATGGATGAAAAGGGTTTTGTTTACCCGGATCACACCTACTTTTTCCGTGTCGAGCCGTTCGAAGGCGCGAACATCGAAGCGGCAGCCCTGGAATTCACCGGGATCAAGCTCGATCACCCGCTGCGCATGGCGGTGAGTGAAGAGTCTGCCCTGAACGATATCTTCCGCGGCGTGCGCAAGGCCCTCAAGGCCAACGGTTGCAAACGGGCGATCCTGGTCGGGCATAACAGCAGTTTCGACCTGGGCTTCCTGAATGCGGCGGTTGCGCGGCTGGACATGAAGCGCAATCCGTTCCATCCGTTCTCCAGCTTCGATACCGCAACGCTGGCCGGTCTCGCTTACGGCCAGACCGTGTTGGCCAAGGCGTGCCAGGCAGCGGACATCGACTTCGACGGTCGCGAGGCTCACTCGGCTCGCTACGACACCGAGAAGACGGCAGAGCTGTTCTGCGGCATCGTCAATCGCTGGAAACAGATGGGTGGTTGGGAAGACTTCGGCGACTGAGTGCACTCACGAATCAATGTGGGAGCGAGCTTGCTCGCGATGGTCGTGAACGATAACGCGGGAAGCCTGACACCCAGCGGCGCTCTCAAGTCCATCGCGAGCAGGCTCGCTCCTACAGACGACTGAGTGAATTCCGTCCATAAAAAAACCGGCCTCGAAGGCCGGTTTTTTTATACCTGGAACGCCTTACAGAGCGGCAGCGTGCTCGGTCAGGTAAGCAGCAACGCCTTCTGGCGAAGCGTTCATGCCTTTGTCGCCTTTTTTCCAGTTGGCAGGGCAGACTTCGCCGTGCTCTTCGTGGAATTGCAGAGCGTCGACCAGACGGATCAGCTCTTCCATGTTACGGCCCAGCGGCAGGTCGTTGACGATCTGCGAGCGGACAACGCCTTTGTCGTCGATCAGGAACGCGCCACGGAAAGCCACGCCATCAGCGGACTGAACGTCGTAGGCCTTCATGATGTCCTGCTTGATGTCGGCAGCCATGGTGTAGCGAACCTGGCCGATACCGCCATTGTTCACTGGAGTGTTGCGCCATGCGTTGTGGGTGAAGTGCGAGTCGATCGAAACAGCGATCACTTCAACGTTGCGAGCCTTGAAGTCAGACATGCGGTTGTCCAGAGCGATCAGCTCGGACGGGCAAACGAAGGTGAAGTCCAGTGGATAGAAGAACACCAGGCCGTATTTGCCTTTGATCGCCGAGGACAGGGTGAAGCTGTCAACGATCTCGCCATTGCCGAGTACGGCCGGTACGGTGAAGTCAGGGGCTTGTTTGCCTACGAGTACGCTCATTGGATATCTCCTGGTGTAATAGCGTGAGAAACAGGGCTCGCATCAGCCTGCCACCCTGAGGCGACAGCCCTGTGACACGATCCCCGGTCGCAAAAGACCGGCCATCATACACCGCGTGTTTGAGCTGGCTTAGCTGTTTTTTCCCCGTACGATGAAATCCCCACCGGTTTTGGATCACCGGTTTGCCAGGCAGACCGTTCGTCAGCCATACCCGTTTATGACGAAAAGTGCTCTGAAACCACTTTGACAATCATTCTCGTTAACATTAAGATCCATCGCAATTGAGTCACAATCAGCGACGGTCCTTCCCTATGTATGTTTGCCTCTGCACTGGCGTCACCGACGGTCAAATCCGCGATGCGATCTATGAAGGATGCTGCAGCTACAAGGAAGTCCGTGTAGCCACCGGCGTTGCGAGCCAGTGCGGCAAATGTGCCTGCCTCGCCAAGGAAGTGGTCCGCGAGACCCTGACCAAACTGCAAACGGCCCAGGCTGCAATTCCTTATCCAGCAGAATTTACCGCGGCTTAAACATCGAATTTCAAAGAACCGGACATATGTCCGGTTTTTTTATGCCTCAAAATCAACTAGTTATGCTCTAGACGCGGAACACAAACATTCTTATTCCGATTAATTTTCATTTAAGTTTCAATAACTTAGGTTTGACACTATTAAGTACGAGGCTCAAACTCTGCTCTATTGACAGCTAATACAGGGCAGGACCCCATCATGAAAGGCGACGTTACAGTCATCCAGCATCTCAACAAGATCCTCGCCAATGAGCTGGTCGCGATCAATCAATACTTCCTGCATGCGCGCATGTATGAAGATTGGGGCCTGAACAAGCTCGGCAAGCACGAGTACCACGAATCCATCGACGAGATGAAGCACGCGGACAAGCTGATCAAGCGCATCCTGTTCCTTGAAGGCCTGCCGAATGTCCAGGACCTGGGCAAGCTGCACATTGGCGAGCACACCAAGGAAATGCTTGAGTGTGACCTGCGTATCGAGAAAACCGGCCATGCCGATCTCAAAGTGGCTATCGCGCATTGCGAAAAAGTTGGCGACTTCGGTAGCCGTGAACTGCTTGAAGATATCCTCGAGTCCGAAGAAGAACATATCGACTGGCTGGAAACCCAACTGGGCCTGATCGATAAAGTAGGCCTTGAGAACTATCTGCAATCACAGATGGGCGAAGACGAGTAACTTCTACGCCATTAATCTCGATGCAATAAAAAGCCCCGCCCTCTTTCGAGTGGCGGGGCTTTTTATTGCCTGCTCTTGTAGGAGCGAGCTTGCTCCGGGCGGCGTTCCGACGATGGTCGTTAACGATAACGCTGGGAGCCTGACACCCAGCGGCGTTCTTTAGTCCATCGCGAGCGAGCTCGCCCCTACAGGAAGCGAATCAGGCTTCGGACTTTGGAGCAGCAGCCTTGGCGGCGGCGTCCTTGATCAGGCTCTGCAGCGAACCGTCAGCAGCCATTTCAGTCATGATGTCGCTACCGCCGACCAGTTCACCGGCAACCCACAGCTGTGGGAAGGTTGGCCAGTTGGCGTATTTTGGCAGGTTGGCGCGGATTTCCGGGTTCTGCAGGATGTCCACGTACGCAAACTTTTCGCCACACGCCATCACGGCCTGCGCGGCTTTCGCGGAGAAGCCGCACTGCGGGGCATTCGGCGAGCCTTTCATGTAAAGCAGAATGGTGTTGTTGGCAATCTGCTCTTTAATCGTTTCGATGATATCCATGGAGCACCTCGGCTGAACTTTCCGACTCATGGGTCGGCACGGTGGCGCATTGTAACGGAAAGCCGAGCGCCCTGCTCGGTCTCTCCGTCTGACTGATTCAAGCCGCCACCACGATCACCGGCACACCATTGAGCGCGGCATTTCCCGACAGTTCGTCAATCTGGCGTTCGTCGGTCAGGTCGTTGGCGCTGGAGCCCGGCTGGCTGCTGGCAATCGACATTTGCACGCCCGGCCGCGCATGCCCCCAGCCGTGAGGCAGGCTGACCACGCCTTTCATCATGTCCAGACTGCCAAGCACTTCGACTTCGATCACACCCACCCGTGAACTGACCCGAACGCGCTGTCCGTCGCTGAGCCCGCGACCGGCCAGGTCGTCCGGATGCATCAGCAACTGGTGACGTGGCTTGCCCTTTACCAACCGATGATAGTTATGCATCCATGAATTGTTGCTGCGTACATGCCGGCGGCCAATCATCAACAACTCGTCGGCGGCCGGCGCCTTCAAGGCTGCAAAGCGCGCCAGGTCAGCGAGAATCGCCGCAGGCGCGGCCTGGATGCGTTGATTGGCAGTCTTCAGGCGTGGGGTCAGGTTAGGCTTGAGCGCGCCCAGATCGACGCCATGGGGATGATCGAACAAAGTCGCCAGCGACAGCTTGTGCTCTGAATTGTCGCCGTACATTCCCATGCGCAAGCCGCGATCGATCATTTGCGCAGGGGCGATGGTGGGCTTCAGCTCTTTGCCGGTCCTGACGGCAAATGCCTTGGCCAGGCCGACGAAAATCTCCCAGTCGTGCAATGCACCTTGGGGTTTGGCGAGGATGGCGCGGTTGAAACGGCTGACGTTGCGCACCGCGAACAGGTTGAACGTGGTGTCGTAATGGTCGTTTTCCAGCGCCGATGTGGACGGCAGGATCAGGTCGGCGTAACGCGTGGTTTCATTGATGTACAGGTCGATACTGACCATGAACTCCAGACCGTCCAGCGCCTGTTCGAGTTGTCGGCCATTGGGTGTGGACAACACCGGATTGCCCGCCACGGTGATCAGCGCGCGGACTTGCCCTTCCCCTTCAGTGAGCATCTCTTCGGCCAGCGCCGAGACAGGTAGTTCTCCGGCGTACTCCGGGCGCCCGGAAACCCGGCTCTGCCACAGATTGAAATGCCCGCCCGAGGTCGACGCCACCAGGTCCACTGCTGGCTCGGTGCACAAGGCACCACCCACGCGATCGAGATTGCCGGTGACCAGATTGATCAACTGCACCACCCAATGGCACAGAGTACCGAAGGCCTGGGTCGAGACGCCCATGCGGCCATAGCAGACTGCACTCGGTGCCGCGGCGAAGTCCCGCGCCAACTGGCGGATCTGTTCGGCCGGTACGGCGCACAACGGACTCATGGCCTCGGCAGTGAACGGTGCGACAGCCTCCCGTACGTCCTCCAGGCCGTCCACCGGCAGATGGCTGTCGCGGGTCAGACCTTCAGCGAACAAGGTATTGAGCAGGCCGAACAACAGCGCTGCATCACCGCCCGGGCGTACGAACAGATGCTGGTCGGCAATCGCCGCCGTTTCACTACGGCGCGGATCGACCACCACCACCTTGCCACCCCGGGCCTGTATCGCCTTCAAGCGTTTCTCCACATCCGGCACGGTCATGATGCTGCCGTTCGAAGCCAGTGGATTGCCGCCCAGGATCAGCATGAAATCGGTGTGGTCGATGTCCGGGATCGGCAGCAGCAGACCGTGGCCGTACATCAAATGACTGGTCAGGTGATGGGGCAATTGATCGACCGACGTTGCGGAAAACCGGTTGCGGGTTTTCAACAGGCCGAGGAAGTAATTGCTGTGGGTCATCAACCCGTAATTGTGCACGCTCGGGTTGCCCTGATAGACCGCCACGGCGTTTTGCCCGTGACGTTCCTGAATGGCGGCGAGGCGTTCGGCGACCAGATTGAATGCCGCTTGCCACTCGATGGGCTGCCATTCATTGCCCACCCGCTGCATCGGCTGATGCAGGCGATCCGGATCGTTCTGAATGTCTTGCAACGCCACGGCCTTGGGGCAGATGTGCCCACGACTGAACGTATCCTGGGGGTCGCCCTTGATCGAAGTGATCTGGACGTTACCGCCTTCGCCCCTGGTGGTTTCGATGGTCAGGCCACAGATGGCTTCGCACAAATGGCACGCACGGTGATGGAGAGTCTTGGTCATGGCCAGTCTCTGTCTTGTTATGGGCGGGCAACGTAGGCCGCGGAAACAAAACTATGGCGCCAGAGCCGACGACACGCCAGCGACGTTCGTCTTGTGAATCGAGGGTTATCAGGCCAGCCGATGGCCGTCCGAGTTCAGTTCGAAGGCAGCCTGGGCGGCACCTGCAACTGAATTTCCTGAAGGGTTTCAATCGGTCCGTGGGGGCCATGCGCGCCGGTCTGCTCGCCGATCGGGCGCCAGTGCCCATCAAGCCCGGCGCTGATGAATGACAAGTCAAAAACCGACTGTCAGCGCACCATTGCCGCCGCGCCTGATTGCCAAGCCCCGAGGGGCCGGTGTACAAATGAACCGCCGCTATCAGGAAACAGGCTTCAAAAGCGCTACCTCGGTAAACCCGTAGCACCTCTGAAACTCCCTAAAAACTGTAGCCCTATTGGTAAGACGCGACATTTAATTATAAGATCGCGCCTTCCCCTATTTCGTCGCCCCGTGCGGCTTACGCCGCAGGTCTCGCCCGTTGTTCCGTTAAACAAGGCTTTGAGCATCTGCGGTTTGTAGCAAAAGGTAGTCAATGATGAGCGCAAGGCACTTTCTCTCCCTGATGGATTGCACGCCCGAAGAGCTGGTCAGCGTGATCCGTCGAGGCGTTGAGCTCAAGGACCTGCGTAACCGCGGCGTACTGTTCGAGCCTCTGAAAAACCGCGTCCTGGGAATGATTTTCGAGAAATCCTCGACCCGTACCCGGATCTCCTTCGAGGCCGGCATGATCCAGCTCGGCGGGCAGGCGATCTTCCTGTCGCCACGTGACACCCAACTGGGTCGTGGCGAGCCGATCGGCGACTGCGCCATCGTCATGTCGAGCATGCTCGATGCAGTGATGATCCGTACCTTTGCCCACAGCAACCTGACCGAATTCGCCGCCAACTCCCGCGTACCGGTGATCAATGGCCTGTCCGATGACCTGCACCCGTGCCAGTTGCTGGCCGACATGCAGACCTTCCTCGAACATCGCGGCTCCATCCAGGGCAAGACCGTGGCCTGGATTGGCGACGGCAACAACATGTGCAACAGCTATATAGAAGCGGCGATCCAGTTCGACTTCCAGTTGCGCGTAGCCTGCCCGGAAGGCTATGAACCCAACCCGGTGTTCCTGGCCAAGGCCGGCGATCGGGTCACCATCGTTCGCGATCCGAAGGAAGCCGTGCGTGGTGCACATCTGGTGAGCACCGACGTCTGGACCTCCATGGGCCAGGAAGAGGAAACCGCCAAGCGTCTGCAACTGTTCGCGCCGTATCAGGTCAACCGCGCCCTGCTCGACCTGGCCGCTGAAGACGTGCTGTTCATGCACTGCCTGCCAGCGCACCGCGGCGAGGAAATCAGCATCGACCTGCTCGATGACAAGCGCTCGGTGGCCTGGGATCAAGCCGAAAACCGTCTGCACGCGCAAAAAGCCCTGCTCGAGTTCCTCGTCGAACCGGCGTATCACCACGCATGAGCCAGCCATTACTGCTTAACCTGCGCAACCTCGCCTGCGGCTATCAAGACCAGCGCGTGGTGCAGAACCTCAACCTGCACCTGAACGCAGGCGACATCGGTTGCCTGCTGGGCTCGTCGGGCTGCGGCAAGACCACCACCCTGCGGGCGATCGCCGGTTTCGAACCGGTGCACGAAGGCGAAATCCAGCTGGCTGGCGAGACCATCTCCAGCGCCGGCTTCACCCTTGCGCCGGAGAAACGTCGCATCGGCATGGTGTTCCAGGACTACGCGCTGTTTCCGCATTTGAGCGTGGCCGACAACATCGCCTTCGGCATTCGCAAGCATCCGCAAAAGGATCGCGTGACCGAAGAGCTGCTGGAACTGGTCAACCTGAAGAATCTCGGCAAGCGTTTCCCCCACGAGCTTTCAGGAGGTCAGCAGCAACGTGTCGCACTGGCCCGTGCCCTGGCGCCGGAACCGCAACTGCTGTTGCTCGACGAACCCTTCTCCAACCTTGATGGCGAATTGCGCCGCAAGCTCAGCCATGAAGTACGCGACATCCTCAAGGCCCGTGGCACCAGCGCGATTCTGGTGACTCACGACCAGGAAGAAGCCTTCGCGGTGAGCGACCACGTTGGTGTGTTCAAGGAAGGTCGCCTGGAACAGTGGGATACGCCCTACAACCTGTATCACGAACCCCTGACACCTTTTGTCGCGAGTTTCATCGGCCAGGGCTATTTCATTCGCGGTCAGTTGAGCAGCCCAGAATCGGTGCAAACCGAACTGGGTGAGTTGCGCGGCAATCGGGCCTACACCTGGCCGGTAGGCGGCGCCGTGGACGTGTTGCTGCGCCCGGACGATATCGTCTATGCCCCGGACAGCGCACTGAGGGCGCGAATTGCCGGCAAGACATTCCTGGGTGCATCGACCCTGTATCGCTTGCAACTGCCGACAGGCGCACAGCTGGAGTCGATTTTCCCGAGCCATGTCGATCGTCAGGTTGGGGCGGATGTGGGTATTCGTGTCGCGGCTGAACACCTGGTGCTGTTCCAGGCGTCCGGCAGCACGGCGGCGCAGATTCCTGCGGCTGAATCAGGTGTCCGGCGCTACAGCACGGCCAACTGATAAACATGGACTAAATGTGGGAGCGGGCTTGCTCGCGAAGGCGGAGTGTCAGTCGATGATGATGTTAACTGACTGTCCGCCTTCGCGAGCAAGCCCGCTCCCACAATGGGTTTGCGTTATCCCAGCATCAGCGTGCCACTGGCAACCAGGGTCGCATTGCCGCCGATCCTCACCCGATCGCCTTCCAGTTGGCAGAACAATTCCCCGCCCCGCGCCGAACACTGAAAAGCCGTCAAGCTCGACTTGGCCAAACGCTTTGACCAGTACGGAATCAGCAGGCAATGGGTCGATCCGGTCACCGGGTCTTCATTGATGCCGATTGCCGGGGCGAAGTAGCGGGAAACGAAATCGTGCTGCTCGCCCCGCGCCGTCACGATGGCACCCAGCCATGGCAGTTTCGCCAGGGCCACCATGTCCGGTTTGCAGTCGAGCACGGCTTGCTCCGACTCCAGCACCACGAACAGCTCATTTGAAGCCAGTACCTCAACAGCCTTCACGCCCAGTGCACGCTCGATGTCCGAGATCACGTTCACCGGCGATGCAGTAATCGCCGGGAAATCCAGCCACAGCCGCCCACCTTCACGGGTCACGCCCAACGGGCCGGATTTGCAGGTGAAGTCCAGTCGCTCGACGGGCTCCTTATAAATCTCGAACAGCACATGAGCGCTAGCCAGCGTCGCGTGACCGCACAATGGCACCTCAGTGGTCGGCGTAAACCAACGGATGTGCCAGCCCTGCCCTTCACGCACGACAAACGCCGTTTCGGCGAGGTTGTGTTCGGCGGCAATCTTTTGCATCAACTCATCGGCGAGCCAGGTGTCGAGCCGATAGACCATCGCCGGATTGCCGCTAAATGGCTGATTGCTGAACGCGTCGACCTGATGAAACTCCAGTTGCATAACCTTCTCCCTTTGTCAGACCACAAAGCATGCCGCGCTGGCTCAGCCGGCACCAGTGACAGAGCAGGCTGATTTTCACCATACAGCGCTGCGCGGACTCCGATGATGTTCACGCACGGCCGATATCGGCAAATCTGGCCTGGGTGTGCTCGGCCAGCACCGCCGGTGCCAGTTCGACTTCCAGTCCACGCCGCCCCGCACTGACAAAAATGCTGGCGAAGGGCTGGGCCGAATTATCAATGAAGGTACGCAAGCGCTTTTTCTGCCCCAGCGGACTGATCCCGCCCAACAGATAGCCGGTAGAGCGCTGCGCTGCCGCCGGGTCGGCCATTTCGACCTTCTTCACGCCCGCGGCGTGGGCCAGCCCTTTCAAGTCCAGGCTGCCGACAACCGGCACCACGGCCACCAGCAACTCGCCCTTTTCACTGGCCGCCAGCAAGGTCTTGAACACCTGCGCCGGATCGAGCCCGAGTTTTTCCGCCGCTTCCAACCCGTAGGAGGCGGCCTTGGGGTCATGTTCGTAACTGTGTACGCGATGTTCGGCCCGAACCTTTTTCAACAAATCCAATGCGGGGGTCATGACAGCTCCAGACTGGGCGGCAGAAGAAAAATACTGCGCCCGATTCTAGGACATTGATCATTAAAAGGCTCTACAGCGGCGCATTCATGACGCCATTGCCTGGCAACCCCATTCCTCAACAACCCGGTCATTCATACAGCGAATAGTTTCTTTGTGACCAATGGTTCACTTTCGACCTTTGACAGCAGCGTTTCTTGTCTATATTTTTTCGTTTATGAAACTGTACGAAACGTCCTACCGCTGCACCCAGCAGTAAACCGCGACCAGGACGGGGATCCTGCCTCGGCGAAAACCGCGCTCCGACCATGATGGAAAAAGCGCCAGACAACAAAAAAAATGAGGTTTCAATGACAACTGCTTTACAACAACCGTCGCTCTCGAGCCAATGCATGGCCGAGTTTCTGGGTACGGCGCTGCTGATCTTTTTTGGTACAGGTTGCGTTGCCGCGCTCAAGGTCGCGGGTGCCAGTTTTGGCTTGTGGGAAATCAGCATTATCTGGGGCGTCGGCGTCAGCATGGCGATCTACCTTACCGCTGGGGTTTCCGGGGCTCATCTGAACCCTGCCGTCAGCATTGCCCTGAGCATTTTCGCGGACTTCGAAAAACGTAAATTGCCTTTCTACATACTCGCCCAGGTGGCGGGAGCCTTCTGTGGAGCGCTGTTGGTTTACACGCTCTACAGCAATCTATTCTTCGAATTCGAACAAACGCACCATATGGTTCGCGGCACTCAAGCCAGCCTCGAATTGGCCTCCGTGTTCTCCACCTTCCCGAACCCGGTGCTGACCACCGCCCAGGCATTTCTGGTCGAGGTGATCATCACGGCCATCCTGATGGGCGTGATCATGTCCCTGACCGATGACAACAATGGCCTGCCCAAAGGCCCGCTGGCACCGCTGCTGATCGGCCTGTTGATTGCGGTGATCGGTAGCTCGATGGGACCACTGACCGGTTTTGCCATGAACCCGGCGCGGGACTTCGGCCCTAAACTGATGACTTTCTTCGCTGGCTGGGGTGAAATTTCCTTCACTGGCGGACGCGATATCCCGTATTTCCTGATTCCTGTTTTTGCACCGATTGTCGGTGCCTGCCTCGGTGCTGCCGCCTATCGCGGGCTGATTGCCCGCCATCTGCCCAGCGCCGTACCTGCTACAAAGGATGCAACAGCTGCCATTGACGGCAAACCCAGAACTTCTTGATACCGTTGGCGCGTGCCCCTGCCCCTTGATCGCGCGCCAGACCTCACTCCCTTATTTCGTCCAAGGCAATCGACATGACCGACACACAGAATAAGAACTACATCATTGCCCTCGATCAGGGTACGACCAGCTCCCGCGCGATCATTTTCGACCGCGACGCGAACGTGGTCTGCACCGCCCAACGGGAGTTCGCACAGCATTACCCGCAAGCCGGCTGGGTCGAACACGATCCGATGGAAATCTTCGCTACCCAAAGCGCCGTGATGGTCGAGGCCCTGGCACAAGCCGGCCTGCACCACGACCAGGTGGCGGCCATCGGCATCACCAACCAGCGCGAAACCACCGTGGTCTGGGACAAGAACACCGGCCGCCCGATCTACAACGCCATCGTCTGGCAGTGCCGACGCAGCACCGAGATCTGCCAGCAGCTCAAGCGCGATGGCCACGAGCAATACATCAGCGACACCACCGGCCTGGTCACCGACCCGTACTTCTCCGGCACCAAGCTCAAGTGGATCCTCGACAACGTCGAAGGCAGCCGCGAGCGCGCGCGCAACGGTGAGCTGTTGTTCGGCACCGTCGACAGCTGGCTGATCTGGAAATTCACCGGTGGCAAGGTGCATGTCACCGACTACACCAACGCTTCGCGCACCATGCTCTTCAACATCCACACGCTGGAGTGGGACGCGAAGATGCTGGAGGTCCTCGACATCCCTTGTGAGATGCTCCCGGAAGTCAAATCGTCGTCCGAAATCTACGGTCACACCAAAAGCGGCATCGCCATCGGCGGCATCGCTGGCGACCAGCAAGCCGCCCTGTTCGGCCAGATGTGCGTCGAGCCAGGCCAGGCGAAAAACACCTACGGCACTGGCTGCTTCCTGTTGATGAACACCGGCGACAAAGCCGTCAAGTCCCAACACGGCATGCTCACCACCATCGCCTGCGGCCCACGTGGCGAAGTGGCCTACGCGCTGGAAGGCGCAGTGTTCAACGGCGGCTCCACCGTGCAATGGCTGCGTGACGAACTGAAGATCATCAACGACGCCCACGACACCGAATACTTCGCCAACAAGGTCAAAGACAGCAACGGTGTGTACCTGGTGCCGGCCTTCACCGGTCTTGGTGCTCCCTACTGGGACCCGTACGCCCGTGGCGCCTTGTTCGGCCTGACCCGCGGCGTACGCGTAGATCACATCATTCGCGCAGCGCTGGAATCGATTGCCTACCAGACTCGCGACGTGCTCGACGCCATGCAACAGGACTCCGGCGAACGCCTCAAGGCCCTGCGCGTGGACGGCGGCGCGGTGGCGAACAATTTCCTGATGCAGTTCCAGGCCGACATCCTCGGCACGCAGGTCGAGCGTCCGCAAATGCGCGAAACCACGGCTCTGGGTGCGGCTTACCTGGCAGGCCTGGCCTGCGGCTTCTGGGGCAGCCTGGAAGAGTTGCGTGGCAAGGCAGTGATCGAACGCAAGTTCGAGCCGACGCTAGATGAAACGGCGAAGGAAAAACTCTACGCGGGGTGGAAAAAAGCGGTCAGCCGTACCCGCGATTGGGCGGCTGAAGACGAGACTGAATAAGCCAAGACGCAGGCTCGTATCTGTATGTAACTGGTCGGGAGCAGATTCCTGCGGCATCATGGGCAAATTTTGCACGGCAGCCCAAAGGACGCCCCATGAATCTGCCTCCCCGCCAGCAGCAAATCCTCGAACTGGTCCGCGAACGCGGCTATGTCAGCATCGAGGAAATGGCCACGCTGTTCGTAGTTACCCCGCAGACCATTCGCCGCGACATCAATCAGCTCGCGGAAGCCAATTTGTTGCGTCGCTACCACGGCGGCGCGGCTTACGACTCCAGCGTTGAAAACACCGCCTACGCCATGCGCGCCGATCAGATGCGCGATGAAAAACAGCGTATCGGCGAAGCCATTGCCGCGCAGATTCCCGACCATGCCTCGTTGTTCATCAACATCGGCACGACCACCGAATCCATTGCCCGGGCACTGCTCAACCACAGTCACCTGAAGATCATCACCAACAACCTGCACGTCGCCTCCATGCTCAGCGCCAAGGACGATTTCGATGTCCTGCTCACTGGCGGCAACGTGCGGCGCGATGGTGGCGTGGTGGGTCAGGCCAGTGTCGACTTCATCAATCAGTTCAAGGTCGATTTCGCCCTGGTCGGCATCAGCGGCATCGATGAAGACGGCAGCCTGTTGGACTTCGACTATCAGGAAGTGCGGGTATCCCAGGCGATCATCGCCAATGCCCGGCAGGTGATCCTCGCGGCCGACTCCAGCAAGTTCGGGCGCAACGCCATGATTCGCCTGGGGCCGATCAGCCTGGTCGATTGCCTGGTCACCGATCAGCAACCCTCCCCGGCGCTGGCGCAGTTGTTGAACCAGCACAAGGTTCGCCTGGAAGTGGTTTAACCCCCCTCCTTCCCCTGTGGCGAGGGGGCTTGCCCCCGTTGGGCTGCGAAGCGGCCCTAAAACCATTCAGCCGAGTTCAGACAGGCACATTCATAGCCCCAACCTGCGACGGCTTCGCCGTCGAACGGGGGCAAGCCCCCTCGCCACAAAAGCAGCCTGCAACCTTTCAATGTTCGTAAATTTTCCTTTAATGGCCCTTCGATGAGTATTTTCAATCGAAGCTGACTGGCTGTGGGCGTCTTTATGGGCTAGTATTTTCGCAAATGAACATTAATGTTCGAATTCAAATACAAAACATCAAAGAATTCCGAGGCCGAGCCGATGCCCACTTCCACCTTGCCTACGCCCCCTCTCGCCGAGGTCTACGATATCGCCGTCATCGGTGGCGGGATCAATGGCGTGGGGATCGCAGCGGACGCCGCCGGACGCGGTCTCTCGGTGTTCCTTTGTGAAAAGGATGACCTGGCCAGCCATACCTCGTCGGCCAGCAGCAAGCTGATTCACGGTGGCCTGCGCTACCTCGAACATTACGAGTTCCGCCTGGTGCGTGAGGCCCTGGCTGAACGCGAAGTGTTGTTGGCCAAGGCGCCGCACATCGTCAAGCAAATGCGATTCGTGTTGCCGCACCGCCCACACCTGCGCCCGGCATGGATGATTCGCGCCGGTCTGTTCCTCTATGACAACCTGGGCAAGCGCGAGCAACTGCAAGGTTCGAAAAGCCTGAAGTTCGGCCCCGACAGCGCGCTCAAAAGCGAAATCACCAAGGGCTTCGAATACTCCGACTGCTGGGTCGACGACGCCCGCCTGGTGGTGTTGAACGCCATGGCCGCCCGGGAAAAAGGCGCCCACGTTCACACCCAGACCCGCTGCGTCAGCGCACGTCGCACCAAGGGCCTGTGGCACCTGCACCTGGAGCGCGCCGATGGCAGCCTGTTTTCGATCCGCGCCAAGGCATTGGTCAATGCGGCCGGGCCCTGGGTCGCCAGGTTCATTCGCGATGACCTGAAGATGGAATCGCCTTACGGCATCCGCCTGATCCAGGGCAGCCACCTGATCGTGCCGAAACTGTACGAAGGCGAACACGCGCACATCCTGCAAAACGAAGATCAGCGTATCGTGTTCACCATTCCGTACCTGAATCACTTCACCCTGATCGGCACCACCGACCGCGAGTACACCGGCGATCCGGCGAAGGTGGCAATTACCGACGGCGAAACCGATTACCTGTTGAACGTGGTCAACGCCCATTTCAAAAAGCAAATCAGCCGCGAGGACATCCTGCACAGCTATTCCGGTGTGCGCCCGCTGTGCAACGACGAATCCGACAACCCGTCGGCCGTGACCCGCGATTACACCCTGGCGCTGTCTGGCACTGGCGAAGAGGCTCCGTTGCTGTCGGTGTTCGGCGGCAAGCTCACCACCTATCGCAAACTGGCCGAGTCGGCGCTGGCGCAACTGGCACCCTACTTCAAGCACATCCAGCCAAGCTGGACCGCAAGCGCCACACTGCCGGGCGGTGAAGACATGACCACCCCGCAGGCCTTGAGCTCACGTATCCGCGACAAATTCGACTGGCTACCAAGCGAGATCGCTCGTCGCTGGGCCACCTCCTACGGCAGCCGTACCTGGCGCATGCTCGAAGGCGTACAGGACATCAGCGATATGGGCGAGCACATCGGCGGCGGTCTCTACACCCGCGAGGTCGATTACCTGTGCAGTGAAGAATGGGCCACTACCGCACACGATATTCTTTGGCGGCGCAGCAAGCTCGGCTTGTTCACCACAGCCGCGGAGCAGGAAAAACTCAAGGAATACCTGAACAAGGTCGAGCAAAACCGCAACAAGATCGAAGCGGCCTGACCACGATCCGGATAAACGAAAGCCCCTGAACCTCACGATTCAGGGGCTTTTTCGTATCGATGGATTTCAGTCGCGCAAATCCGATTCATGAATGGGCTGCTCACGGTGAGTCGCCCGCTGATATTGCGCCGGCCACACGGCCTTGTGCCCGCCCAGGTCGTCGTCCGCGTGCAGCGCCCAGTACGGATCGCGCAACAACTCACGGGCTAGGAAAATGATGTCCGCCTGACAGGTGCGCAGGATGTGCTCGGCCTGGGCCGGCTCGGTGATCATGCCGACTGTGCCGGTGGCCATGCCCGACTCCTTGCGCACCCGCTCGGCGAAGCGGGTCTGGTAACCGGGCCCTGTGGGAATTTCAGCATTGACTGCCGTCCCGCCCGACGAGACGTCGATCAGGTCGACCCCCAAGGCTTTGAGGCGGCGGGCCAGCTCCACGGTTTCATCGGGGTTCCAGCCGTCTTCCACCCAGTCGGTGGCCGAGACCCGGACAAACACCGGCAACTCTTCAGGCCACACCGCACGCACCGCTTCGGTGACCTGCAGCACCAGCCGAATACGATTTTCGAACGAACCGCCATATTGATCGCGACGCTGATTGCTCAACGGCGACAGAAATTGATGCAGCAGGTAACCATGGGCCGCGTGCACTTCGACCACTTTGAAACCGGCCGTCAGTGAGCGCTTTGCCGCATCGACAAAGGCCTGGATCACCTTGGCGATCTCGTCGTCATCCAGTTGTTTGGGTTGGGTGTGCTGCGGGTCGAACGCAATCGGCGAAGGTCCGACCGGCACCCAACCGCCCTCGTCGGGTTTGACGCTGCCATGCTTGCCGAGCCACGGCCGGTGGGTGCTGGCCTTGCGCCCGGCATGGGCCAGCTGAATACCGGCAACGGCGCCCTGGGCGTTGATGAAGCGGGTGATGCGTTGCAGGGGTTCGATCTGTTCATCATTCCACAGACCGAGATCCTCGGCCGTGATGCGCCCGTCGGCGGTGACCGCCGTGGCTTCGGTAAACACCAGCCCGGCCCCGCCGATAGCACGGCTGCCGAGGTGGACCAGATGCCAGTCATTGGCCAGGCCATCGGCACTGGAATACTGGCACATCGGCGATACCGCGATGCGGTTGGGCAGGGTTAATTGGCGAAGGGTAAAGGGTTCAAGCAGCAGACTCATGGGGCACCTCTCGAATCAGTGGGCAGGCTCCAGGTTCTGTTTGAATAGTCGACGAGTGACAGGAAAAAGGTACAACACCCGCCCCCGCGGGCAAAAAATTCGACAAGACGTCACAAGGCCAAAATCAAGCAGTGCTTAGAGCCTAGTCGACATCGAGGGATGTTGCCCCCTTGTAGGAGCGAGCTCGCTCGCGATGGGCGTGAACGATAGCGTTGGGGACCTGATACCCCGCGGTGTCCTGTCGTCCATCGCGAGCGAGCTCGCTCCTACAGGGGGTCAACGCGGTTCGATGTGGGCAATCATCAATTGAACCGTCTCGTTCCCGCGAAACTCGTTGAGGTCGAGCTTGTAGGCCAGCTCCACCCATTTGATGGTCGGATTCGGCCAGATATCGCGATCGATCCCAAAGGCAATGCCGTCGAGTTTCACCGAACCACATTCACTTTTGAGCACGACTTTAAGATGCCGCTCGCCAACGACGCGCTGCTCGACCAACTGGAACACCCCATGAAACAACGGTTCCGGGAAGTGTTGCCCCCAAGGACCGGCATGCCGCAAGGCACGAGCCAGCTCCAGGTGGAACTCTTCCACCGCCAGGGTGCCGTCCGACAACAGGCGGCCAGTCAGATCTTCTTCGCGCAGCTGCCGGCGCACTTCAGCGTCAAAGGCTTCGGCGAACAAGGGGAAATTTGCTTCCGGCAGCGTCAGGCCGGCCGCCATCGCGTGACCACCGTATTTGGTGATCAGATTCGGATGCTGCGCCGCCACCACACTCAAGGCGTCGCGGATGTGAAAGCCCTGGACCGAACGCCCCGAGCCCTTGAGCAAACCATCCCCGGCATCGGCAAAGGCGATGGTCGGGCGGAAATAGCGCTCTTTCATCCGTGACGCGAGGATACCGATAACGCCTTGGTGCCACTCGGGATCGAACAGGCACAAGCCGAACGGCATCGACTCCACCGGCAGATCCTTGAGCTGCGCCAGCGCTTCACGCTGCATCCCTTGCTCGATGGATTTGCGATCCTGGTTCATGCCGTCCAGTTGCGCCGCCATCTCACGGGCCAGACCTGCGTCTTCGGTCAGCAGGCATTCGATACCCAGGCTCATGTCGTCCAGGCGCCCCGCTGCGTTCAGGCGCGGGCCGACAATGAAGCCCAGATCGGTGGAGGTGATACGCGCATGATCGCGCTTGGCCACTTCGAGGATCGCCTTGATTCCCGGCCGGGCACGTCCAGCGCGAATCCGCTCCAGGCCCTGATGCACCAGAATCCGGTTGTTGGCATCCAGCGGCACCACGTCGGCCACGCTGCCAAGAGCCACCAGATCGAGCAGTTCGCCGATATTCGGCTGCGGCTTGCTTGTGTACCAGCCCAGCTCGCGCAACCGCGCACGCAGGGCCATCAATACATAGAAAATCACCCCGACGCCGGCCAGCGCCTTGCTCGGAAACTCGCAACCGGGCTGGTTCGGATTGACGATGGCATCGGCCAACGGCAGCTCGTCACCGGGCAAGTGGTGGTCGGTGACGAGCACCTTGAGCCCGGCCTTTTTCGCCGCTGCCACGCCTTCGACGCTGGAGATGCCGTTGTCGACGGTGATCAGCAAATGCGGCTGACGCTCAAGCGCCACCGCGACGATTTCCGGTGTCAGGCCATAGCCGTAGTCGAATCGGTTGGGCACCAGATAGTCGACATGTGCCGCCCCCAACAGACGCAAACCCAAGGTGCCCACGGTGCTCGCCGTCGCGCCGTCGGCATCAAAGTCGCCGACGATCAGAATGCGCTGACGCTGTTCGAGCGCAGTCACCAGCAGATCCACCGCGGCATCGATGCCCTTGAGTTGCTGGAACGGAATCAACCGCGCCAGGCTCTTGTCCAGTTCCGCCTCGGACAGCACACCCCGAGCCGCATACAGGCGGGTCAACAGCGGCGGAATATCACCGAGGAATGGCAGGGTGTCGGGCAGCAGGCGAGGTTCGATGCGCATGGGGTGAAAGATGCTTCTCTTCAATACGTAGGATAAAACCGGGTGACGCGGGGCAGTTGCGAAAAATCAGCCGCGCTCACCGGCCAGCCACTGCAACTGGACTTCGTGCTGACCACGGTCGTCGGTGACGAAGATCGTCCCTTCGCTGATCATCACGTCCCACTTGATGACGCGGGGCATGTCTTTGGCCAGGGTTTCCAGGACTTCCTGAGGCACGGCAGCGATGTTGACGTTCTTCAGGTTTTTCACCGCCGGCACCACTTTGCCCTCCCACACGCGCAGGCTGCCGTAGGCCAACAGGCTGGTACGTTCAGTGCGGCGCGAGCACCAGGTCAGGCGCTCGGCATCCGGCTGGCCGACTTCGATCCAGTGCAGGACGCGGTCATCCAGGCTTTTTTCCCACAAGGCCGGCTCATCCACTTCTGACAGACCACGGCCAAAAGACAGCTGCTCGTTGTACCAGAGGGCGTAGGCCAGCAGGCGCACGGTCATGCGCTCTTCGGTTTCCGAAGGGTGACGGGCGATGGTCTGCTTCACGCTCTCATAGACGCTGCGGTCGAGGTCGGTGAGGTTCAGTTCAAACTTGTAGGTCGTGGACGGCTGGGCCATGTACGGGCTTCTTGATACGAGGAAAGTCGGCAAGTCTAACCGATGCGACGGGCAATCCACGAATTGAACACAATCAAGCTGGAGCGTCTGACAGTCGGCTATGTTAAAACGCTCTATCCGCTCAACCTTTGCCCCACAGGATCCAGCATGCCGTTCACCGCCAAACCGCTTTCCGGTCTGAAAGTCATCGAATTGGGCACCTTGATTGCCGGCCCGTTTGCCTCGCGTATTTGCGCGGAATTCGGAGCCGACGTAATCAAGATCGAATCCCCGGACGGCGGTGATCCATTGCGCAAATGGCGCAAATTGTATGAAGGCACTTCGTTGTGGTGGTTCGTCCAGGCCCGCAACAAAAAGTCCCTGACCCTCAACCTCAAGCACCCCGACGGTCAGGCCATCCTGAAACAGCTGCTGGGTGAGGCAGACATACTGATCGAAAACTTTCGTCCCGGCGTCCTGGAAAAACTCGGCCTGGGCTGGGACGTCCTGCACGCCTTGAACCCGAAACTGGTCATGGTGCGGCTGTCGGGTTTCGGCCAGACCGGCCCGATGAAGGATCAGCCCGGCTTTGGCGCGGTCGGTGAGTCGATGGGGGGCCTGCGCTACATCACCGGCTTCGAAGACCGCCCACCGGTGCGCACCGGCATTTCCATCGGCGACTCGATTGCCGCGCTCTGGGGCGTGATTGGCGCGTTGATGGCCCTGCGTCATCGCGAAGTCAACGGCGGTCTGGGGCAAGTGGTGGACGTGGCGCTGTACGAAGCCATCTTCGCGATGATGGAAAGCATGGTTCCGGAGTTCGACGTGTTCGGTTTCATCCGCGAACGCACGGGCAATATCATGCCTGGCATCACCCCGTCCTCGATCCACACCAGTGCCGATGGCAAGCACGTGCAGATCGGCGCCAATGGCGACGCGATTTTCAAACGCTTCATGCTGATCATTGGCCGGGAAGACTTGGCCAACGACCCCCAGCTTGCCAGCAACGATGGCCGCGATGCCCGACGCGACGAGATTTATGGCGTCATCGATCGCTGGGTCAACTCGTTGCCGCTGGACAGGGTGCTGGCGCAGCTCAATCAGGCCGAGGTGCCGGCCAGCCGGATCTTCAGCGCCGAAGACATGTTCAATGACCCCCAGTACCTGGCGCGGGAAATGTTCCTGCAAGCCAAGCTGCCGGACGGCAAAGACTTCAAGATGCCGGGCATTGTGCCGAAACTCTCAGAGACACCCGGGGAATGTGAATGGGTCGGGCCACAACTGGGTGAGCACAACGCACAGGTACTCCAGGAACTTGGCTATGACGCGACGCAAATTGCACAGTTGCGCAAAGACGGAGCCATCTAGGCTGAGGCACCTGCCCGCATGGCCCATTCGACACTGCCCGCCACGCGGCGGGCGGCTGCTGTGCATGCTGGCGATCTTGTTCCTGCTCCCTGGACCGATCCCGTCAGCCCTGGCGCAAACCGGGGAACCCCTGATCTGGCTCAAGCGCGACCTGCCGCCGCTGACGATTTTCGACGGGCCGAAAAAGGGTCTGGGCGTTATCGATCAATTGCTTCCACTGTTGATTGCCGGCATGCCGCAATACCAGCACAGCGTGATGAGGGTCAATCGCGCGCGTGGACTGCAAATGCTCCACGAACCCGCCCTCGTCTGCGACGCGGCGCTGAACTGGAGCAAGGAACGGGAAAAGTGGATCGCCTTTTCCATTCCGGTCTTCCGCGCCATGAGCAATGGCCTGGCCGTACGGCGCGTCGACCAGAAAGTGCTGACACCCTTTATCAAGGACGACGAAGTGGACCTGGCAGCGCTGCTCGCCAGCGGTAGCGAAAAACTGGGAATTATTGCCGAGCGCAATTACGGCGAATACCTCGACGGACTGCTCAAGCAAGCGCCAGCCGACGCGCTGGCCCCTCATTACGGTAACGACGCCTTGGGCAGCCTGCTGCAGATGCAGCGCCTGGGACGCTTGCACCTGCTGTTGGGTTATCGCCCGGAAATACGCTACCAGGCCTCGCTGCAAGGCATTGCCGAGGATGAATTGCAGTTCTATCCGATCCGTGGCACGGGCAAATACCTGTCCGGTTACATCGGTTGCACCGACACGCCAAAAGGCCGACAGGCCATTGTCGAGATCAACCAGGTGTTGCGCACCCTTCCCCGTGAACGCCTAGATGAGGCCTACGCCGCCTGGCTGGATCCCCAAAGCCGCAGCGATTACCTGAAAGACACCAAGGCGTTTTTCGACAATCTGGCGCCCCCCTGACAAATCCCGGGCAAAAGAAACCCCGAGAAGTGGGGAGACGACTCGGGGTCAAACGTGGCCTGCTTGGAGACCAGTAGCAGCAAGCTACAAGCACCGGAGCACAATGCTTGATCCTGCTGTTACAAAGTCTGACTGACCAGGGTATGGGAAGGTTCCTACAAAAAACCGTTCAATTGCGGCTGGCCAGCAGCTTGTCCTGCGCCGCATTACGTAATGCCGCGATCACACAAGGCTCAAGGCGTCCTTCAGCGATCAGCACGTCGCGATGCAAACCGTCGACCACATCCGTCAGCAAGCGCTTGTCATTCAACTGGGCCTGATTGAACTCGCGCTCGACCACGGTCGCGCCGATAGCATTCGTCAGGGTCACCCGGCATTCGCCACGAATGCCTGACGGGGTCAACGTAACCTGATACGGGCTTAGCGCCTCACCGAGCAACAGACTGATACTTTCCATCCCGATCACCACTCAATAGTCCGAAAACAACGTGCCTGGGGCATGCCTACTACAAATGACCGCTGGCCCGAGAAGAAGGTTCTGGGTACTGACCGCAGTCGAACCTGCAGCCCAGTCAAGAGAGCATGCACGGCGAACATGACAGGGAAAAAACCCAACCATCACGTCTGTCGGGTGCGCCGGGCGATGTCGGCCCACCCCCCCAACAATCCCCGTAGCTGGCCATCCGCCGTGTAAAACGGCACTGTCCACTGGTAGATATCCCTGACACCGTCCTTGAACATCAATTGACGCTCGAAAAAGCGCGTCCTGCGCGTACTCAATTGCGCCATGAACTCGGCATGCAGCAATTCCGCGGTTTGTCTGGGCATGGCATCGACCTCGATCAACTGCCGCCCCTGCATCCGGTCAAAACGCGTCGACAAGGCGTCCTCATAACTTTTGTTGCACATGATCAAGCGCCCTTGCAGATCACGGACAAACATCGGGTCAGGCATGGCATCCATCAGGGCATGCTGGAAGGCGAGCTGATCGCGCAGAGTGCTTTGGGCCTCGATCCGTTGCCTGACCACCACCGCCAACCGCCGATTCCAGAGCAGGGACAACAGGCCGAACAGGCTGACCACCAACACGCCCCAGCAAACCCACTGGTCAATCCGCTGCCAGAGGCCAGACGCCTGTGGCGCGGTAGCGCCGCCGAACCACTTCAGGCGAAGGCCGCGCAACTCCTGTTCAGGAAACGCCTCAAGCGCCTTGTTGAGGATACTCAGCAACTGCGGCTGGCCTTCACGCACCGCCAGATAATCCGCATCCCATTTTCCCGGCACCACGGCGTCGATCTTAAGCCGGCCCGACGGAATGAGCTGGGCGCCGATTTCGCTTTCGATGGTGGCGTAGGCTTCGCCGCTTTCCACCCAGGCACGGGCTTCGGCGTAGGTTTTAACCGAACGCAACTCGATGGACGGATAATTACGACGGATCATCGCCTCCAGTGCATGCCGGGTCGGCAGCACCAGTACCCGCTTCGCCAGATCCTCCAGCGACTGCACCGGTGGTGCTCCGGCCTGCCCGAGAAAGACCCATCCTGCACCGCCGAACGCATGACTGAAATCGAGAAACGCCTTGCGTTCGTCATTCATCGCCAGGGTCGTACTCAAATCCGCAGCGCCGCTTTCCAGATGGGCCAGCATCTGATCGGTGGAAAAAGACTCTTGGTAAACGAACTGCAACCCCGTCATGTCACTGATGCGTTTGAGCAGGTCACTGTTCAAGCCCGTCCATTGGCCATGTTCATCCTTGAACAGGTACAACGGGTATTCCAGCGCCGAGACCACAACCCGAGGATGCTTGGCCATCCACTGCAACTCCTGGTCATCCAGCACGACCATTGACCGTGCGGCAGACTTCCCACGCTCCTGAATCGATGCAGGGCTTGCCCCTCCCCATTCGGCGATTCCCAGCATGCCGAATAAAAACAGCCAGCGCGCGACTGGCTTGAACACACTTGTAAACAGCATTCCCACGTCCTTGGTGATCCATTCGCCTGTCCCTTCGCGGCGATAACACGACAAGTGTGCATGCATAAATGAAAAAGCCCGTCAGGAGACGGGCTTCAAAATGTAACAGCGCTGACCGGTTACAGCGGCTTGCCGCGGTTGCCATGCTGGCTGACAAAGGCCTGCACGGCCTTCAGGTCATTTGGCAATACGGTGCAACGTTCGTCTCGCTCAAACAAATCAGAAAGATGTACCGGCAGTTCGAGCGCTTTTCCTACACCGGCTTTTTCCACGGCGTCCGGGAATTTGACCGGGTGGGCGGTGCCCAGGATCACCATTGGAATATCCAGACTGCGACGGCATTCCCGGGCAGCTTTCACGCCGATGGCTGTGTGTGGATCCAGCACTTCGCCAGTCTGCTCGTAGACTTCGGCAATGGTTTCGCAGGTTTGCGCGTCATCCACGGCCAGCGAGTCGAACAACTTGCGGGCTTCGGTCCAGCGCTCTTGCTCGACGCTGAAACCGCCACCCTGCTTGAACGAATCCATCAGCCCGGCGATGGCCGCACCGTTGCGACCGTGCAGGTCGAACAGCAGGCGTTCGAAGTTCGACGAGACCATGATGTCCATCGACGGCGACAGCGTGGCGTGCAGGGTGTCCTTGACGTACTGATTGCCGCTCATGAAGCGGTGCAGGATGTCGTTGCGGTTGGTGGCGACGATCAACTGATTGATCGGCAGGCCCATGTTGCGCGCCAGATAACCGGCGAAGATGTCGCCGAAGTTGCCGGTCGGCACCGAGAACGACACCGAACGCGCCGGGCCGCCCAGCTGCAGGGATGCGTGGAAGTAGTAAACGATCTGGGCCATGATCCGCGCCCAGTTGATCGAGTTCACCGCGACCAGGCGAGTGCCTTTGAGGAAGCCCTGGTCGGCGAAGCTCGCCTTGACCATTTCCTGGCAGTCATCGAAGTTGCCTTCGATGGCGATGTTGTGGATGTTCTCGCCGAAAATCGTGGTCATCTGCCGACGCTGCACCTCGGACACACGGTTGTGCGGGTGCAGGATGAAGATGTCGACGTTTTCGCAGTGCTTGCAGCCTTCGATGGCGGCCGAGCCGGTATCACCGGAGGTGGCGCCGACGATCACCACGCGCTCGCCGCGCTTTTCCAGCACGTAGTCGAGCAGACGACCGAGCAGTTGCAGGGCGAAATCCTTGAACGCCAGGGTCGGGCCGTGGAACAGCTCCAGCACCCATTCGTTGCCGTTCAGCTGACGCAGCGGCGCAACGGCACTGTGGGCGAACACGCCGTAGGTTTCTTCAAGAATCTTTTTGAAATCGGCGTCCGGAATGCTGCCGGTGACGAACGGGCGCATGACGCGGAAGGCCAGTTCGTGATACGGCAGGCCGGCCCAGGAAGCGATTTCTTCCTGGGTGAAACGTGGCAGGTTTTCCGGGACGTACAGACCGCCGTCGGTGGCAAGACCAGCCAGCAGGACGTCTTCGAAATTCAGGGCCGGTGCCTGGCCGCGGGTACTGATGTAACGCATGACTGACTCCAATGGACAGTGTTCGTAGTGCCGGGCCCGCAAGCGAGCCCGGTCAACGATATCGGCTTAGTTCAGGTGCTCGACACGGATCCGTACAACTGGACCGACCACACCCGCCAAGGCTTCCAAAGCAGCGATGGCGTCGTTGATGCGCTGTTCCACCACACGGTGGGTCAGCAGGATCATCGGCACCAGGCCGTCGTGCTCCTCGGCTTCCTTCTGCATGATCGACTCGATGTTGATGCCGCGCTCCGAAAGGATGCTCGCGACCTGAGCCAATACGCCCGGATGGTCCTTGGCCTGGATGCGCAGGTAGTAGGCGCTTTCGCAGGCTTCGATCGGCAGGATCGGGTGAGCCGACAGCGAATCCGGCTGGAACGCCAGGTGCGGTACTCGGTTTTCCGGGTCGGAAGTCATGGCGCGGACCACGTCCACCAGGTCGGCGATCACCGACGAAGCGGTCGGCTCCATGCCGGCGCCAGCGCCGTAGAACAGGGTCGAACCGGCAGCATCGCCGTTGACCATCACCGCGTTCATCACGCCGTTGACGTTGGCGATCAGGCGATCGGCCGGGATCAGCGTCGGGTGCACGCGCAATTCGATACCGGCCGCGGTGCTGCGCGCCACGCCCAGGTGCTTGATGCGGTAGCCCAGCGCTTCGGCGTAGTTCACGTCGGCGGTGGTCAGCTTGGTGATGCCTTCGGTGTAAGCCTTGTCGAACTGCAACGGAATACCGAACGCGATGGATGCCAGGATCGTCAGCTTGTGAGCGGCGTCGATACCCTCGACGTCGAAGGTCGGATCGGCTTCGGCGTAACCCAGGGCCTGGGCTTCGGCCAATACGTCTTCGAAGGTGCGACCCTTCTCGCGCATTTCCGTCAGGATGAAGTTGCCGGTGCCGTTGATGATGCCGGCTACCCAGTTGATGCGGTTGGCGGACAGGCCTTCGCGGATCGCCTTGATCACCGGGATGCCACCGGCCACCGCCGCTTCGAACGCAACGATCACGCCCTTCTCGCGGGCCTTGGCGAAAATTTCATTACCGTGAACGGCGATAAGCGCCTTGTTCGCGGTGACCACATGCTTGCCATTCTCGATGGCCTTGAGTACCAGCTCGCGGGCAACGGTGTAGCCGCCCATCAGCTCTATGACGATGTCGATCTCAGGGTTCGTGGCCACTTCGAAGACATCGTTGGTAATCGCAATACCGGTCGTTTGGAACTGAGGCTTTGGCGTGCGCATGGCAATTTGTGCCACTTCGATTCCACGCCCGGCACGACGAGCAATTTCCTCGGCGTTGCGCTGAAGTACGTTGAAGGTACCGCCACCGACGGTTCCTAACCCACAGATGCCTACTTTGACCGGTTTCACTGTGAACTCCCCATAAAACGGCCGACTCGAGGCCGGCCGTGAAAACAACCGCAGACTCGCGGCTCTCTATTGATGGCCCGGCGAATGTCGCTACCGGACCATGATCGTCAAGGCTTGCCGTGACGATGCGAATTTACTTCGCGCCCAGCGCCAGTTTGGCGACTTGTGGCGCAGGCTGGTAGCCCGGAATGACCTGACCGTCGGCCAAAACGATGGCCGGTGTGCCATTCACGCCGATCGACTGGCCGAGGGCGAACTGTTTGGAGACCGGGTTATCGCACTTGGCGGCCTTGATTTCCTTGCCGTCGACCATTTTGTCCATGGCCGCTTTCTTGTCTTTCGAGCACCACACCGCTTGCAGTTGCTCGTCACCCGGCGAGCCCAGGCCCTGACGCGGGAACGCAACGTAACGCACTTCGATGCCGCGCTTGTTCAGCTCAGGCACTTCGGCGTGCAGCTTGTGGCAGTACGGGCAGGTGGTGTCGGTGAATACGGTGATGTGCGACTTGGTTTCGCCAATGGCCGGGTAGACAACGGTTTCGGCAACCGGAATGGCGTTGATCAGTTTGGAGATGCCCTGGCGCTCGGTCTTCTCGGTCAGGTTGACCGGCTTGCCGTCCTTGAGATCGAACAGGTAGCCCTGAACCACGTACTGGCCGTCGGCGCTGGCATACAGCACACGGCTGCCCTTGAGCTTGACTTCGTACAGGCCTGGCAACGGGCTGGCGGTGATGGTCTCTACCGGCACTTCGAGCTGGAGGTTTTCCAGGCTTTTACGAATGGCTTTGTCGGCCGCGTCATCGGCGACGGCAAAGGTGCTGACCAACGCAATGGCTGCGGCGGCGAAAATCTGGGTCAGACGCATGAGAACTCCTGAAGACGGACAAATGGGACGATCAGAACGCCCGTGCCGAAACACCGAGTCATAAACGCCCATCGTGCAAACCGGCCCAGCCTATCACATAAGGCCCACATGGCCGAATGCACCTGATGCAAGACATTTGTGGCGACACAATCTCCTGTGGGAGCGGGCTTGCTCGCGAAAGCGTCGTATCAGGCGACATCAATGTTGTATGTGCCGGCCTCTTCGCGGGCAAGCCCGCTCCCACAGAAAAGCGGATCTCGGGAAGTTCACCCGCGTGGATGATGCCTGGCGTGCAAATCCTGCAAGCGCGCCCGGGCAACATGGGTGTAGATCTGCGTCGTAGACAAATCGCTGTGCCCCAGCAGCATCTGCACCACCCGCAGGTCTGCACCGTGATTGAGCAGATGCGTGGCGAAGGCATGGCGCAAGGTGTGCGGCGACAGCGACTTGCCGATCCCGGCCACCTTGGCCTGGTGCTTGATCCGGTGCCAGAAGGTTTGACGCGTCATCTGCTCGCCACGCTGACTCGGGAACAACACATCGCTGGGACGCCCGCCGAGCAGTTCGCCACGGCCATCGCGCATGTAGCGCTCGACCCAGACAATTGCCTCTTCACCCATCGGCACCAGACGCTCCTTGCTACCCTTGCCCATCACGCGCAGCACGCCCTGACGTAGATTGACCTGCTCCAGCGTCAGGCTGATCAGCTCCGTCACTCGCAGGCCGCAGGCGTACAGGACTTCAAGCATGGCCCGGTCACGCTGGCCAATGGCTTCACTCAGGTCCGGCGCTTTCAACAGCGCCTCCACGTCGGCTTCCGACAAGGATTTCGGCAGCGGCCTACCCAGCTGCGGCATGTCGATGCGAAGGGTCGGATCGACGGCGATGAGTTTTTCCCGCAGCAAGTAGCGATAGAACCCACGCACACCGGAGAGAAATCGCGCAGTGGAACGAGGCTTGTAGTTTTGTTCCAGACGCCAAGCCAGGTGATCAAGGATCAGTTCGCGGCCAGCGTTGATCAGCTCCAGCCCTTTTTCCTGCAACCAGCCGTTGAACAGCGCCAGGTCACTGCGATAGGCATCGCGGGTGTTGTCGGAAAGACCTTTCTCCAACCACAGGGCATCGAGGAATTGGTCTATCAGCGGGTGATCGATGGCAGGCATGGGTACTCGAATCATGCAGCCTTGAGGCTGCACGCAAAATTAAGATTGGACATGAAAACGGCCGCTAGTCTTTCATAGGCCGCCATTTCAAGGAACAGGGAGCAGCAATGAGCGAGCAGCAGATTTTATTGGCATTTGGCGGGATAGGCGCGGCGGCGCTGCTTTGCCAATGGCTGGCCTGGCGCTTGAAATTGCCGGCGATTCTTTTTCTGCTGCTGACCGGCATCCTGGCTGGCCCCGTGCTGCACTTGCTCGACCCGCAAGAAATGTTCGGGCCATTGCTGATGCCGCTGGTGTCCTTGGCGGTGGCGCTGATCCTGTTCGAAGGCAGCCTGACCCTGCATCTGTCCGAGTGGCGCGAAATCGGCAGCGTCGTCCATCGCCTGGTCACGATTGGTGCCCTCTCCACCTGGGTGGTCATTGCTGTCGCCACTCACTGGCTGCTGGGGTTCGACTGGTTGCTGGCCATCCTGTTCGGCAGCCTGACCCTGGTGACAGGGCCGACCGTGATCGTACCGATGCTACGCGTCGTGCGCCCGAAAGCGTCGATTGCCAATATCCTGCGCTGGGAAGGCATTGTCATCGACCCCATCGGCGCCCTGCTGGCGGTAGTCGTCTATAGCTTCATCATTGCCAGTGCCGAAGGTAACGGCCTCAAGGAAAGCCTGCTGACCTTCGGCGGCGTGATTTTGTGCGGGAGCCTGTTCGGTATTTTTGGTGGCTGGTTGCTCGGCACCCTGATTCGCCGCCAGTGGCTGCCGGAATACCTGCACAACCTGGCGGCGCTCGCGGCAGTCCTGGGTATTTTCATTGCCTCCAACGAGGTCACCCATGAATCCGGGTTGCTGGCCGTGACACTGATGGGCATGTGGCTGGCCAACATGAAAGGCGTGGATGTACGGCACATCCTGCATTTCAAGGAAAACCTCAGCGTGTTGCTGATCTCCGGCCTGTTCATTCTGCTGGCGGCACGGCTGGACCTGAACGCCATGATCGGCCTCGGGCCTCTGGTGCTGATTTTGCTGCTGGTCATTCAGTTCATCGCCCGCCCTTTGAATGTGCTGCTGAGCACGGCGGGCTCCAGCCTGGGTTGGCGCGAACGGGCGCTGCTGGCGTGGATTGCCCCACGGGGCATCGTGGCAGCGGCGGTGTCGGCAATCTTCGCCATTCGCCTGCATGAGGCCGGTCACCAGGGAGCGTTGCTGCTGGTGCCGCTCACCTTTGCGGTGATCATCGGCACGGTGGTGTTGCAAAGCGCGACGGCACGACCGCTGGCGCGCCTGCTGAAGGTGGCGGAACCGGCACCGAGCGGCTTTCTGATCATCGGCGCCAACGGACCTGCGCGCACGCTGGGCAAGGCCCTGCAGCAACTGGGCAGTCGCGTACTGTTGACGGATTCGAGCTGGGAAAACATTCGCGCAGCCCGGATGGAAGGCTTGCCGACCTATTTTGGCAACCCGGCCTCGCAACATGCCGATGCGCATCTGGATCTGGTCGGCCTCGGGCATTTGCTGGCGTTGTCACCGTCCGGGGAGTTGAACACCCTCGCCGCAATGCGTTTTCGCCATGATTTCGGCCATCAACGGCTGTTCGGACTGGCCAGCGGCCAGGAGAGCCGACGCACCGACAAACATCGCGCCAGCCATGAACATCGCGGGCGTTTGCTAGGCAATGAGGAGTTAACCTACATCAAGCTGGCCAATCAGCTGCATCAGGGGGCTGAGTTGTACAGCACGAACCTGACCGAGGGCTTTGGCTGGGAGGACTATCAGGCGTTGCATGGCGAGCGTGCGACTCTGCTGTTTGCTCGTGATGACAGTGGCTGGGTGCATGTGGTGACGCCGGACAGTGCGGTCAAGCCTTCAGCAGGGTGGACGTTGTTGGCGTTGATTCAGCCTGAAACCAGCGACGCTACGTAAATCGCATCGCGAGCAAGCTCGCTCCCACAGGGGATCTATGGCGTTCACAGGCATTGCGGTCGCAGAAGATCTACTGCGGGAGCGAGCTTGCTCGCGATGGCCGCAACCCGGTCTCGCGTCAGGCCGCGATCCGGAGAATTCGTTAAACCGCAGGCAACAAAAAAGCAGCCCGCAGGCTGCTTTTTTGCATCGGAAGCTGGACTTAAGCCAGTTTTTCCTTGATGCGAGCTGCTTTGCCCGACAGGTCGCGCAGGTAGTACAGCTTGGCTTTACGTACGTCACCGCGACGCTTGACAGCCATGCTGTCGATTTGCGGGGAGTAGGTCTGGAAAGTACGCTCTACGCCAACACCGTTGGAGATTTTACGAACGGTGAATGCACTGTTTACGCCGCGGTTACGCTTGGCGATAACAACACCTTCGAACGCTTGCAGACGCGAACGGTCGCCTTCCTTCACTTTCACCTGAACGACAATGGTGTCGCCCGGGGCAAAGGTAGGGATCTCTTTGGTCATCTGCTCTGCTTCGAGTGCAAGGATGATTTTGTTAGTCATGCTGTGCTCCTAAGGTAAATCGTCGGATCTACCATCGATACGTTGTTAACTATCGTCCCGCTCGCGGATGTATTCCTCGAGCAGCTTCTTCTCTTCTCCAGAAAGCGAGCGGCTTTCCAGAAGATCGGCGCGTCGTTCAAAGGTCCGACCAAGGGACTGCTGTAAACGCCAACGCCGGATGTGCGCGTGATTGCCACTTAGCAATACGTCGGGAACACGCTGATCCGCATACACCTCCGGTCGGGTGTAGTGCGGGCAATCCAGCAAACCATCCGTAAAGGAATCTTCCTCTGCGGAGTCCGCATGCCCTAAAGCTCCAGGCAGCAGTCGTGTAACCGCATCGATCAGGACCATCGCCGGCAGCTCGCCGCCAGACAGTACATAGTCGCCAATCGACCACTCTTCATCGACATGAGCATCAATAAAACGCTCGTCAATGCCTTCATAGCGGCCGGCAATCAGGATCAATGCATCCAGATTCGCCAACTCGCGTACCGCCGACTGAGTCAGTTGACGGCCTTGGGGGGACAGGTAAATCACCTTCGCCGCCTCCCCGGCTGCTGCCTTGGCCTGAACCAGAGCATCTTCCAGGGGCTTGATCTTCATCACCATGCCCGGACCACCGCCAAACGGGCGATCGTCCACAGTGTGATGTCGATCCGTCGTGTAGTCTCGCGGATTCCAACAGGTGAGCTGCAAGAGCCCCTGTTTCACCGCCCGACTGGTGATGCCGTACTCGCTGATGGCGGAAAACATCTCGGGAAACAGACTGATCACTTCTACGCGCAAGTTAGCCACGCTTAGAAATCCGCGTCCCAATCCACCTTCATCTCGCCCGCGGCCAGGTCGACGGCCAACACGCATTGCTCCGTATAGGGCAACAGGCGTTCGCGATCATCCAGGCTGCCAGCGCAAGGCTTGACCACCATGACATCGTTCGAGCCGGTCTCCAGCAGGTGATCGATTTTTCCGAACAGTTGTCCGTGCGTATCGATGACCTTGAGACCTTCCAGCTGGTACCAGTAGTACTCGCCGTCGGTCAGTTCAGGGAACAGGTTGCGCGGCACGCAGATCTCATAACCGGCCAGAAGACGAGCTTCTTCGCGATCATCGAGACCCTTGAGCTTTGCGACCAGGAACTTGTCATTCCCGCGTCCGCTGACCAGCTCTACCTGCTTTACATTACCGTCACGCTTGAGCGTCCAGGTTTTGTAGTCCAGCAGGTTTTTAATCGGATCAGTAAAGGAGTACACCTTCACTTCGCCGCGAACGCCGTGAACAGAATAAATCTTGCCGATAACGATCAAATCATCAGCAATGGCTGGCGTCGCGTTCATATTGCTCAGGCCGCAGCCTTAGCAGATTCCTTCAACAACTGAGCAACGCGCTCAGAAGGTTGTGCACCAACGCTCAGCCAGTAGGCTACGCGCTCTTGGTTCACGGACAGACGAACTTCCTGACCACGGGCAACAGGGTTGAAGTAGCCAACCTGTTCCTTGTGCGAACCGTCGCGCGGGTTGCGGCTGTCGGTTACGGTCAAGTGGTAAAACGGGCGCTTTTTGGAGCCGCCAAGGGCAAGACGGATTGTTAGCATGTGAACATCGTTCCTGTAGTCGGTGCTGCAAATCTAAAGGCACAGCGGGCATGGGTGCCCGAAAGGCCGCATATTCTAAGGAATATCCGGACTTTTGCAAATGACTTTTTCCGGCGGTCTATCGGCCGCCATGCAGATTTGCTATAGAGCCGTCGTTGAAAACGGCCGGTCAGCTCCCGCCAAGTGCGGGTTTGCTGGAGATCCCGCTTCCTTGCGGGTCTGCGCCGGTGCGATGACCGGCGCGGATTCTTCTGTCCAGTCTCGCCAATAATGCTCATATTTTGGCGAGTGACTGTGGACCTCAGGCAATGCGCCGCGACGAGTCATAGCTGGCTATGGCGAGGAGCGGCAACGCAGCATGAGGTCCACAGGCGCCGCCAAAATTGAGCAGTATTGGCGTGACTGGACACTAAATCTTTGGCATGCCGCCGCCGGGCAACATTCCGCCCATGCCGCGCATCATCTTGGCCATTCCGCCTTTTGCAGAGAACTTCTTCATCATCTTCTGCATCTGCTTGTGCTGCTTGATCAAGCGGCCGATGTCCTGCACCTGGGTGCCGGAACCCATGGCGATCCGGCGCTTGCGCGAACCACTGATCATCTCAGGGTCGCGGCGCTCGGCCGGGGTCATGGAGTTGATGATGGCTTCCATCTGCTTGAATTGCTTCTCTGCCGCACCCTGGGCGTTGCCCATTTGCGCCAGGTTCACGCCACCCATGTTCGGCAGCTTGTCCATGAGCCCGCCGAGGCCGCCCATGTTCTTCATCTGTTGCAGCTGATCGCGGAAGTCTTCGAGGTCGAAGCCCTTGCCCTTCTTCAGTTTCTTGGCCAGCTTGTCGGCCTTGTCCTTGTCGAGGGTCGCTTCCGCCTGCTCGATCAGGCTGAGCACGTCGCCCATGCCGAGGATGCGCGAGGCGATACGCTCAGGATGGAACGGATCGAGCGCTTCGCTCTTCTCGCCCATACCGATGAACTTGATCGGCTTGCCGGTGATGGCGCGCACCGACAGTGCGGCACCGCCACGGGCGTCGCCGTCGACCTTGGTCAGGATCACACCGGTCAGCGGCAATGCATCGCCGAAGGCCTTGGCCGTGTTGGCGGCGTCCTGGCCGGTCATGGCGTCGACCACGAACAGGGTTTCGACCGGGTTGATCGCGGCGTGCAGGGCCTTGATCTCGCCCATCATCTCTTCATCGATGTGCAGGCGACCGGCGGTATCGACGATGACCACGTCGATGAATTTGAGTTTGGCTTCCTTAATAGCCGCTTGCGCGATCTCGACCGGCTTCTGGCTCAGGTCGGACGGGAAGAAGGTAACGCCGACTTCACCGGCGAGCATTTCCAGCTGCTTGATCGCCGCTGGACGATAAACGTCGGCGGACACGACCATGACCGACTTCTTCTTGCGCTCTTTAAGGAAGCGCGCGAGCTTGCCGGCGGTGGTGGTTTTACCAGCGCCCTGCAAACCTGCCATGAGGATGACCGCTGGCGGCACTGCGCTCAGGTTCAAATCTTCGTTGGCCGCGCCCATCAGGCTTTCGAGTTCGGCCTGGACGATCTTCACGAAGGCCTGGCCCGGCGTCAGGCTGCGTGACACCTCGGTGCCGACGGCGCGCTCCTTGACCGAATTGACGAAGTCCTTGACCACCGGCAGGGCGACGTCGGCTTCGAGCAACGCCATGCGCACTTCGCGCAGGGTGTCTTTGATGTTGTCTTCAGTCAGCTTGGCCTTGCCGGTGACATGGCGCAGCGTCTGCGAGAGACGGTCGGTTAAGTTTTCAAACATTGCGCGATCCTTTCAGGCCCTGTGTAGACCGGGATAATGGCGGCCCGGACCGGACTAAACGTGTGCTCGGCGAGCCTGCGGCGTGGGCAGGTCGCGGATTATAGCGAAGACTGCGGCCGGCGGACACCTCGCCGTCGGGTTGCGCGGTCTTTCGTGTGGCGGGGGTTCTATGCCAAACTCAGCGACTTTCGGGCTTGCCTAACAGGATTTATGCTCCCCTTGTCACCCAGCTTGCTAACTACTCTCGCCGCCGCCTGCTTGTACGCCGCTGCGACCATTTACCAGGGCACTCGCCTGGCGTCCGGCGCCAAGGTCAACAAACGCCTGCTGGTCATGCTCGGCGTGCTCGCCGTATTGGCCCACAGCGCCAGCCTGCTCACCCACCTGCTGACCCCGACCGGTCTGGCCCTGGACTTCTTCAGTGCCGCCAGCCTGATAGCCGTGGCGGTCATCGCACTGACCCTGCTGGCCTGCTCGCGGATTCCGGTGGAGAACCTGCTGGTCCTGCTGCTCCCGCTTGGGGCCTTGACCGTGTTGCTGGCGCATTTTGCTCCCGCCGGCACGGTACAGGTCATCGTTGAGGAGCCGGGCATCCTCGCCCACATCCTGCTTTCGATCCTGGCCTACGGCATGTTCACCATCGCGGTGTTCCAGTCTTTGTTGCTGCTGATTCAAGACCATCAGCTCAAGCACAAGCACCCATCCGGGCTGATCAAGAACTTCCCGCCACTGCAAACCATGGAAAGCCTGCTGTTCGGTTTCCTCTGGGCCGGCTGGACGCTGTTGTCGCTATCGCTGATTTCCGGCTGGCTGTTCGTAGAGAACCTGTTCGCCCAGCATCTGGTGCACAAAACACTGCTGGCCTGCCTGGCCTGGGTCGTTTTCAGCGTGCTGCTGTGGGGACGCAATCGCCTTGGCTGGCGCGGGCACAAAGCCATTCGCTGGACCCTGGCCGGTTTTTGCCTGTTGATGCTGGCGTATTTCGGCAGCAAGCTGGTTCGTGAATACATCCTGCATATCTGACGGGCGGCATTAATGGACGACTTGCCCATAGGGCCGATGCTCGCGGTAGTGACCCTGCTGGTTTTATGGTCAGGGCTGTTTACCGCCATCGAAGCGGCGCACCAGCATTTGCTGGCCCAGCGCACCGCAACGCGTTCCAGCGACAAACCGGTAGCGAAACTCAGCTTCCCACTGGCCAGCCTGATTTTTTGCAACACTCTGTGCCGTGCACTCGTGGTGGTCATCAGCACCTTGCTGGCCATGTTCACCTGGGCCGAGAACGGCCCGTGGGTCGCCTGCCTCGGAGCGGGCGCCATGTTGCTGGTGTTTTCCGACTATTTGCCACGCGCCCTCGCCACCCGCTATCCGGATGCGATCCTGGCCCAGGGCAACAACCTGCTGCGGTTACCGCTGAAAATCATCTATCCCGCGGCATGGCTGCTCAACAGCATCAGTCAGTTGCTGACGCGCCCATTCGCCCGTAAAGCCAAAGTGGTGCAACAAAGCGAGGACGAAGCGCTGACGGAGCGGCATGCGCCCTCCGAAACCGCAAGCCGCCCTCACCCGCTGCCAGGCATCCACGCGCTGGACAACATTACCGTCAATGACATCCTGGTACCGCGCAGCGACGTGGACGGCATCAATCTCGATGACTCCATCGAAGAAATCATCGAACAATTGCGCCACAACAAACGCACGCGCCTGCCGGTGTTCCACAGCGATATCAACCAGGTCGAAGCCGTCCTCAACACCCGACACATCCTTCATTTGCTGCCCGATGCGAGCCTGACCAGGGAAGCGTTGCTGGCGGCCAGCCACGAGCCGTACTTCGTGCCGGAAAGTACCCCGTTGCAACTGCAACTGCTCAACTTTCACAAGCAGCAGCGACGCCTGGGCATGGTGGTCGACGAATACGGCGAAGTGCTGGGCATCGTCACCCTGGAAGACATTCTCGAAGAAATCGTCGGCGAGTTCGAAAGCCAGCAGAGCCTGGACAATCCGCACATTCATCCGCAAGCCGACGGACGCTTGGTGGTCGACGGTGCCGCGTCCATTCGCGAGCTGAACAAGAGCCTCGGCTGGCACCTGCCCAGCGATGGCCCGAAAACCCTGAACGGCCTGGTGACCGAGGCCCTGGAGACTATTCCCGATAGCGCGGTGTGCCTGAAGATCGGCCGGTATCGCCTGGAAATTCTCGAGACCGAGGACAACCGTGTCACGCGGGTGCTGATCTGGCAGACCAGCTCGATGCCTGTGGTTATCTAAAACCCGACACAAATCCTTGTGGCGAGGGGGCTTGCCCCCGTTGCGCTGCGAAGCAGTGCTAAACCATGCAACTACTTTTCATCTGGTACACCGTGGCTGCCGACTTTACGACTGCTTCGCAGCCGAACGGGGCGGTGCGGCGTTCCGACAAGCCCCCTCGCCACAATGTCCTCGCAAGCCCTCTTGTTCGATCGTTAGCCACCTTCCTATAATCGAAACGCTTACCCAAGCCTCGCCGGCCCCGTGCTTACCCCGCACGTCGCAGCATCCGGCCTGTCCACCAGCAAAGTCCGCAACAAACCGACGACTGTTCCGACCTTGAACAGCGACCGTGCCTCCGCCCACATCCCTGGGTTCTCGACCATAATAATTCGCTCCACTGGAGCACATGACTGTCAGGGATAACCGCATGACGACCAGCACGACTTACAGCGACTCCACACCTGCGCAACCGACGAACTCCGCCACCCGCGTGGCCACCGCAAGCTTCATCGGTACCGCCATCGAGTTCTACGACTTCTACGTCTATGCCACCGCCGCCGCGCTGGTGATCGGCCCGGTGTTCTTTCCGCAGACATCCGGCACCGCCCAGATGCTTTCGGCTTTTCTCACGTTCGGCATCGCCTTCCTTGCACGCCCCTTGGGTTCGGCCCTTTTCGGTCACTTCGGCGACCGTATCGGCCGCAAATCGACCCTGGTCGCCTCGCTGCTGCTGATGGGCGTGTGTACCACGCTGATCGGCGTGCTGCCGGGATACGACAGCATTGGCGCCTGGGCACCGATCCTGCTTTGCGTCCTGCGCTTCGGCCAAGGCCTTGGATTGGGCGGCGAATGGGGTGGCGCGGCATTGCTGGCCACGGAGAACGCGCCGAAAGGCAAGCGCGCGTGGTTCGGCATGTTCCCGCAGCTGGGTCCATCCATCGGCTTTCTGGCGGCCAACGGCCTGTTCCTGACCCTGGCCGTGGTGCTGGATGACGAACAGTTCCGCTCATGGGGCTGGCGTATTCCGTTCCTGCTCAGCGCCGCACTGGTGATGGTCGGCCTGTACGTTCGTCTCAAGCTGCATGAGACCCCGGTATTCGCCAACGCCATGGCGCGCCAGGAACGAGTGAAGATCCCGCTGTTCGAGCTGTTCGGCCAATACTGGGCGCCCGTATTGCTGGGAGCCGGCGCAATGGTCGTGTGCTACGCGCTGTTTTACATCTCCACCGTGTTTTCCCTGAGTTACGGCGTGGCAACGCTCGGCTACAGCCGCGAAACCTTCCTCGGCCTGTTGTGCTTCGCGGTGCTGTTCATGGCTGCCGCCACCCCGCTGTCGGCCTGGGCCAGCGACCGTTATGGGCGCAAACCGGTGCTGATCATCGGCGGTGTGCTGGCGATCCTGTCCGGCTTCCTCATGGAGCCCCTGCTGACCCAAGGCTCGACCTGGGGCGTGGCGTTGTTCCTGTGCATCGAACTGTTTCTGATGGGTGTGACATTTGCGCCTATGGGGGCGTTGCTGCCGGAGCTGTTCCCCACCCACGTGCGCTACACCGGCGCCTCGGCGGCCTACAACCTGGGCGGTATCGTCGGCGCTTCCGCGGCGCCGTTCTTCGCCCAGAAACTGGTGGCGATGGGCGGATTGAGTTATGTCGGCGGTTATGTGTCCGCGGCGGCGGTGCTGAGTTTGATCGCGGTGCTGTGCCTGAAGGAAACGCGGCATAACGATTTGAATCAGATCGCCTGACAGATTGCTTTCGCGGGCAAGTCGGATCGCCGCACCGCCGCTCCCACAGTTTTTTTGTCGAACCACTATTTTGTGATCGACACTGATCCTGTGGGAGCGTGGCTTGCCCGCGATGGCGTCATTGCAGACAAAACACTCCCCGAAAAACCACAACTTTTCCCCCACCCATTGTCACCTCGCTCTACGCGCATGGGCTCATCCCCGCTATACTTCCCGGCTTTTCCTGAATAAATGCCAATAGGGTCCCGCCGCGCATGGATAAGACCTACCAGCCGCACGCCATTGAAACTTCCTGGTACAACACCTGGGAGTCAGAGAATTACTTCGCCCCGCAAGGCGCGGGCGAGTCCTACACCATCATGATCCCGCCGCCGAACGTCACCGGCAGCCTGCACATGGGTCACGGCTTCAACAACGCGATCATGGACGCCCTGATCCGTTTCCGCCGCATGCAGGGTCGCAACACCCTGTGGCAGCCGGGCACCGACCACGCCGGTATCGCCACGCAGATGTTGGTGGAGCGTCAGCTCGAAGCCAAGGGCCAGAGCCGCCATGACCTGGGCCGCGAGAAATTCCTCGAGAAAGTCTGGGAGTGGAAAGATGAGTCCGGTGGCAACATCAGCCGTCAGATCCGTCGTCTCGGTTCGTCCGTAGATTGGAGCCGCGAGCGCTTCACCATGGACGACGGCCTCTCGGAGGCCGTTAAAGAGGCTTTCGTCCGCCTGCACGAAGACGGCCTGATCTACCGCGGCAAGCGCCTGGTCAACTGGGACACCAAGCTGCACACGGCGATTTCCGACCTCGAAGTGGAAAACCACGACGAGAAAGGTTTCCTGTGGAACCTGAAATACCCGCTGGCCGACGGCGCCAAGACCGCTGAAGGCAACGACTTCCTGATCGTCGCGACCACTCGCCCGGAAACCATGCTCGGCGACTCCGCCGTGGCCGTTAACCCGAACGATGAACGCTACAAAGCCCTGATCGGCAAATTTGTCGAGCTGCCACTGGTTGGCCGCCGCATCCCGATCATCGCCGACGATTATTGCGACCCTGAATTCGGCACCGGCTGCGTGAAAATCACCCCGGCCCACGACTTCAACGACTATGAAGTCGGCAAGCGTCACAACCTGCCGCTGCTGAACATCTTCGACAAGAACGCATCGGTCCTGCCGGCTTGCCAGGTGTTCAACCTCGACGGCACGCTGAACGAAACCATCGACGGCAAGATCCCGGCCGAATACGCCGGTCTCGACCGCTTCGAAGCGCGCAAGCAGATCGTGGCCGCGTTCGACGCCGCCGGCCTGTTGGTCAGCGTTGACGATCACGCCCTGAAGGTGCCGAAAGGCGACCGCTCCGGCACCGTCATCGAGCCTTGGCTGACCGACCAGTGGTACGTGTCCACCAAGCCGTTGGCCGAGCCTGCGATTGCCGCCGTTGAAGACGGCCGTATCCAGTTCGTGCCGAAACAGTACGAAAACATGTATTTCTCGTGGATGCGCGACATCCAGGACTGGTGCATCAGCCGTCAGCTGTGGTGGGGCCACCGGATTCCGGCCTGGTACGACGAGTCGGGCAAGGTCTACGTCGGTCGCGACGAAGCCGAAGTGCGGGCCAAGCACAGCATCGGCCCGGACGTTGCGCTGCAACAGGACAATGACGTTCTCGACACCTGGTTCAGCTCGGGCCTGTGGACGTTCTCCACCCTCGGCTGGCCGGAAAAAACCGAGTTCCTGAAGAAATTCCACTCCACCGACGTCTTGGTAACCGGCTTCGACATCATTTTCTTCTGGGTAGCCCGGATGATCATGCTCACCATGCATTTGGTGAAAAACGAAGACGGCACCCCGCAGGTTCCGTTCAAGACCGTCTACGTCCACGGCCTGGTGCGCGATGGCCAGGGCCAGAAGATGTCCAAGTCCAAGGGCAACGTCCTGGACCCACTGGACATCATCGACGGCATCGAGCTCGAAGCCCTGGTGCAGAAACGCACCTCCGGCATGATGCAGCCGAAACTGGCGAAGAAGATCGAGAAGCAGACCCGTGACGAGTTCGCCGAAGGCATCGCCAGCTACGGCACCGACGCCCTGCGCTTCACCTTCTGCTCGCTGGCGTCCACCGGTCGTGACATCAAGTTCGACATGGGCCGCGTCGAAGGCTATCGCAACTTCTGCAACAAGATCTGGAACGCGGCGCGCTACGTACTGGACAAGGGCGAAGACTGCGGCCAGAACGGCGAAGCCTTTGAGCTGTCCCTGGCTGACCGCTGGATCATTTCGCAGCTGCAGCGCACCGAAGCCGAAGTGACCCGCCAGCTTGACCAGTTCCGTTTCGACCTGGCAGCACAGGCCTTGTACGAGTTCATCTGGAACCAGTATTGCGACTGGTACCTGGAACTGTCCAAGCCTGTGCTGTGGGACGAAAACGCACCGGTCGAACGCCAGCGCGGCACCCGTCGCACCCTGGTTCGCGTACTGGAAGTCGCCCTGCGCCTGGCGCACCCGTTCATGCCGTTCATCACCGAAGAAATCTGGCAGCGTATCGCGCCGCTGGCCGGTATCGAAGGCAAGACGATCATGCTGCAACCTTGGCCAGTGGCCAACGAAACACGCATCGATCAGGCGGCCGAAGATGACATCGAATGGCTCAAGGGCCTGATGCTTGGCACTCGTAACATCCGTGGCGAAATGAACATCGGCCCGGGCAAACCCCTGCCGCTGTTCCTGAAGAACGTCAGCGCCGAGGATCAGCGTCGCCTGACCGAGAACGAAGCCCTGCTGAAGAAGCTGGCGCGCCTGGAATCGATCACCGTACTGGCTGCTGGCGAAGAAGCACCGCTGTCCGCCACCGCGCTGGTCGGCGAGATGGAAGTGCTGGTGCCAATGGCCGGCTTGATCGACAAAGGTGCGGAACTGGCGCGTCTGGACAAGGAAATCCAGCGTCTGCAAGGTGAAGTGCAACGAGTCGGCGGCAAGCTGTCCAACGCCGGTTTCGTTGACAAGGCACCGGCTGAAGTCATCGAGAAAGAACGCGCCAAACTGGCCGAGGCCGAACAGGCCCTGGGCAAGCTGGCCGAGCAGCATGCGCGGATTGCCAGTTTGTAACGGCAGATCGCAATGAAAGAGGGAGGCCCATGCGGCCTCCCTTTTTTATGCCTGTCACTTTCTTACATCCAATGAAGATCTCCTGTGGGAGCGGGCTTGCTCGCGAAGAGGCCATAACACTCGATATAAATATCGACTGAAAGTCCGCTTTCGCGAGCAAGCCCGCTCCCACATTTGATCGGTGTTGCCCCACAGATGTGGGACAATGCCCGCCACTTTTAGCCATACCCGAATCGACCACCGCCATGACCGCCCCCCGCTCCCCCAAGCCTGCGCGCAAAAAGCCTGCCCCGAAGACTCCGGCCACGGCCGTCGCCCCGAAGGAAAAGGCCAGCCTGCACCCGCGCAATCGCCATCAGGGTCGCTACGACTTTCCGACGCTGATCAAAAGCGCTCCGGAATTGAAGAAATTCGTGATCATCAATCCGTACGGCAAGGAAAGCATCGACTTCGCCAGCCCTGAAGCCGTGCGGGTGTTCAACCGGGCGCTGCTCAAATCGTTCTATGGCATCGCTCACTGGGACATTCCGGCCGACTACCTGTGCCCACCGGTGCCCGGCCGCGCCGATTACGTGCACTTCCTCGCCGACCTGCTGGCCAGTGGCAATGACGGTGTGATCCCCCGTGGCGCCGCCGTGAAGGTGCTGGACATCGGCATGGGCGCCAACTGCGTGTATCCGCTGATCGGTTACAGCGACTATCGCTGGCAGTTCCTCGGTTCCGATATCGATGCGACCGCCATCGCCGCGGCGAAGGCCATCATTCAATCCAATGGCCTGAACAAAGCGATCCAGGTACGTCAGCAGAACAACCCCAAGCAGATCCTCACTGGCCTGCTGGAGAGCGCAGAGCGCTTTGACCTGACGATGTGCAATCCGCCGTTCCATGCCTCGCTGGACGAGGCCACACGGGGCAGCACACGCAAATGGCGCGCCCTGGGCAAAGCCGATCCGAAGCGCAAGCTGCCGGTGTTAAACTTCGGCGGGCAAGCAGCGGAATTATGGTGTGAAGGTGGGGAGGTGCGCTTCGTCACGCAACTGGTCAGCGAGAGCGTACAAGTGGCGCAACAAGTGCTGTGGTTCAGCACACTGGTGTCGAAGGCGTCGAACCTGCCGGCGATCCAGACCGCCTTGAAAAAGGTCGGTGCTTTGGACAGCCAAGTGGTCGAAATGGGCCAAGGCCAAAAGCAGAGCCGCTTCGTCGCCTGGACCTTCCAGACCAAAGCGCAGCAACAGGCCTGGCGTCAGGCACGATGGTCGAAAGCTACAGCCGAGTAAAAAGCCAGACGCACAAAAAAGCCGTGCCCGGATGACTCCTGTACACGGCTTTTAACAGACCTAGCGATTAACAGTGACGCTCAGATCTGTAACCACCAACTGCCTGACAACTTTCCTGCAACTTCGATAACAGGAAAGTTTGGATATCTTCGCTTTAACGTTTTGTACGAACATTCTCTGTGAACGCACAAGCTCGCGCCTCTTTGCTTTCGCAGTAATACTGACCATACCATTGCTCCCATGGTCCACTGGTATCAATACTTACAATAGTTCCCTCTCGCTTGTACCTCATATCCAGATCGCCTCCATTTTGCAGTTTGTAACCACAACGCAGAATCTCACCGGCAACAGTGCCTCTCTCGGCTGCTACGCGAGGCGCGAATATCGCCAACTCGAACTCGCCTATTGGCCCACGCCCGGTTTGCGAAACGCCGTACCATTCTCCGTCGCCACTTGCTGTCGGGGCTTTATAGATACCGGCTGCCAACTCCTTGATGTCAGAAGGACTCGGGCAGTACTCGGTAACATTTGCCAAAGCCTGGCCGGACACCAGAAACGATACGCACATCAACAACTGTTTAACTTTCATAAAAACGTCCCTGTAACCAACAACTGAAATTTGGTTTAGCTTATTACGCGAAGCCAAGCGCTACGCCTTATTGATACTACCGACCCAAGGCGCACACTCAACTATCAGTTCTGTAGGAACGTTCGTTTTATACAGAGAGAAATGTGCTATTCAGCGGAAACGGCTATCCCTATCAGGTGCGCGGGTAACAACTGCTTTCAAACAAAGGGATTATTCCAACAATTTACTTTGCGTAAACCGTTACAGCGCCCACAAAAAAACCGTGCCCGGATCGCTCCGGTGCACGGTTTTTTTTAACAAGTCTTACTTGTTAACAGCGTCGGTCAGGCCTTTGGCCACAACCAGCTTGATCACTTTCTTGGCAGCGATTTCGATGGCAGCGCCAGTCGAAGGGTTACGGCCAGTACGGGCAGGGCGCTCAGTCACTTTCAGCTTGCCGATACCCGGCAGAGTGATTTCGCCGCCGTTTTCCAGCTGATCGGCAACGATTTGGCCCAGTTGGTCCAGAGCGTTACGCGCGGTGGTTTTCGGCGCGTCGATAGCTTCAGCGATGTCGGCGATCAGTTGGTCTTTAGTAAGAGCCATGTAGTGTTCCTTCCCTATCAAATTCATATGGATTGCAGAGTGCAATGTCAGCCATCGAGCCCGATCTTCTGGATCTGGCACCCTCGGCGAAATAACCTCGGGATCGGGGTTATAGATACCGAAATCAGGGTTTGGTTCGACCTGACAAAAGCTGACTGCAGGCTTAACGCAGTGACTTCGCGCAAGACCGGGCAAAACTAGCACAGAGACGGGGAAATATCCGCCTCCAGCTACCCATTTGGTCAGCTTTATTGCTCTAAATCGGGAAAAAATCGCATAAGCGCCGCCGGTCGCCCGGGAATTGGCCTTCGCACCGCGCCAAAACCAGTGGTTGCGGTACACTGGGCGCTTTTTCGGGGGAGCGCGCCCTCCTCTCTTCATTCAGCCGAGAAGCCCATGCCGATCCGTCATTGCATCGTCCACCTGATCGACAAAAAACCCGACGGCACACCTGCAGTTCTCCACGCCCGCGACTCTGAACTGGCTGAGTCTGCGGCCATCGAGAACATGCTCGCCGACCTCAACGAAAGCTATAACGCCAAACAGGGTAAAGCCTGGGGCCTGTTCCATCCGGAATCCGGCGCGTTCCCGTTCAGCGGCTGGCTGAAGGAGTACCTCGAGGGCGGTCAGGATTTCACTGCGTTCAGCCGCGTGGCGGTCGAGCATCTGCAGAAACTGATGGAGGAATCGAACCTGTCGGTCGGCGGCCACGTGCTGTTCGCACACTATCAGCAAGGCATGACCGACTACCTGGCCATTGCCCTGCTGCACCACAGTGAAGGTGTGGCCGTAACCGACGAACTGGACGTGACCCCATCCCGCCACCTCGACCTTGGCCAGTTGCACCTGGCGGCGCGGATCAACGTTTCCGAGTGGCAGAACAACAAACAGTCCAAGCAGTACATTTCGTTCATCAAAGGCAAGAACGGCAAAAAGGTTTCGGAGTACTTCCGCGACTTCATTGGCTGCCAGGAAGGCGTCGACGGTCCGGGTGAAACCCGCACCCTGCTCAAGGCCTTCAGTGATTTCGTTGAAAGCGAAGACCTGCCGGAAGACGACGCCCGCGAGAAGACCAAGACCCTGGTGGATTACGCCAGTAGCCAGGCCAAGCTCGGTGAGCCGATGGGCCTGGAAGAGTTGTCGGGGCTGATCGACGAAGAACGCCCGAAGGCTTTCTACGATCACATCCGCAACAAGGATTACGGCCTCTCGCCGGAAATCCCGGCCGATAAACGCACCCTGAACCAGTTCCGCCGATTCACTGGTCGCGCCGAAGGCCTGTCGATCAGTTTCGAAGCACACCTGCTGGGCTCGAAGATCGAGTACGACGAGGAAGCCGGCACGTTGATCATCAAGGGCCTGCCCACTTCACTCACCGATCAGCTGAAGCGTCGCAACTGATGCTCGGCGGCGTGCTGAAGAAATTCCTGCTGATCCTGCTGGTGGTCGTGGCCTATCAGAACTGGGGCAAGATCGAGCGGGTGTTCAATCCATCGCAAGTGGTGTCGGCGCAGACGCAGGCCAAGGCCAACGTTGTGCTCTACGCCACCGAATGGTGTGGTTACTGCAAGCTGACCCGGCGCTTCCTCGATCAGAAAGGCATTGCGTACAAGGAGTTCGACATCGAGAAGGATGCTGCCGCGCGCGAGGACTATCAGGCGCTGGGCGGTGGGGGCATTCCGATCATCGATGTGAACGGGACGCTGATTCGCGGGTATGACCCGGATGCGATTCTGGCAGCGTTGAAGTAACTGTGGGAGCGAGCTTGCTCGCGATGAGGCCAACACAGCCAACAATTTTGTCGAATGTCAGTCCGCCATCGCGAGCAAGCTCGCTCCCACAAAGTTTTTTCAGCAGGCTTCTATCCGGAAACCGAACCGCGGGAAGTGCACATGCACCACACCGCCGCGCTCGTCCTCGCGCCGTACAATCAGTTCTTCGCGGCCGGCAAACAGCAGCTCTCCCGCGACCGGATCAACACCATAGTCTGTGGCCGCGATGACCACCTGCTGACCCACCGTGAACCCGTTGGGATCGACGAATTGCTCATCCGGCAAAGCCGCTGGCGTGGACGTGCGCGCCACTGCCAAAGCCTCCTCGGAACTCATCTCGCTGGATGCGCCATGACCGAAGCCCAACACCCGCGTATGCCATGCATTGACTGCCGGATAAGCTTCGACCAGCGGAGCCGTCACCGGCGTGGCCTTGAGGAACCAGAGGCAATGAGCCAGGGCGAAGTCGGCAATCGACGGCTCGCCAAACAGGTAGTCACCCTCCTCGCGCTGCAACTGCAGCTCCAGACGCGACATGATCGTCGGCCACTGGTGCTTCGCCTGTTCGGTAGACAGTTTTGTCGCGCTACCACCACTGAACAAACCGGCGCGGTCGGCCAGGAACGCCTTGATCGCTTCCTGCGGTAAATTACCGAAACGCACGGCAATCGATTCCGGCTGGAACACCAGGCTCACCGCATGCTGGAACACCACCGAATCAGCCCAGGCGGCAAAGGACGCGACGATCATTTCCTGACCTTCCGGGAAGAACGCCGGCAAGGCCTTTTCCTGCTCCAGTCGCCGGGCAATCAATGCCGTGTCGCAATAGATATCGGCACCGACCTGCAACACCGGTGTCTTGCGGTAGCCACCGGTCAACGCCGTGAGATCCGGTTTTGGCATCACTGGCGAGATCTTCACCGAGCGCCAGGACAAGCCCTTGAAGCCCAGCAACAGGCGGGCCTTCTCGGCAAAGGGGGACGTCGGGTAATGATGCAGAATCAACTCGGACATGCTCGGCTCCGCCGCAAGGATCAGGAGTCCGCAGCTTAGCGCGCAATCACCTGGCAGCCTACAGATCTGCCTGATGGGAACCGATCAGTCAGAGTGATAAGCCAGGGGCGGCGCTCGCTGCGCTCGCCACCAGGCATTCCTTGGCGCTCTTCTTGAGTTTCTTGATCAGCCGCTCCTGACGCAATGCATCGCTTTTGTCGCGACAGCGTTCGGTGTAGACCAGGGCCATGGCCGGGCTGGAAAGAAAGAATCGCGCGCCCTTGCCGCTTTGATGCTTGGCGAAGCGACGTACGGGATCATCGCTGATCCCACAATAGAGCGAACCGTTGGCCGCGCGAACGAGGTAGACGAACCAGGTTTTGCTCGCGGGGGTGTCGGCGTCGACAGGGCTTTCGCTGAGGGTGGTCACGTAACGATCAGGGCTTGAAGGAAAACAAGCCGCGATCTTATCAGCGACTGGCCTGGAATGCCTTCAGCCCCTTCAGGGCCTGTGAGCGAACGGCGTTGCGAACAAGTGGCGTCCAGCCCAGCAGCAGGCCTTTGAAACCCAGGGCCTGACGTGACCATGTCCACAGGTCGAAACTGTCGTGATGCTCGCAGATCTTGCCATCGCGAAAGACAAAGCGTGCCTGGATGTCATTGACCACGGTATTGCCAGTCTGGCTGAACAGATAGGTCGCGACCCAATGGGCGCTACCGATACGATCATCGGCACGGACATGATCGAAGGTCAGGGAGAAATCCTTGGCGCGGGTGGTGAGCATGCACCACATATCGCCAGCATCACGACCACGAAGCTCGCCGAACGCCGGGTCACTGAACACCACGTCATCGGTGTAGCAGGCAGCCATCGCCTCACCGTCGAGACGCTGGAAGGCCTGGTAGAAACGGGTGATCAAGGCGCTGTGGACTTCACTCATGGGCAGACTCCCTGTTGTGCAATGGGTATCGAAAGATTGCCTGCACGATAGTCTGCAAACGGGTCGAACACTATCGGCATTCGCAAGACGAATACCGACAGTGTGCGGGAATCAGACCTTTTCGCTTTCGACCTGCACGTACAACGCACGTCCGGCCCCCAGGCCGGCGAGGATCGCACCAAGGCCGATGACACCGAAGATCCAGCCCACGGCCGTCCAGCCGCCGGTCCAGTCATGCACGATGCCGACCGCGAACGGTCCCATGGACGCCAGGGTGTAACCGAAGCCCTGGGCCATGCTCGACAGGTTCGCCGCAACGTGGGAGTCCCGCGAGCGCAGCACGATCAGGGTCAATGCCAGGCTGAACGTGGCGCCCTGCCCCAACCCCAGCACGATCGCCCAGCCCCACAGACCTTCAATCGGGGCGTAAAGGCAACCGAACAGACCGCCGAGGGTCAGGGCCATCACGATCACAATCGCCAGGCGCTGATCCTTGCCGCGCGTCGCCAGCCATGGCGCGGCGAGGGAGCTGACCAGTTGAACGATCACCGAACCCGACAGCACCAGACCGGCCTGGGTCGGAGTCAGGCCGCGCCCGATCAGGATCGACGGCAACCAGCCGAACACGATGTAGGCCAGGGACGATTGCAGGCCCATGTACAAGGTCACTTGCCAGGCCAGCGGATCGCGCAGCAATCCGCGAACCCGGTAGGCGACGTTGTGCGCGCCGTGTTTCTGGCCGACTTGCGGCAACCAGAACAGCGCGGCCGCTAATGCCGGAATGACCCAGAAGCCGAGGCCTATCGCCCAATTTTTGTCGAAGTGTTCACTCAGCGGCACGGTCGCACCCGCCGCCATCGCCGCGCCCAGGCACAGGGCCATGGTGTAGACACCGGTCATGGTCCCGGCCTGTTTCGGGAAGTCGCGCTTGACGATGCCCGGCAGCAACACGCCAATCACGCCGATGCTGGCACCGGCCAGCACACTGCCGGCAAACAGACCGATTTCACCGAACGAACTGCGCAGGATGATCCCGCCCGCCAAGGTCAGAAGAATGCCCAGCACCACCCGCTCCGCACCAAATCGCCGCGCCAGCACGGGTGCCAACGGCGCAAACAGGCCAAGGCAAAGCACCGGCAACGTGGTCAGCAACCCCGCCGCGGACGCCGACAAGCCAAGGGACTTCGAGACCTCGCTGAGCATCGGCGCCATGCTCGACAGCGCCGGACGCAGGTTCAGCGCCACCAGAATCAGGCCCAGTAGCAACAGCCAGGGCCGGTGCAGAACCGGGTGAGCTTGCTGGACCTGTTCGTCATCGGCCTCGGCATCGATCAGCAACTCTTCCAGCTCGGCCGAACGTTTGGGGGCTGTGGATAACTCACTGCGGTGCATGGACTTCTCGGTTTCAAGGTTCATTGATCAACTGCCTCGACAGGGCTTTGGCTCGTTCCGGGTCGCGTTGCTCGACGGCATCGAGCAACGCGATGTGCAGGTCGAACACTTCCTGACGGCGCGGGACGATGTTCAGGATCTGGCGCAATTGGGCGCCGACGACGCTGGAGAAATAGCGATACAACTCGCTGAGGGTCGGGTTGTGTGCGGCGTCTACCAACCGGCGGTGAAACACCAGGTCGCAGGCGATGTAGGTGTCGAGATCGCCGTGATAGTGGCTGCCGCTGACACTCAGGGCCTCGTGCAATGCCACCAGGTCTTCATCGGTTCGGCGCACTGCCGCCAGGCCAATGGCCTCGACTTCGAGGATGTGCCGGGTTTCCCGGGCCTGCTCAAGAGAACAACGGGACAGCGCCTTCAAAGTATCGAGCGGATCGACCACCGCCCGCAGGTAACTGCCGTCGCCCTGACGGATTTCGATCAACCCGGAAAACGCCAACACGCGCATGGCTTCGCGCACGGTGTTGCGACTGATGCCCAGCTCGGCGGACAACTCAGGCTCGGTGGGCAAGCGCTGGCCCACGACCCAAGTGCCCTGGTTGATGCGCAGGCGCAACTGATCCAGGGCCTGATCGACCAGGGATCGTTTCACTAACGGAGAAATTTCTGACATGGAATTCGCCCTTTCATCCAATCATAGGATGAATTTTCTGACATGTTAGTCAACATATCCCAGAACGGCAACAGCCCCCCTTGTAGGAGCGAGCTTGCTCGCGATGGTCGTCAACGATAACGCTGGTTGGCAGGTACCCCGCGGCGCTCTCCAGTCCATCGCGAGCAAGCTCGCTCCTACAGGGGTATGAGTTTTCCGCAGGCAAAAATAAACCCGGAACTCAGTCCGGGTTTATTTCAGTGCCTGGGGTTGATCAATGCAGGATCTGGCTCAGGAACAGCTTGGTGCGCTCGTTCTGCGGCTTGTCGAAGAAGTCGTTCGGCGCAGCCTGTTCGACGATTTCGCCCTTGTCCATGAAGATCACGCGGTTGGCCACGGTACGCGCGAAGCCCATTTCATGGGTCACGCAGAGCATGGTCATGCCGTCTTCGGCCAGGCCGATCATGGTGTCCAGCACCTCTTTCACCATCTCCGGATCGAGTGCCGAGGTCGGTTCGTCGAACAGCATGATCTTCGGCTTCATGCACAGCGCGCGAGCGATCGCCACACGCTGTTGCTGACCGCCGGACAGTTGCCCCGGGTACTTGTGCGCCTGCTCCGGAATGCGTACGCGTTCCAGGTAGTGCATGGCAATTTCCTCGGCCTTGCGCTTGGGCATCTTGCGCACCCACATCGGCGCCAGGGTGCAGTTCTGCAAGATGGTCAGGTGCGGGAACAGGTTGAAGTGCTGGAACACCATGCCGACTTCACGGCGGATCGCTTCGATCTGCTTGAGGTCGTTGGTCAGCTCCACGCCATCGACCACGATGCGGCCCTGCTGGTGCTCTTCCAGGCGGTTGAGGCAGCGGATGGTGGTGGATTTTCCGGAACCCGACGGGCCGCACAGCACGATACGCTCGCCCTGCTTGACGTTGAGGTTGATGTCCTTGAGTACGTGAAACTGACCGTACCACTTGTTCACGCCCTGCATCTGAATAATGCCTTCAGGGCTCACAGGCTGTTTGATTGCTTCGCTCATCACAAAACTTCCTAAATTAGGTAGCGACTTAGCGCTTGTGGCCAGTGTCGAGCTTGCGTTCCAGATGCATGGAATAGCGCGACATACCAAAACAGAAAATCCAGAACACCAGGGCGGCGAACACATAGCCTTCGGTGGCCATGCCCAGCCATTTCGGGTCGGCGGCGGCTTGCTTGACGCTGTTGAGCAGGTCGAACAGGCCGATGATGATCACCAGGCTCGTATCCTTGAACAGCGCAATGAAGGTGTTGACGATGCCGGGGATCACCAGTTTCAGGGCCTGCGGCAGAATCACCAGACCCATGCTGCGCCAGTAACCCAGGCCCATCGCCGCCGCCGCTTCGTACTGTCCCTTGGGAATTGCTTGCAGACCACCGCGCACCACTTCGGCCACGTAGGCCGACTGGAACAGGATCACGCCGATCAGCGCCCGCAGCAGCTTGTCGAAGTTCATGCCTTCCGGCAGGAACAACGGCAGCATCACCGAGGACATGAACAGCACCGTGATCAACGGCACGCCGCGCCAGAACTCGATGAAGGTCACGCAGACCACGCGAATCGCCGGCATGTTCGAACGACGGCCCAGCGCCAGGACGATCCCCAGCGGCAACGCACCGGCGATGCCGACGGTGGCAATCACCAGGGTCAGCATCAGGCCACCCCACTGGCTGGTCGCCACGGCGTCCAGACCCAATACGCCGCCATGCAGCAGACACCAGGCAATGATCGGGTACAGCACCAGGAAGCTCAGCCCGTACACCGCCTTATGGTGAAAGCGCGAGATGAACAACGGCGCCACGCCGACAATCGCCAGCCACACCGTCAGGTCCACGCGCCAGCGCAGTACCGGCGGGTAGTAGCCGTACATGAACTGGCCGAAGCGCTGTTGGATGAACACCCAGCAGGCGCCCTCCTTCGTGCAGTCGGCCTGGCTGGTGCCGACCCAGTTGGCGTCAAGGATCGCCCACTGCAGGATCGGCGGTACCACCAGGTAGATGAGGTAGAACGCAAACAGGGTCAGCAGGGTGTTGAGCCAGCTGGAGAACATGTTCGCGCGCATCCACGCCATCGGGCCGAAGACCTTGGCCGGCGGTGGCATGTCGGGTTTGAAAGTATGAGTACTCATGCGCTTTTCCTTACCGCTCGATCAGCGCAATGCGCTTGTTGTACCAGTTCATCAGCAGGGAAATGCTGATACTGATCGCCAGGTACACGCTCATGGTGATGGCAATCACCTCGATCGCCTGGCCGGTCTGGTTGAGCACGGTCCCGGCAAACAGCGAGACCATTTCCGGATAACCGATACCGGCCGCCAGCGAGGAGTTCTTCGCCAGGTTCAGGTATTGGCTGGTCAGCGGCGGGATGATCACGCGCAGGGCTTGCGGGATGATCACCTTGCGCAGGGTCGGACCGTTGCGCAGGCCGAGGGAATGCGCCGCTTCGGTCTGGCCGTGGCTGACCGACTTGATGCCAGAGCGCACGATCTCGGCGATGAACGCCGCGGTGTACACGGTCAAAGCCAGCGTCAGCGCCAGCAGTTCCGGGATCAACACCCAGCCGCCGACGAAGTTGAAGCCTTGCAGCTTCGGCATTTCCCAGTGCACCGGTGCACCGAAAATCAGCGCACACAGCGCAGGGATGACCAGGAACATCGCCAGGCCAACCCAGAACTTGTGGAACGGCACACCGGTGGCTTCGAAGCGCTTGGTGGCCCAGCGGCTCATCAGCACGATGGCGACGATGGCGACTACAACACTGGTCATAAACGGCCAGAAGCCGTCCGCCATCAACGCGGCCGGCATGTTCAGGCCACGGCTGCTGACGAAGAAGGTGTCGCCGAAGTTATGACTGTTGCGCGGCCCCGGCATGGTCAGGAACACCGCGAAGTACCAGAACAGGATCTGCAGCAGCGGCGGAATGTTGCGGAAGACTTCCACATATACCGTCGCCAGCTTGGCGATGATCCAGTTCTTCGACAGCCGCGCCACACCCACGATGAAACCCAGGATCGTCGCCAGGATCACGCCGATGAAGGTCACCAGCAAGGTGTTGAGCAGACCAATGACAAACACCCGGGCGTATGTGTCCGCTTCGGTGTAGTCGATCAGGTGTTGAGCGATGCCGAAACCGGCACTGCGCTCCAGAAAGTCGAAACCGGAGGTGATGCCCCGGTGTTGCAGGTTGGTCTGGGTGTTATCGAACAGATACCAGCCCAGCGAGACCACCGCGATAATCGTGATGATCTGGAATACCCAAGCACGCACGCGTGGATCGCTGAGGCTGAGCCTCTGCTTTGGTGCGCCGATTGAATTTTGCATGAAGTGCCCCGGAAATAATGGAACAGAACATCACCCGGTGGTTGGCCCACCGGGTGATAGAACCATCAGCGCACTGGTGGTGCGTATTGAATGCCGCCAGCGTTCCACAGAGCGTTCAGCCCGCGGTCGATTTCCAGCGGAGTGCTCTTGCCGAGGTTTTTCTCGAACACTTCGCCGTAGTTGCCGACTTGCTTGATGATCTGCACGACCCAGTCTTTCTTCACTTTCAGGTCTTTGCCGTATTCACCGTCGGTACCCAGCAGACGGGCAACGTCAGGGTTCTTGGTGCCCTTGGCTTCGGCTTCGACGTTCTTCGAAGTGATGCCGGCCTCTTCAGCGTTGAGCATGGCGTAGCCAGTCCAGCGCACGATGGCCAGCCACTCGTCGTCGCCGTTACGCACGACCGGGCCCAGAGGTTCCTTGGAAATGGTTTCCGGCAGAACCACGTAATCCTTCGGCGAAGCCAGCTTGCTGCGCTGGGCGAACAGCTGGGACTTGTCGGAGGTCAGAACGTCGCAACGACCGGATTCCAGCGACTTGGCGCTTTCATCGGAGGTGTCGAAGGTGATCGGGGTGTACTTCAGGCCGTTGCCGCGGAAGTAGTCGGAAACGTTCAGCTCGGTAGTGGTACCGGCCTGGATGCAGATGGTTGCACCGTCCAGTTCCTTGGCGCTCTTGACGCCCAGCTTGTTGTTTACCAGGAAGCCGATACCGTCGTAGTAGGTAATGAAGCCCGGGAATTTCAGGCCCATGCCCGCGTCACGGGAGCTGGTCATGGTGGTGTTGCGCGACAGAATGTCGATTTCGCCGGACTGCAGCGCGGTGAAGCGCTCCTTGGCGTTCAACTGGCTGAACTTGACCTTGGTCGCGTCGCCGAAGACTGCCGCCGCTACTGCACGGCAGTAGTCAGCATCGATACCCACGATCTTGCCGGTGGAATCCGGAACCGAGAAGCCTGGCAAGCCATCGCTGACGCCACACTGCACGAAACCTTTCTTCATCACTGCATCCAGGGTTGCGCCCGCCTGGGCAAACCCGCTGACACCGAGTACTGCGGCTGCAGTCACGATAGCCAGGGTGGATTTCAACATCTTCATTCAAACCTCCAGTTTTGCTCTTGTTGTGTCGGAGCGTGAGTCCTGTCGCACCCTTTTGAGGCGTAGTCGACCCGTGTTGGCTTGTTTTGGGGGTCAACCGACGTAAGACGTTAGCTATGAGTCTAGTAGGAGAAAATCCACGTCATGGAAAACTCACTCTCACCAGTCGGCCGAACGGGCTGTAGCCCTTTCACGTTCGCGAAGCCCCATATCGGCCTTTGGCGAACATCCATCACCGGATTCTTTTCAATCCCACTAATAACCTTGGCCTGATAGTGTTACCGACAGGCGTGGGATTTTTCATACAGACTTCGCCATAGCAAAGCCCGTACCACACTGCTCTCCGAAGCGGTTCAGCTGCAGGTCAATAGCAAAACTTGTAACCTTGCGACATCTTCGTAACTGATCAACCAGACACGCACTCAGCCTTAGCACTCAATGAGAGCGCACGCACAATTTTGGAGCAGCCATGACCAACCCCTTGATTCTTGAACCCGTCAAGACCGCAGATGCCTGCGTTATCTGGCTGCACGGCCTGGGTGCCGATCGCTACGACTTCCTGCCAGTGGCCGAAGCCCTGCAGGAAACCCTGTTGAGCACCCGCGTTGTTTTGCCCCAGGCGCCGAGCCGCGCCGTCACCATCAATGGCGGATACGAGATGCCGAGCTGGTACGACATATTGGCCATGAGCCCCGCGCGCGCGATCAACCGCGAGCAATTGGAAGAATCTGCCAACTGGATCATCGAACTGATCGAAACGCAGAAGGCCAGCGGAATAGACGCCTCGCGGATTTTCCTGGCAGGTTTTTCACAGGGTGGTGCGGTGGTGCTCCACACCGCGTTTCTGAAATGGCAGGGACCACTGGGTGGCGTACTCGCCCTCTCCACTTATGCACCGACCTTCAGTGACCAACTGGAAATGTCCGCCAGCCAGCAGCGCATTCCAGTGCTGTGCCTGCACGGCCAGTACGACGATGTGGTGCAAAACTCGATGGGGCGCAGCGCCTACGAGCATTTGAAGCTGCGTGGTGTCACCGTGACATGGCAGGAATACCCAATGGGTCACGAAGTGTTACCCGAAGAAATTCGCGACATCGGCGTCTGGCTCGCCGAGTGCTTGCGTTAAGCATTTCTGTTTAAAAGCGCCCTTTGATCCATCCCACTACGCCGCGCCCGATTCTTGCATTACACTGCCCGGCGTACATTCCTTAACCAATTGATGAGATGACCGTGCTCAAAGCACTCAAGAAAATGTTCGGTAAAAGCGAGACTGAGCAACTCGCGCCAGTCCCCAGCGCTCCGTCTCACGCTCCCGGCCACCGCACCGACGGCAATCAGTCTGAACGGACCGCCACCACGACTGCACCCAAGCACGAGCCGAAGACCGTAGAAGACGCCCAGCCTGCGGCGATCACAGCCCCGGAGCAGCCGCGCAGCGACACGCCGAAACCCGCCAAACCGCGCCGCGAACCCAAGCCCAAGGCACCGGTCATCCCATGGAAACTCGAAGACTTCGTCGTCGAACCCCAGGAAGGCAAGACCCGCTTCCACGATTTCAAACTCGCCCCTGAACTGATGCACGCCATCCAGGACCTGGGCTTCCCGTATTGCACGCCGATCCAGGCACAGGTGCTGGGCTTCACCCTCGCGGGCAAAGACGCCATCGGCCGCGCCCAGACCGGTACCGGCAAGACCGCTGCGTTCCTGATCTCGATCATCACCCAGTTGCTGCAGACCCCGCCGCCGAAAGAGCGCTACATGGGTGAGCCACGGGCACTGATCATCGCGCCGACCCGCGAACTGGTGGTGCAGATCGCCAAGGACGCCGCCGACCTGACCAAGTACACCGGCCTCAACGTCATGACGTTCGTCGGTGGCATGGACTTCGACAAGCAGCTCAAGCACCTCGAAGCCCGCCACTGCGACATCCTCGTGGCCACGCCGGGCCGCCTGCTGGACTTCAACCAGCGCGGCGACGTGCATCTGGACATGGTCGAAGTGATGGTGCTGGACGAAGCCGACCGCATGCTCGACATGGGCTTCATCCCGCAAGTGCGCCAGATCATTCGCCAGACGCCGCCGAAGTCCGAGCGCCAGACGCTGCTGTTCTCCGCGACCTTCACCGAAGACGTGATGAACCTGGCCAAGCAATGGACCACCGATCCGTCGATCGTCGAGATCGAATCGCAGAACGTTGCCAACGAAAACGTCGAGCAGCACATCTACGCGGTGGCCGGTGCCGACAAGTACAAGCTGCTCTACAACCTGGTCAACGACAATGGTTGGGAGCGGGTCATTGTCTTCGCCAACCGCAAGGATGAAGTGCGGCGCATCGAAGAACGCCTGGTGCGCGACGGCATCAACGCCGCGCAACTGTCCGGCGACGTGCCGCAGCACAAGCGCATCAAGACCCTCGAAGGCTTCCGCGAAGGCAAGATCCGCGTACTGGTCGCCACCGATGTCGCCGGTCGCGGTATCCACATCGACGGCATCAGCCACGTGATCAACTTCACCCTGCCGGAAGTGCCGGACGACTACGTGCACCGCATCGGTCGTACCGGTCGTGCGGGTGCCGACGGTGTGTCCATCAGCTTTGCCGGTGAAGACGACTCCTACCAGTTACCGTCCATCGAGGAAAAGCTGGGGCGCAAGATCAGCTGTGAAACGCCACCGACGCATCTGTTGCGGGCGGTTGAGCGCAAGCGTCCTCATTAAGCGACGCTGAAAAGACAAGCGCAGCCGGAAACGGACTGCGCTTTTTTTTCGCCCGGCTTTTTTTCAACAGGAGCTTGCTCGCGATAACTAAAAGTCCATAATAGACAAATTAGTTTAATTCAAACTCCGGAGCCGACCATGTCCAGCACGCCCCAAGTGATCCCCCAAGCCCAGGCTCGCGAGCTACTGGCGCAGGTCGATGTACCGCAGATCCTGCGCAAACTGTTCCGCGAGCTGGCCGCCGGGCAGGCCGTACAACCGGCGCAGCAACTGGTGGAGTTTCCACAGGGCGCCGGCGATTTCATCAACTACCTGGGCGTGTTGGCTGAAGACGGCGTGTACGGGATCAAGACGTCACCGTACATCGTCCGTGAACAGGGGCCATTGGTGACTGCATGGACGCTGCTGATGTCGATGCAGACCGGCCAGCCGCTGTTGTTGTGCGATGCCGGAGAACTGACCACCGCGCGCACGGCGGCCACCACCGCCGTGGCGGTCGACGCCCTCGCGCCACTCACAGCCAATCGCCTGGCCATCATCGGCAGCGGTAAAGTGGCCCAGGCGCACCTGCACTATGTGAAAGGCTTGCGCGACTGGCAGAGCATCAGCCTGTACTCGCCTAGCCTTAACGAAGATGCCGAAACCGTGAGCCTGCTGAAAAACATCGAGCCACGCCTGAACATCGTCGACAGCCGCGAAGCTGCCGTTCAGGATGCCGACGTGATCATGCTCTGCACCTCGTCCGCCGGTCCGGTGATCGATCCGTCGAGCTTGCGCAAACCGGCGTTGATCACCTCCATCAGCACCAATGCGCCGCGTGCCCACGAAGTGCCGCCGCAGAGCCTCAACGACATGCAGGTGTTCTGCGACTATCGTCTGACCACCCCGGGCTCGGCCGGTGAAATGCTGATCGCCGCCGAACGGCACAGCTGGGACAAGGGCGCGATTGTCGGCGACCTGCCCGACCTGCTCAGCGAGAAGGTGCAGCGCCCCGACTACGACCGTCATGTGTTTTTCCGCTCCATCGGCCTGGGCCTGGAAGACATTGCGCTGGCCAATGCGATCTATCGCCTATCTCACTGACACCACCACTCATCTGTGGGAGCGAGCTTGCTCGCGATAGCGTCAAGTCAGTCGACATCCATGCTGAATGATTGACCGCAATCGCGAGCAAGCTCGCTCCCACAGAAAATTTCTTCACCATAGGCATTTACGCCCCATCAGGAGACGTTCATGAGCCAGGCAGATTTCATCATCATCGGCGGCGGAATTGCCGGTGCTTCCACAGGTTTCTGGTTGTCGCAGCACGGCCGCGTGATCGTGCTCGAACGCGAATCCCATCCGGCCTATCACTCCACCGGCCGTTCGGCGGCGCTGTACACCGCGGCCTACGGCACCCCGCAAGTACGGGCGCTGACCCTGGCCAGCCGGGACTTTTTCGACAACCCGCCCAGCGGTTTCTGCGAACACCCGCTGCTGACCCCGCGGGGCGAAATGACCGTGGACTTGACCGGCGACCCGGACGAACTTAACAGGCAATACCAGAGCGCAAAAACCACGGTCCCGGAGATGCAATTGCTTGGCGCCGACGAGGCCTGCGCGCTGGTGCCGATCCTGCGCCGGGAAAAGGTCCACGGCGCCATCTACGACCCGACCGCCAGCGACATTGACACCGATGCCCTGCACCAGGGCTATTTGCGCGGTATCCGCCGCAACCAGGGCGAAGTGCATACCGACAGCGAAGTCGTCGGCCTGAGCCGCGACGGCCAAGGTGTATGGCACGTTCAGACCAACAGCCAGACGTTCAGCGCGCCAATCATCATCAACGCCGCCGGCGCCTGGGCCGACAAGATCGGCGAACTGGCCGGCGCCAAACCCCTGGGCCTGCAACCCAAACGCCGTGCCGCGTTCATCTTCGCCGGCCCCGAAGGCGTGGACATCCACCATTGGCCGATGCTGGTCAGCCTCGATGAATCCTTCTACATGAAACCCGACGCCGGGATGTTCCTCGGCTCGCCGGCCAACGCCGACCCGGTGGAACCCCACGACGTGCAGCCCGAAGAGCTGGACATCGCCATGGGCATCTACCAGATCGAAGAAGCCACGACCCTGACCATTCGCCGCCCGACCCGCACCTGGGCTGGCCTGCGCAGCTTCGTCAGCGACGGCGACCTGTTGTCCGGCTTCGACCCACAGGTAGCGGGGCTGTTCTGGGTCGCGGCACAAGGCGGTTATGGCATCCAGACCTCGCCGGCCATGGGCCAGGCCAGCGCGGCACTGGTGCGCGGTGCCGCGTTGCCCGAATCGCTCGGCCGTTTCGGCCTGAATGCCGAAATGCTCTCCCCTGCCCGCCTTGGCTGATCCTGATCCTCAGGTGACGAGCCCACACGATTACGGCACACTTTCAGCGCCCCTTTGATGGGGCGCTGACGCTGCCTGGAGTTCCACTGTATGAACGCCCCCGAAAAAGACTCGGCCCTGGACGACACGTCCCTGGATAACTTCCACGCGATAGCCGACGCCATCGCCACGTTGTTTTTCCCCCACGCCGAAGTGGTGCTGCACGACCTGCGCACGCAAAAGGTCGACTACATCGCCAACAACCTGTCCAAGCGGGAAATCGGCGACGACTCGGCGCTGGAAGACATGCTCAGCGACGATGTCAGCGAACGAAATATCGGGCCGTACGAAAAGCTCAACTGGGATGGTCAGAAGATTCGCAGCCTCAGCACGGTGCTACGGGACAGCGAAGGTCATCCGCTGGCGGTGCTGTGCATCAACCTGAATATTTCTCTGTTCGAGAATGCCAAGGCCGCCCTGGACCTGTTCCTGTCGCCGACCAAGCTGATCCCGCAACCGGATGCACTGTTCCGCGATGACTGGCAGGAGCGGATCAACACCTTCCTCCACGCCTGGCTGCGCGAACGTCAGTTGAGCCTGAATCTGCTGACCCGCGACCACAAGCGTGAGCTGGTGCTGGCGTTGCACGCCGAAGGCGCGTTCAAGGGCAAAAGCGCCTCGAACTACGTGGCCAATGTGCTGAACATGGGCCGGGCGACGGTGTACAAGCATTTGAAGGAATTGAAGGGCTAGGCCCTGAGATTTGTATTGCTTGATCTGGCCTCTTCGCGAGCAAGCCCGCTCCCACACTGGTTCTGCGTCGAACACAAAATCTGTGTTTGGTAGAGATCCATTGTGGGAGCGGGCTTGCTCGCGAAAGCGGACTATCAGTCGCCGTAAATGTCGGACTTGAAGTACTTGTCCGAAATCTTCTGATACTCACCACTGGCGCGAATGCCATCAATGGCCGTGTTCAGCTCGCTGACCAACTCGGTGTTGCCCTTGCGCACGGCAATCCCGGCACCCTCGCCCACATATTTCGGATCTTTCAGCTCCGGCCCGACAAAGGCGTAACCCTTGCCTCGCGGCATCGACAGGAAGTCATTCAGTGGAATGGTGTCGGCAAAAATCGCGTCGAGGCGACCGGCGGCCAGATCCATGTAGATTTCTTCGTTATTGCTGTAGCGCTTGACGTTGATGCCCTTGGGCTCGAACACCTCGGAGGCGTAACGGTCGGTGGTGGTGGCGCGCTGCACACCGACAGTCTTGCCCTTGAGGCTGGCGTACTGGTCATCCACCACCGCGCCGTCCTTCATCACCAGACGCGACGAGGTGAAATAGTACTTGTGGGTGAAGTCCACCGACTTCTTGCGGTCTTCATTGATGGTCATGGACGACAGCGCCATGTCGATTTTCTTCACCTTCAGGGAAGGAATCAGACCGTCGAACTCGCCTTCGACCCACACACACTTGGCCTTCATCTGTGCGCACAAGGCATTGCCGATGTCATAGTCGAAACCGACGATTTCGCCTTTGTCGGTTTTCGAGGCGAACGGTGGATACGCCGCTTCGATACCGATGCGCAGGGTTTTCTCGGCGGCGAACACAGAGCTGCACGCCAACAGGCTCAGGGCCAGACCGGTAATGAGGGGGAACTTCTTCATGTTCGTTTTCTCGCGGTTGTTGTTGGTTTGGCAAGACAGAAGAAAAAGCTGAAACGGGTGGAAACCTTTTTTGTACTTATAATTCCATACTGGACTTTTATGTATGCATCGTCAATGAGGTAAATGCAGCTCGCGCCGGCCGGTGGTCGGGTGGTGGTTCTGCAAGGTATTGGGTGAGTCGGATGTCCCCTTCGCGAGCAAGCCCGCTCCCACAGGGTTCTGTGTCGTACACAAAATTTGTGTTCAACCAGATCCATTGTGGGAGCGGGCTTGCTCGCGAAGACGGACTAAAGAACGCCGCAGAAACTACTGCTTCCAGCGATCCGCCGCCGCATGATCACTGTCACGCCCCTCGACCCAACGCGGCCCGTCACTGGTGTTTTCTTTCTTCCAGAACGGCGCACGGGTTTTCAGGTAATCCATGACAAAGGCGCAGGCGTCGAATGCCGCCTGACGATGGGCGCTGGCCGCACCGACGAAGACAATCGGCTCGCCCGGCTCCAGGGCGCCGATGCGGTGCAGCACTTCCAGCTTGAGCAGCGGCCAGCGCTGCTCTGCCTCGATGGCGATCTTGCCCAACGCTTTTTCAGTCATGCCGGGATAGTGTTCGAGGAACATCCCGGCCACGTCGAGGCCGTCATTGAAGTCGCGCACGTAGCCGACAAAACTCACCACTGCACCCACGCCGACATTGGCATCGTGCATGGCATTGACTTCGGCCCCAGGGTCGAACGCCGTGGACTGCACGCGAATCGCCATGGTTCAGCCTCCGGTCACAGTCGGAAAGAACGCCACTTCATCGCCGTCGCTGACCGGCTCGTCGAGCTGGCACAGGTCTTCGTTGCGGGCGCACATCAGGTTCTGCTCGCTCAACACCTCGGCACCGTCACGTTGGGCCAACAGTGCGCGGACGTCGTCGACGGTGGCGAAGTTGCCTTCTACTTTCACCGAATCCAGACCCAACGCTTCACGATAACGGGCGAAAAACTTTACGGTAACGTTCATGACTGCTCCGCCTGGAAATGTCCGCTCTTGCCGCCGACCTTCTCCAGCAAACGCACGCTTTCGATGGTCATACCACGGTCCACGGCCTTGCACATGTCGTAGATCGTCAGCGCGGCGACGCTGGCAGCGGTCAGGGCCTCCATCTCGACGCCGGTCTGCCCTGACAGCTTGCAACGCGCCACGATGCGCACCGAATCCTCGCCTTCGGCACTGAGCTCGACCTTGACGCCGGTCAGCATCAGCGGATGGCACAGGGGAATCAGATCGCTGGTTTTCTTCGCCGCCTGGATGCCGGCAATGCGTGCCACGGCAAACACATCACCCTTGGGGTGGCCGCCACTGACGATCATCTGCAGGGTTTCGGGCAGCATGCGCACCAGCGCTTGAGCGGTCGCCTCACGGAACGTCACGGCTTTTTCAGTGACGTCGACCATGTTGGCGCGACCTTGGGAATCGAGATGAGTCAGCACGGGATTACTCCTGATCAGGAGCGTCGATTGTAAACCTGCGGGTCAGATTTCCGCACGCACGAATATCGGCTCACACAATCCCCCTGTAGGAGCGAGCCTGCTCGCGAAAAACGCAGGAACAACGCGGGCATTCAGACAACACGCGTTATCGTTGACGTCCATCGCGAGCAGGCTCGCTCCTACAGTTGGATTTGTGTTGGGCATAAAAAACCGGGTGACCTCGCGGCCGCCCGGTTCCGGTGGACAGTTACAGATGCGATTCATTATTAAGCTTACAAGCATTACCAAATAACAGAAACACATGTAACAAAATCCTACTGAAAATGCACTTTTTTGACATCGCCGAACGACTCAACCTTGTTCACCAGTTGATAACTTACTGATTATCCTATAACAAATCTCGACGTAAGAACTCTCCGAAAGTCCGCACCCATAACCTGCCGTGAAACTTCCTACAACTGAATGATTGACCGAGTTGTTAATTCGAGAAAAACTGACCAACAAAATTCACGACCCTACAAACTCAAGTCAGTGGTATCACAAAAGGTCATTGGCACGCGAATTCAGTAAATCCAACATCCAAGTCTACGCTATTGCTCCCGGCGCAGTTTCCGGCAGTCATCAGCCAGGATCTCCTGAAGAAATCATGAACACGCGCCCTTTTCTGCCGACCTCCGGCAGGAGCTCAACGGCGCGGGCCCTACACGCTAACCATGGTTGGCACACGGAAGGTTAGTCATGTCAGCACGGACAATTTACTCAGGAAAACACATCATGATCTCTCATTGCCGGGACTGTGACATCCCTGGCTACATGATTATTTCTCTTAAGCGGGACATAACAAGACTTGCAGAACTAAGCGCAGAGGAAAGTGCCGAACTGATGAGTGGGCTAGCATTTACGGAGCGAGCGTTAAACACTCTATTTTCTCCTGAAAAAATATACATAATGCGTATTTCCGAGCTCAATCATGAACTGCATTTTCACGTTTTCCCCAGGTATGCTTCCGTGACCAAGTTATATTTGTCGGAACACAATGAACATATTATTGATGGCCCCTTCTTTTTCAGTTGGGCGCGAAAAAAGTTTAGTAGCTCACAGCCTGAGCCGACCCAAGAGGTATTGAACGCTCAATCAATTCTTACGGAAACCCTCAAGGGCTATTTTTCGCAACCTCTGTAAACAAGACTGCTTTCGCCCCAGGCTTTGCAGAAACACATTCATCGGTATTGGGTCTGCCCTGAGGCACAGCCTTTACCTCGCGTACAAAAAACCGGGCGACCTTGCGGGCGCCCGGTTCCGGTGGACAGTTACAGATGCGATTCGGCGTATTCGGCCAGGATCGAACGTGGTACCCCTTGCAAGGTGATATGCACCCCGTTCGGGAAGTCCTTGAAGCGTTCAGTGAGGTAGGTCAGCCCGGAGCTGGTCGCGGACAGGTAAGGGGTGTCGATCTGTGCCAGGTTGCCCAGGCACACCACTTTGGAACCGGCACCGGCACGGGTGATGATGGTTTTCATCTGGTGCGGCGTGAGGTTCTGGCATTCGTCGATCAGAATCAGGCTCTGCTGGAAGCTGCGGCCCCGGATATAGTTGAGGGATTTGAACTGCAACGGCACTTTGCTGAGGATGTAGTCGACGCTGCCATGGGTGCTTTCGTCATCCATGTGCAAGGCTTCGAGGTTGTCGGTGATGGCGCCCAGCCACGGCTCCATTTTTTCCGCCTCGGTACCGGGCAGGAAGCCGATTTCCTGATCCAGGCCCTGCACGCTACGGGTAGCGATGATGCGACGATAACGTTTGCTGACCATGGTCTGCTCGATCGCAGCGGCCAGCGCCAGGATGGTTTTACCCGAACCCGCGGCACCCGACAGGTTGACCAGGTGGATATCCGGATCGAGCAAGGCGTACAACGCCAGGCTCTGATAGATATCACGCGGTTTGAGGCCCCAGGCTTCCTGGTGCAGCAGCGGTTCCTGGTGCAGGTCGAGGATCAGCAAGCGGTCCTCTTCAATCTCCTTGATCCAGCCGACAAAGCCCTGTTCATCAATGATGAATTCGTTGATGTGCACCGCCGGCAGGTTGTCGATCAATTGCACCTGATGCCAGGTGCGGCCGTGGTCCTGACGGGTTTCAACCTTGCTCACGCGGTCCCAGAAAGAGCCGGTCATGTTGTGGTAGCCATTGGGCAGCAAGGACACGTCATCGACCAGTTGGTCGGTGCTGTAGTCCTCGGCCGCGATTCCGCAGGCGCGCGCCTTGAGGCGCATGTTGATGTCTTTGGTGACCAGCACCACGGGCTTCTTCGGATCGCGCGCGTGCAGGTCGATCAGTTGATTGATGATTTTGTTGTCGTTCAGGTGCTCGGGCAGAATCAGGTTCGGCTCGGCATGCTTGCTCATCAAAATTGACAGCAAACCCTTGGGTCCGCTTTTGCCACGCTGGATCGGCACACCCTGCTCGACGTCCTCGGGTGAGGCATCGCCCAGAGTCTTGTCGATCAGGCGGATGGCCTGGCGGCATTCGGCGGCTACGCTGTGATGCCCGCTCTTGAGCTTGTCGAGCTCTTCAAGCACGGTCATCGGGATCGCGACGTGGTGTTCTTCGAAGTTAAGCAGCGCGTTTGGATCGTGAATCAATACGTTGGTATCGAGTACATAAAGGATTGGCTGGTTGGAAGAAGAGCTACGTCCGTGATCATCCATACTCGGTCACCTTTGTGGGAGCCATTCGACGCAATACCTTGACGGTGCTGCGCCTCGAAGTGACTGCCGAATACACCTGCGGGGACTCAAGTGTTCTGCATACATGCGGGGTCTTGGAAGACGCCACCTGTGTTGCAGGTTTCGGCGGTCTGTCTTCGTAATACTCCAAAACGTGTGACAGAAAAAAGTACTTTGACGCTTTTTTGAAGTTTATTTTGCAGATTGACCAATAGCACTTGGCGGACTGCCATCACCCGTTTAAAGTCGGAAGTCCACCTGCAACGAATCCCCTTCCAAAATTGCCAAAAACCCAATGTTTACGGGGTTTTGTCATTTTCAGCGAAACGCATCCTGGCAATCCTCCCAGCCGATCCCGACAGGCGCCGTTTGCGTGACCAGCCACGGCAACGCCGTTTTCACTGAATCCTGTTTCACATTGAAATTGATCACTCCGTGCCGCCACAGCAGCATCAGGGTCAGCACCCGTTGCGCACTCGGGTTGCCCTTGAGTTTGCCGGCACCATCCTGGGCGTCGATGTCCCACAACGCTACCTGCAACCCCTGAGTCTTGAAGAAGCCTTCGGCATCGGAACGGCGCTGGCCATCGGGCGGACGGAACAGGGGCACGTAGTTCTCCGGCAGCTTGCTCTTGACCAGTTCGGCGCTGCGGCGCACCGAGTCCTGCCAGTCCTGCCAGTGGCTGTGGGAACGGAACTCCCAGCCTTGTACGCCGATGCACTGGCTCGAGTAGGTCGCTTGCAGGTTACTCACCGAATGTTCGGCCAAACGGGCCTGGATGTCCTTGCCGAGGACGAAGAACGTCCCGCTCAGGTTCGACTTGCGCAGGTACTCGGCGACCCAGGCGGTGTTATCCGGTGCGGCGTTGGCCGCGCTGTCGAAGGTCAGCAGAAACAGCCGGTCATGCATCCCGCCGCCGCTGCGCTCATAGTCGCCAAAATGATCGACTTCGCTGCTGGCTTGCGGGAACAAAGCGGCCTTGTGCAACTGTTCGTCCAGGTACTGGGTGTGGAACACGCGGCTCGGCTCGGCCCACTTGATGTAATAGCTGTCTGCGCCGACCTGGAATTTGGCAGCCTGCTCGCGCAAGGTGGGCATGTCTTCGACCAGAAAACAGAAGGAGGCATCCTGGTCGCAACTCTGTTGGGCGAAGTTGTAGTTGGCCAGCAGCCGTTGCCACATGCGCTGACGAACCCGGTCGACCGACTCCAGATTGATCGTGCGCAGGCCCAGGCGCTGGGCCAGGGCGGGTTCATCCAGCGACTCGCTGGCCAACAGGACACTGGAAAACATGAGGATCTCGGCCCTGGACGCCACGTCGAACAGTGTCGGGTTGCCGAGTTTCTCCGGCCAGGTGCTGCGATCGAGCGTCGCCACATCGCCCGGAGCCGCGATGGCGCCGAAGCTCAGTAGCCAGATCGAAATGAGAAAAGCGATACGCAATGGGATGTCTCCATAACAAAACCCGCGCGGCACTATAGCTGATCCAGACACACCTCCTGCAGCAACACCGAACCACTGTGGGAGCGGGCTTGCTCGCGAAAGCGGTGTATCAGTCGACATTTTCGCTGAATGTCATACCGCATTCGCGAGCAAGCCCGCTCCCACAAGGGGTTGGTGGCGAACCGGCCATCACCTATGGACGCGATAGCTGGAGTCAACGAGGACAACCCCCTAGAATCGCCGCCACGATTAAAGGAGACGACTTCATGCTGATGGTGATTTCACCCGCCAAGACCCTCGACTATGAAACACCGCCGGCGACCCAGCGCTTCACCCAGCCGCAGTACCTCGACCACTCCCAGGAGTTGATCCTGCAATTGCGCGAGCTGACGCCCGCGCAAATCAGCGAATTGATGCACGTTTCCGACAAGATCGGCGGGCTCAACGCCGCGCGTTTCGGCAGCTGGACGCCCGCGTTCACCCCGGAAAACGCCAAGCAGGCGCTGCTGGCATTCAAGGGCGATGTGTACACCGGCATGAATGCGCAAACCCTCAGCGAAGCCGATTTCGATTACGCCCAAAAACACCTGCGCATGCTCTCGGGCCTCTATGGCCTGCTGCGCCCGCTGGACCTGATGCAACCCTATCGCCTGGAAATGGGCACCAAACTGGCCAACGCTCGGGGCAAGGATTTGTATGCCTTCTGGGGCACGCGCATCAGCGAATGGCTGAACGAAGCCCTGGTCGATCAAGGCGATGACGTGCTGCTCAACCTGGCGTCCAACGAGTACTTCTCGGCCGTCAAACGCAACGCCTTGAACGCGCGCATCATCAATACCGAATTCAAGGACCTGAAGAACGGCCAGTACAAGATCATCAGCTTCTACGCGAAAAAGGCCCGTGGCTTGATGAGTCGCTTCGTCATCGAAGAACGCATCAACGACCCGGCCACCCTCAAGCAGTTCGACGTTCAAGGCTATCGCTACAGCGCCGAACAGTCCAAGCCGGACAATCTGGTGTTTCTACGCGATCACGCACCAGAGTGATACATCCGGTCGGCGCACGACCTCCACAAACCCTCGTGCGCCGACCCTTGATTCACTTCAGACTTCCCCGCCATTTCGCCATTTTTTTGGCGCCATAAAAACACCAGCTGATTTTCTAACTTTAGTTTCACTCGACTTCAATCATTTTTTTGCGTAGTGGCACTGACTTTTTTTAACAGTAGTGGCAAAAAACTATCCGACCCAATTATCCGCCTATATATAAAGGGCGAAACGGTAAGTGCTATCAATTTGAGAGCAGTGCCATCTTTCTCAATATTTCAAGAAATTTCAGATTTCGCGATGAGCGGGCTGGAACTATGTCCAAACGCGCCGCTCATACCACCGGTAACGATTCTCGCCGAGCGTGTACGAGATAACTTACGCAGATAAGCGATTCGTGTAGCGAAGTTGTAATATTAACTTGCGCTGACTAATCACCGATTTGGACAACAGCAATCGGACAGGAGATAACGCGGTATGACTATCCCCTACAAGGCCACGACAGCGCCCCTATAAACGTGCTCACCCGAGCACCCAACCGCTTGATCTACGGGCTTTCGGCCTGACATCAGGCGTGCAAGGCCGTTGCGCCTGCATCCTCCGAAAGAGGGATCGGCTGCATAACAGGGCAAATCATAATAACAAGGCCTAGTTGCGCACACCTTGAGTGCATTTATTTAGACACTCGTAACTTATATGCCATCACAGAGCATTGTCGTGCCTGTAAGGCACACTTGCGAGTGCACTAAAACACGCTGAACACCATTAACTCCGGCCATCTAATGGCTTGATCAATACAGAGGTAATTGCGATGCGCATCAGCATTTTTGGTTTGGGTTACGTCGGCGCAGTATGTGCCGGTTGCCTGTCTGCACGGGGCCATGACGTCGTTGGCGTCGATGTGGCCAAAGACAAGATCGATATGATCAATGCCGGCAAATCGCCGATCGTTGAACCAGGCCTGGGTGAACTTCTGGCCCAAGGCATCCAGACAGGTCGTCTGCGTGGCACCACCAACTTCGCCGAGGCGATTCGCGACACCGACCTGTCGATGATCTGTGTGGGCACGCCGAGCAAGAAGAACGGCGATCTGGAACTGAACTACATCGAGGCAGTGTGCCGCGAAATCGGTTTTGTCCTGCGTGACAAGACCACCCGCCACACCATCGTGGTGCGCAGCACCGTACTGCCGGGTACCGTGGCCAATGTGGTCATCCCGATTCTCGAAGACTGCTCCGGCAAGAAGGCCGGTGTTGATTTCGGCGTGGCCGTGAACCCTGAGTTCCTGCGCGAAAGCACCGCCATCGCCGACTACGACCAGCCGCCAATGACCGTCATCGGTGAATTCGACAAGGCGTCCGGCGACGTTCTGCAATCGCTGTACGAAGAGCTCGACGCACCGATCATCCGCAAGGACATCGCGGTCGCCGAGATGATCAAGTACACCTGCAACGTGTGGCACGCCACCAAGGTCACCTTCGCCAACGAAATCGGCAACATCGCCAAGGCGGTCGGCGTCGACGGTCGTGAAGTGATGGACGTGGTCTGCCAGGACAAGACCCTCAACCTGTCCCAGTACTACATGCGCCCAGGCTTCGCCTTCGGCGGCTCGTGCCTGCCAAAAGACGTGCGTGCCCTGACCTACCGCGCCGGTTCCCTGGACGTGGAAGCCCCGTTGCTCAACTCGCTGATGCGCAGCAACGAATCCCAGGTGCAGAACGCTTTCGACATCGTTTCCAGCCACGACAAACGCAAAGTCGCCCTGCTGGGCTTGAGCTTCAAGGCCGGCACCGACGACCTGCGCGAAAGCCCGCTGGTCGACCTGGCAGAAATGCTGATCGGCAAGGGCTATGACCTGAGCATCTACGACAGCAACGTCGAGTACGCCCGCGTTCACGGTGCGAACAAGGACTACATCGAGTCGAAGATCCCTCACGTCTCGTCCTTGCTCAACTCCGACTTCGACGCGGTGATCAACAACTCCGACGTGATCATCCTCGGCAACCGCGACGAGAAGTTCCGCGCGCTGGTGCAGGAAGTTCCACACGGCAAGCAAGTGATCGACCTGGTCGGTTTCATGTCCAAGGCCACCAGCGTGACTGGCCGGACTGAAGGTATCTGCTGGTAAAGCAGCCGCAAGCTTCAAGCTCCAAGCCGCAAGTTCAAAGCTCCTCGCTTGGGGCTTGAAGCTTGGGGCTTGCAACTGACTTTAGGATTCCGATTATGCACAGGCTAAAACACGGCCTACTCCAGGCCGCCGGTTGGCTGTTCTACCTGAGTTTACTGATGGGCCTCGCCATGGCGCTGCCCGTGTCCACGTTCGACTCCGAGTCGAAGGACTTCATTTTCCTGATTGGCGCCGTGGGTATCTGGCGCTATTCGATGGGTGCCACCCACTTTGTGCGCGGCATGATTTTTCTGTACATCGTCTACCCGCACCTGCGGCGCAAAGTGCGCAAGCTGGGCAAAGCGGCTGACCCGTCCCACGTGTTCCTGATGGTCACCAGTTTCCGCATCGACGCCCTGACCACCGCACAGGTCTACAGCTCGGTGATCCGCGAAGCCATCGACTGCGGCCTGCCGACCACCGTGGTCTGCTCCATCGTGGAAATGTCCGATGAGCTGCTGGTCAAAAGCCTGTGGAAACGGATGAACCCGCCGTCCCGGGTCAAGCTCGACTTCGTGCGCATTCCCGGCACCGGCAAACGCGATGGCCTGGCCTACGGCTTCCGCGCCATCTCCCGGCACCTGCCGGATGATCGCGCCGTGGTCGCGGTGATCGATGGCGACACCGTGCTGGCCGAAGGCGTGGTGCTCAAGACCGTGCCGTGGTTCCAGATGTTCGGCAACGTCGGCGGCCTGACCACCAACGAATTCTGCGAAGTGCGCGGCGGCTACATCATGAGCGAATGGCACAAGCTGCGTTTCGCCCAGCGCCACATCAACATGTGCTCGATGGCCTTGTCCAAGCGCGTGCTGACCATGACCGGCCGCATGTCGGTGTTCCGCGCCACCGTGGTCACCAACCCGGACTTCATCGCCGACGTGGAAAGCGACTCGCTGCAACACTGGCGCCTGGGTCGCTTCAAGTTCCTTACCGGCGATGACAAGTCGAGCTGGTTCAGCCTGATGCGCCTGGGCTACGACACGTTCTACGTGCCCGACGCGGCGATCAACACCGTTGAACACCCGCCGGAAAAGAGCTTCATCAAGGCCAGCCGCAAGCTGATGTTCCGTTGGTACGGCAACAACCTGCGGCAGAACTCCCGTGCCCTGGGCCTGGGGATCAAACGCCTCGGCGTGTTCACTTCGGTGGTGCTGTTCGACCAGCGCGTGTCGATGTGGACCTCGCTGCTGGGCCTGACCGTGGCGTTGATCGCCAGCTTCAAGTACGGCACCGCGTTCATCCTGGTGTACCTGCTGTGGATCGGCATCACCCGGTTCATCCTGACCTTGTTGCTGTCGTGCTCCGGACACCGGATCGGCCCGGCTTACCCGGCGATTCTCTATTACAACCAGATCGTCGGCGCGCTGGTGAAGATCTACGTGTTCTTCCGCCTCGACCAACAGTCCTGGACCCGCCAACCCACGTCTCTGACCCGTGATCTCGCCAGCTTTCAACGTTGGTTCAACACTTGGTCGTCTCGGACCATGACCTTCTCTGCCGGCAGCATTTTTGTCGCCGTGCTGCTGTTGATGGTCTGACCGCCCCCTTATTGAATTAACCAGGAAATCGCCTTTATGAATACCGCCGTCAACGCCAACGTAGTGCACGAATCCGAAGCCCAGCGCCAACACGCCCGAGTGAAAATCCCGGCCAAGTTGCGTTTCTTCGGCCCTGACCGGACGCCGGTCGAAGCCCGGGTGATCGATCTGTCCGCCGGTGGCCTGGCGTTCAACGCCGGTCAACTGCCGCTGAAGATGGGTGACGTGTACAAGGCCCGCCTGCAATTCGTCATCGACAACCTCGGCCTGGCCATGGACGTCGAGTTGCAGGTCCGCTCTTTCGATCGCGAGACCGGACGCGCCGGCTGCCAGTTCCAGAACCTGGAACCACGGGACATCTCGACCCTGCGCCACCTGATCACTTCGCACCTGGCTGGCGACATCGTCAGCGTGGGTGAAATGCTGGCGACCCTGCAGCGCGACAACTTCACCAAGGCGCGCAAGGTCAAGGACGGCGGCCACGGCATGTCCGCGTTCGGACGCCTGAAAGCCGTGACCTTCAGCCTGGGGATCTTCGTTGTCGGCGTGGCTGCATTCGGCTTTGTCTTCAAATCGGTGTATGGCATGTACTTCGTCAGCCACGCCCAGGCCGGCCTGGTCAGCGTGCCGGGCGTGAACATCACCATGCCTCGCGACGGCACCGTGCAGAGCCTGGTGAAAGCCGACGGCGTGGCCGCCAAGGGCGCACCGCTGGCGACCTTCAGCACCAGCATGCTCGACGTGCTCAAGGGCCATCTGGACGAAGACCAACTGCAACCGGCCAAGGTTGAAGAACTGTTCGGCAAGCAGATGACCGGCACCCTGACCTCGCCTTGCGACTGCACCGTGGCCCAGCAAATGGTCGCCAACGGCCAGTACGCCAGCAAGGGCGACGTGATCTTCCAACTGGTGCCGCGTAACAGCGAAGCCAACGTAGAAGCGCGCTTCTCCTATCGCCAGTTCAGCGACGTGCGCCCGGGTACTTCAGTGCGCTTCCAGATCGCCGGCGAGGACAAGAGCCGCACCGGCAAGATCGTCAGCAGCACCAGCCTGAAAAGCGCCGACCTGTCTTCTGACATCCGCGTGCTGATCCAGCCGGACGAAACCCTGGACAGCTCCCTCGCCGGCCGCCCGGTGGAAGTGAACAGCGACCGTGGCCCGAACCTGAACTGGCTGATCGACAAAGCCATGGCTGTCGGTCTTTAAGTCGAGGACATGCCTGTGACTATCACAAAAATTCAAAACACGCCGCAGCCCCTGTGGGAGCGGGCTTGCTCGCGAATGCGGTTTAATATTCAACATCAATGTGGGATGACACACCGCTTTCGCGAGCAAGCCCGCTCCCACATGGGGTCTCTGTGTGCTGTGGCATTGGCGGTGAGCCTGGCCGGCTGCGCCGGCCTGCCCGACCAGCGCCTGGCCAACGAAGCGCTCAAACGTGGCGATACCGCCACCGCTGCGCAGAATTACCGGCAACTGGCCGACCTGGGCTACAGCGAAGCCCAGGTCGGCCTGGCCGATCTCCAGGTCGACAGCCGTGACCCGACGCAGATGAAACAGGCCGAGGCGACTTACCGCGCCGCGGCCAGCGTTTCGCCGCGCGCCCAGGCACGCCTCGGTCGTCTGCTGGTGGCCAAGCCCGGCTCCACCGAAGCGGAACAACACGAAGCCGAAACCCTGTTGAAAAAAGCCGCCGCGGCGGGCGAAGGCAATACGCTGATCCCGTTGGCGATGCTGTACCTGCAATACCCGCACAGCTTCCCCAACGTGAATGCCCAGCAGCAGATCAGCCAATGGCGCGCCGAAGGCAAGCCGGAAGCGGGTCTGGCGCAGGTGCTGCTCTATCGCACCCAGGGCACCTACGACCAGCATCTGGATGACGTGGAAAAAATCTGCAAGGCCGCGCTCAACACCAGCGACATCTGCTACGTCGAACTGGCCACGGTCTATCAGAAACAGGCCAAGCCAGAGCAACAGGCCGAGCTGATCAAGCAGATGCAAGCGGCTCATGCCTATGGCACCGTTTCGGCGCAGCGCGTCGACAGCGTCGCCCGCGTGCTCGCCGATGCCTCCCTGGGCAAGACAGACGAGAAAACCGCGCAGTCGCTGCTAGAGCCGATCGCACCGGGCTATCCGGCGTCGTGGGTCTCCCTCGCGCAACTGCTCTACGACTTCCCCGAACTGGGCGACGTCGACCAGATGATGAAGTACCTGGACAACGGCCGCGCCGCCGACCAGCCCCGCGCCGAGCTGTTGCTGGGCAAGCTCTACTTCGAAGGCAAACTGGTGCCGGCCGACGCCAAGGTCGCCGAAGCGCATTTCCAGAAAGCCGTCGGCCGTGAAGTCGCTGCCGATTACTACCTCGGCCAGATTTATCGCCGTGGCTACCTGGGCAAGGTCTATCCGCAGAAGGCCCTCGACCATCTGTTGACCGCTGCGCGCAACGGCCAGAACAGCGCCGACTTCGCCATCGCCCAACTGTTTTCCCAAGGCAAGGGCACCAAGCCGGATCCGCTGAACGCCTATGTCTTCAGCCAACTGGCCCTGGCCCAGAACACTCCGCAAGCCACCGAGCTTGCGCAAACAATCCAAACGCAGCTGCCGCCCGACCGGTTGGCCGAGGCCCAACGCCTGTTGAAACAAGAACAGGCCGTGCGCGGTGCCCTGAGCCCGAACACGCCGGAACTGCATGCCCTGCAAGAAGAAGATGGCGAGGAATCCCAATGAAGTTGAATCCATTCATGAAGGCCGGCATCGGCCTGACATTCGCGCTGATCTGGTCTTGCCCGACGCTGGCTGCCATGACTGAAGAAACCAAGAACTTCGGCCTGGACGTAAAAATCACCGGCCAGTCCGAAGACGACCGTGACCTCGGCACCGCCGACGGCGGCGACGTCAACGGCGTCGGTCTCGACCTGCGTCCGTGGGTCTATGGCGAAAGCGGCGCGTGGAGCGCCTACGCCATGGGTCAGGCAGTGACGTCCACCGACATCATCGAGACCGACACCCTGCAACAATCCGATGGCGCCGAGAACACCGACAATGGTGATCGCGAGACCAAGAAAAACTACCTGGCGATGCGTGAGTTCTGGGTCGGCTACAGCGGCTTCACGCCCTACCCCGGCGAGATCCTGAAGTTCGGTCGCCAGCGCCTGCGCAATGACGACGGCCAATGGCGCGACACCAACATCGAAGCCCTTAACTGGACCTTCGACACCACCCTGCTGCGCGCCAACGTCGGTATCGCCGAACGCTTCAGCGAGTACCGCACCGACCTCAAGGAGCTCGCACCAGAGGACAAGGATCGCCTGCACGCTTACGCCGATGCGGCGTACCAGTGGACACCGGGCAACTGGGTGGGCATCCGCGGTCATCACACCCACGACGACGGCAAACTCGACTACGCACAACCGGGCGTGCCGAGCGATTCGCTGGACAAAAAACAAAACGGCGACATCAGCTGGCTCGGCCTCACCGCCGACAGCGACGCCTACAACTGGCGCAATACCAACACAGTCAACTACTGGGGCAGCATCACCGGCATGAGCGGCGACCGTGACACGGTCAATCCGCTGAACGCCGATGGCACCGCTCCCGCACAAGCCAAGCGCAGCGGCGATGTCGATGGCTGGGCCACCGATCTGGGTGTTCGCCTGCGCCTCGATCCGCAATGGCAAGTCGGTGCGGCCTACGCCCGCGCCAGCGAAGACTATGAACAGAACGGTCTGGAAAGTAACCGCTCGAACTACACCGGTACCCGCTCGCGCGTGCACCGTTTCGGCGAAGCCTTCCGTGGCGAAATGAACAACATGCAGAGCGCCACTCTGTTCGGTTCGTGGATGCTCAACGACGAATACGACGCCAGCCTGATCTACCACAAATTCTGGCGCGTCGACGGCAACAAGCCGGTCGGCAGCAACGGCATCGACGCTGTGCAGAACAATACCGATGACGTGACTGGCGCGATCCTCTCCAGTACGTCCCTGCCACTGAACGATGGCGAGAAAGACCTCGGTCAGGAAATGGACCTGGTGGTGACCAAGTACTTCAAGCAAGGCCTGTTGCCAGTTTCGATGAGTCAGGCGATCGATGAGCCTTCGGCCCTGGTGCGCTTTCGTGGCGGCGTGTTCAAGCCAGGCGATGCGTACGGCAAGGAAGTCGATTCGTACATGCACCGCGCGTTCATCGACGTGATCTGGCGCTTCTGATGCACATTGCGAAGGGAGTCTTCCAGATGAATCATCCAGCCCGAAAAGGCTCGATCAGCCTGCTGGCCGGCGCGATGCTGCTGGCCAGTGCGACTGGCTTCGCCAATGTGGAGCCGGCGAAGCCGGCAACCACGGCCAAGGAACTGCAACAGGCCAAGACCTACACCGTCAGCAGCGCACCGACCGGGCCGCTGGAACTGGCCACGCCGAAACTGCCGGACGTTTCCGGCTACACAGCCGAAGCCATCGCCGCGAAGATCGTGCGCAGCAAACCGGGCAAGATCAGCCTGCGCCGGATGATGCAGGAAGACGCCCTGAAGGACTTCATCGGTGGCGACAACAAGATGGCCGAGTGGGTAGTGCGTCAGCACGGCATCCCCCAGGCGATCTTCGTCGACGACGGCTACATGAACCTCAAGGACCTGGCGAAAAAGGTCCCCAAGCAGTACTTCAGCGAAACCTCGCCGGGTGTGTTCCTGGCGAAGTTGCCGATCGTGGTCGGTCGCCACGGCATCCTGGAAATCGACAAGCAGACCCAGGAACTGCGCCTGTCCCAGGAGGCCGGCTCGTTCCTGGTCAACGACGGCCAGCTGTTCGTGCGTGACACAAAAATCACTGGCTGGCGCGAGAAGGACAACGGCCCGGCGACGTTCAATTCGCCCAAGGAATTCCGTCCGTTCCTGCTGTCCTGGGGCGGCACCGAAACCTACATCGCCAACAGCAAGATCGCCAGTTTCGGCTACGCCAACAGTAAATCCTACGGCGTGAGTATTTCCCAGTACACGCCGAACATGGCCAAGGTGCTCAAGCGTCCTGAGCCGACCGGCTGGATCGTCGGCTCCGAGTTCTCGGACATGTGGTACGGCTTCTACTGCTATGAAACCCGCGACTTCGTGGTCAAGGGCAACACCTACAAAGACAACATCGTCTACGGCATCGACCCCCACGACCGTTCCCACGGTCTGATCATTGCCGACAACACGGTGTACGGGACCAAGAAGAAGCACGGGATCATTATTTCCCGTGAGGTCAACGACAGCTTCATCTTCAACAACCGCAGCTACGACAACAAGTTGTCGGGCCTGGTGATCGACCGTAACAGCGTGAACAACCTGATCGCCCACAACGAGATCTACCAGAACCACACCGACGGCATCACCCTCTACGAGAGTGCCGACAACCTGCTGTGGGGCAACAAAGTCGTCAGCAACCGTCGCCACGGCATCCGCATTCGTAACAGCGTGAACATTCGCCTGTACGAAAACGTCGCCATGGCCAACGGCCTGACCGGCGTCTACGGGCACATCAAGGACCTGAGCAACACCGACCGTGACATCAAGCTCGACCCGTTCGACGCCCAGGTGTCGCTGATCGTGGTCGGCGGTGAGTTGGCGGCCAACGGTAGCGGGCCGCTGTCCATCGACTCGCCGCTGAGTGTCGAGTTGTATCGCGTGTCCATGCTCGCCCCGACCAAATCCAGCGGCATCAGCTTTTCGGGGATTCTCGGCGAGCGCCAGGATGAAATTCTCGACCTGCTGGTGCGCCAGCAGAAAGCCGTGCTGATCGACCCCGTCGAACGCCAGACCGAAATGCGGGACTGAGGATAATCTTATGCACCCACACTTGATCAAATTACTCAGCCTGTCGGCCCTGACCGCCGGCATTCTCGCCGCCAGCGGTGGTGCTCGCGCCGATGAGGTCAAAGCGCCTAGCTTCACCGCAGAACCGTGCTGCAGCCTGTGCCCGGCCGCCCACGATGCGAAGAACTACACCACCCGTTATCAGCAGAACTTCACCACGCTGGTACAGGCCCAGGGCGACTGGTTGTTCCGTACGCAAGAAGATTTGCGCACCGAATTCGACACCACGCCCGCCGGCTACAAACGCATGAAACAACTGCACGATGCGTTCAAGAGCAAAGGTGTCGAACTGGTCGTGGTCTATCAGCCGACCCGTGGCCTGGTGAACCGCAACAAGCTCAACCCGGCAGAGAAAGCCAGCTTCGACTTCGACAAGGCGCTGAGGAACTACAAGTCCATGCTCGGTCGTTTTGCGCAGATGGGCTATGTCGTTCCGGACCTGTCGCCGCTGACCAACGAGCAACTGCCCGACACCCTGCCCGCCCACGATTTCTACTTCCGTGGCGACCAGCACTGGACTCCATATGGTGCACAGCGCACGGCGAAAATCGTCGCCGAGAAGGTCAAGCAATTGCCTGAGTTCGCCGACATTCCCAAGCGCGAATTCGAGACCCACAAGTCGGGTCGCATGGGCAAGACCGGAACATTGCACAACATGGCCGGTCAACTCTGTGGCACCAGCTACGCGATCCAGTACATGGATCAGTTCACCACCGAGCCGAAGGGCGAAGCGGGCGATGGCGATCTGTTCGGCGATTCCGGCAATCCGGAAATCACCCTGGTCGGTACCTCCCACAGCGGCAAGAACTACAACTTCGCCGGTTTCCTCGAAGAGGCCATCGGCGCCGACATTCTCAACGTGGCGTTCCCCGGCGGCGGCCTGGAAGGTTCGATGCTGCAGTACCTGGGCAGCGACGAGTTCCAGAAGAACCCGCCGAAGATTCTCATCTGGGAATTCTCGCCGCTGTATCGCCTCGACCAGGAAACCATCTACCGCCAGATGATGGCGCTGCTGGACAACGGTTGCGAAGGCAAGGATGCGCAGATGTCCGGCAGCACCACCCTGAAGCCGGGCAAGAATGAACTGATGGTCAACAGCAAAAACCTGAACCTGCAAAACGGCAGTCACCAGGTCGACATCCGCTTCGCCGACACCTCGGTGAAAACCCTGCAAGCCACCCTCTGGTACATGAACGGACGCCACGAGGACATCAAGATCGACAAACCGGAAACCTCCGATACCGACGGGCGTTTCGCCTTCGAGTTGCGCACGGACGAAGACTGGGCCACGCAGAATCTGCTGGCCGTCGAAATCCTGGGGCCTGAAAACGCCACCACGCCACAGAAAGTCGAAGCGAAAATCTGCAAACGCAACGTATTCCCGAGCGCCGAACAGCGTACTGCTTCGGTCGGGCAATGAGGTCTGCTATGCGAAATCCGATACTTTCAAAATTGTTGGCACCCACCCTGTTAAGCCTGGCGATGTTCGCCGGTGCAGCGCAGGCTGCGGCGCCACTGCGCCCGCCGCAGGGATACTTCGCGCCGATTGAAAAAATCAAAACCGGCGACAAGAGCGAAGGCTGCGATGCGATGCCGACGCCGTACACCGGCTCGCTGCAATTTCGCAGCAAATACGAAGGTTCGGACAAGGCCCGCGCGACCCTGAACGAGCAGTCGGAAAAAGCCTTCCGCGAAAGCACCGCCGACATCACCAAGATCGAGCGAGGCATCAGTAAGCGCGTGATGCAGTTCATGCGTGACGGCCGCCCGGAACAACTGGAGTGCACGCTGACCTGGTTGACCGCCTGGGCCAAGGCCGATGCGCTGATGTCCAAGGACTTCAACCACACCGGCAAGTCCATGCGCAAATGGGCGTTGGGCAGCATGGCGTCGTCGTACATTCGCCTGAAATTCTCCGACTCCCGTCCGCTGGCCAACCATCAGCAAGAGTCGCAGCTGATCGAAGCCTGGTTCAGCAAGATGGCCGACCAGGTGGTCAGCGACTGGGACAACCTGCCGCTCGACCAGACCAACAACCACTCGTACTGGGCCGCCTGGTCAGTGATGGCCACGTCCGTCGCCACCAACCGTCGCGACCTGTTCGACTGGGCAGTGAAGGAATACAAGGTCGGCGCCAACCAGGTCGACGCCGACGGCTACCTGCCCAACGAACTCAAGCGTCAGCAACGGGCCCTGGCCTACCACAACTACGCCCTGCCGCCGCTGGCGATGATCGCCAGTTTCGCCCAGGTCAACGGTGTGGATTTGCGCCAGGAAAACAACGGCGCATTGAAACGCCTGGGTGATCGCGTGCTCGCCGGGGTGAAAGACCCGGATGAGTTCGAGGAAAAGAACGGCAAGGAACAGGACATGACCGACTTGAAGGTCGACTCGAAATTCGCCTGGCTCGAACCGTTCTGCTCGCTCTACACCTGCTCGCCCGAGGTGCTGGCGAAGAAGCACAAGATGCAACCGTTCAAGACCTTCCGCCTCGGCGGTGACCTGACCAAGGTCTACGACCCGGCCAATGAAAAGGGCAGCAAGGGTTCCTAGGACAAACTCAGATCCCCTGTGGGAGCGGGCTTGCTCGCGAATGCGGTCTGACATCCACCAAAGATGTCGACTGACGCACCGCTTTCGCGAGCAAGCCCGCTCCCACACTGGGTCAGTGCAAGACGTTAGTTGAGTGTGATGCCCCCCGGATTTCCGTGGGGGGTTTGGGGGGGCCGTTGGCCCTTGACTGTTGGTTCAAACAAGGAGAGATCGGGATGGTTTTTTCGTCCAACGTGTTCCTGTTTTTATTCTTGCCGATCTTCCTCGGCTTGTACTATCTGAGCGGGCAACGCTATCGCAATTTGCTGCTGCTGATTGCCAGTTACGTGTTCTACGCCTGGTGGCGTGTGGACTTCCTCGCGCTGTTCGCCGGCGTTACGCTGTGGAACTACTGGATCGGCCTGAAAGTCGGTGCCGCCGGGGTCAGAACCAAACCGGCGCAGCGCTGGCTGCTGCTCGGCGTGGCTGTCGACCTGTGCATCCTCGGCTACTTCAAGTACGCCAACTTCGGCGTCGACAGCATCAACGCAATGATGACGTCGGTGGGCCTGGAACCCTTCATCCTGACCCACGTGCTGCTGCCGATCGGGATCTCGTTCTACGTCTTCGAGTCCATCAGCTACATCATCGACGTCTACCGTGGCGACACCCCGGCGACCCGCAACCTGATCGACTTCGCAGCGTTCGTGGCGATCTTCCCACACTTGATCGCAGGCCCTGTGTTGCGTTTCCGTGACCTGGCCGACCAGTTCAACAACCGCACCCACACCCTCGACAAGTTCTCCGAGGGCTGCACGCGGTTCATGCAGGGTTTCATCAAGAAAGTCTTCATCGCCGACACCCTGGCGGTGGTGGCCGACCACTGCTTTGCCCTGCAAAACCCGAGCACGGGCGATGCCTGGCTCGGCGCCCTGGCGTATACCGCGCAGTTGTATTTCGACTTCTCCGGTTACAGCGACATGGCCATCGGCCTGGGCTTGATGATGGGTTTCCGCTTCATGGAAAACTTCAAGCAGCCGTACATCAGCCAATCGATCACCGAGTTCTGGCGGCGCTGGCACATCAGCCTGTCGACCTGGCTGCGTGACTACCTGTACATCACCCTCGGCGGTAACCGCAAAGGCACGCTGATGACCTATCGCAACCTGTTCCTGACCATGCTGCTTGGTGGTCTGTGGCACGGCGCGAACATCACCTACATCGTCTGGGGTGCGTGGCACGGCATGTGGCTGGCGATTGAAAAAGCCATCGGCCTGAACACCTCGCCACGCAGTTTCAACCCGATCCGCTGGGCACTGACCTTCCTGCTGGTGGTGATGGGCTGGGTGATCTTCCGCGCGGAAAACCTGCACGTCGCCGGGCGCATGTACGGTGCGATGTTCAGCTTCGGCGACTGGTCGCTGTCGGAACTCAACCAGGCCAGCCTCACCGGTCTGCAAGTGGCGACCCTGATCGTGGCCTACGTGACCCTGGCGTTCTTCGGCCTGCGCGATTTCTACACCAACCAGCCTCCGGTCAAGACCAAGCCTGCCGTGAGCGCCGACACCGACGGCCCGGCCGCTGCGACACCGGGAACGATCAAGGCCGCGCCTGGGGATAACCCGGCGAGCATCCACCAGCCAGGCTACACCGTCGGCGTCGAAGCCCAGGTGCAACCGGCCTACTGGACCGCTGACTGGTCGCGTTACGTGATGCGTGCGCTGGTGCTGCTGCTGTTCATTGCCTCGATTCTCAAACTCTCGGCGCAGAGCTTCTCGCCGTTCCTTTACTTCCAGTTCTGAGGGATCTGACCATGACCCGCTCATTACGCATCTTCTACATCGCGCTGTTCCTGGTGACCTTGCTGGTGCTCGGTCTGTGGTCGGTGCGCAGCTTCTTCGGCTTCAGCACCAACGCCGATGCGACTGTGCTCAACGGCCGCTGGAGCAAAGCCGTGGAAACGCACTACGACGACGAGTTCCCGATCAAACGCCTGGGCACCAACCTCTGGGCCGCGCTGGATTTCAAACTGTTCAACGAAGGTCGTCCGGGCGTGGTGCTCGGTCGCGACCAGTGGTTGTACAGCGATGAAGAATTCCACCCGGTAGTCAACGAAGAGCTGAACCTGCAAGGCAACTACGCGCTGGTCGAAGGCGTACGCCAGACCTTGAAGGAAAAAGGCGTGCAACTGGTGATGGCGGTGGTGCCGGCCAAGGTGCGCCTGTACCCGGAACACCTCGGTGAAGTGAAACCGGCGAGCATCCACGCCAACCTCTACAAGGACTTCCACCAGCGCCTGGCCGCCGACCGTATTCCGGCCCCTGACCTGCTCGGCCCGCTGCAACAGGCCAAGCAGAATGGCCAGCAAGTGTTCCTGCGCACCGACACCCACTGGACACCGCAAGGTGCCGAGATCGCCGCCAACCGTCTGGCCAGGACCATTGCCGACAAGTATCCGCTGAGCGGCGAGCCCCAGCGTTTCGTCACTGAACCTGCCGAAACCATTACGCACAAGGGCGACCTGCGTCTGTTCCTGCCACTGGACCCGCTGTTCGAAAACCTGATGCCTAAACAGGAGCAATTGCAGAAGCGCAATACGGTCGTGGCTGAAGATCAATCCGCCGGTGACGACGCGCTGTTCGCCAACACCGAAGTGCCGGTGGCCCTGATCGGCACCAGCTACAGCGCCAACCCCAACTGGAACTTCGTCGGGGCGCTCAAGCAAGCGCTGAACAGCGACGTGGTCAATTACGCCGAAGACGGCCACGGTCCGATTCTGCCGATGCTCAGCTACCTCAAGAGCGACGCCTTCAAGAACAGCCCGCCACAGGTGCTGATCTGGGAGTTCCCTGAACGATATCTGCCCGTGAACAACGAAATCGGCGACGCCGACCCGCAGTGGGTCGCAGAGCTTAAACAAGCCGGCGCCCGCCAACAAAACGTAGCTGCAAACACTAAATCCGAGACGCCCGACCGGGCGCAAAACTGAAAGAGAGGTACACCATGACTTTCACTACAACTCCTCGTCGTCTCGCTAAAAGCTTTGCCCTGGTTGCCGGCCTCAGCGTGCTGTCGGTACAGGCTTTCGCCGCAGGCGACGCCGCCCTGTACGGCCCGACCGCACCGAAAGGCTCGACCTTCGTGCGTATCTACAACGCCGGCAACGCCGAAGTCAGCGCCACCGTCGGCAGCACCAACCTGAGCGACGTCGCGCCACTGTCCAGCACTGACTTCAGCTTCATGCCGGGCGGCGACTACAGCGCCAAGGTTGGCAGCCAGACCCTGCCGGTGAAACTGGCCGGCGACCACTATTACACCCTGGTCAACAACGCCAGCGGCGCCCCGCAACTGATCGAAGAGCCGCCGTTCAAGAACAAACAGAAGTCCCTGGTACGCGTGCAAAACCTCAGCGACAAGGCGCTGACCCTGAAGACCGCCGACGGTAAGACCGACGTGGTCCCGAACGTTGCGCCCAAGGGTCGCGGCGAGCGTGAAATCAACCCGGTCAAGGTCAGCCTGGCCTTGTACGACGGCACCACCAAAGTCGGCGACGTGAAACCGGTCGCCCTGGAACGCGGTGAAGCCGCAGTGCTGTACGTCACTGGCAGCGGCAGCAGCCTGTCGCCGGTCTGGGTGAAACGCCCGGTGTCGACGCGCTAATGAATTTGCCGGATTGACCCCAATCCCCTTGTGGGAGCGGGCTTGCTCGCGAATACGGATTCACATTCAACGATGATGTTGACTGACCCACCGCTTTCGCGAGCAAGCCCGCTCCCACAGTAGATCGAGTAGTCAATCCGGACGCGGAACAAAAACAAGAGTGAAACGACAGAACGCAGTAGCTCTAACCAATCGATTTTCAAGGAGTAAAAACATGATTCCGGTGATCTTGTCAGGTGGTAGTGGCTCACGTCTTTGGCCGCTTTCCCGTAAGCAATTCCCCAAGCAGTTCCTGGCCCTGACCGGCGAACACACCCTGTTCCAGCAAACCCTGGAACGCCTGGTGTTCGAAGGCATGGATTCGCCAATCGTGGTCTGCAACAAGGACCACCGCTTTATCGTCAACGAGCAGTTGGCCGCGCGTAAGCTGGAAACCCAGCGCATCCTGATGGAACCGTTCGGTCGCAACACCGCGCCGGCCGTGGCCCTGACCGCGTTGATGCTGGTCAACGAAGGTCGCGACGAGCTGATGCTGGTGCTGCCGGCGGACCACGTGCTGGAAGACCAGAAAGCCCTGCAACGCGCCCTGGCCCTGGCCACCGTCGCCGCCGAAAACGGTGAAATGGTGCTGTTCGGCGTGCCGGCCACCAAGCCGGAAACCGGTTATGGCTACATCAAGTCGACCAACGACTCGCTGCTGCCTGAAGGCGTCAGCCGCGTCTCGCACTTCGTCGAAAAGCCCGACGTGAAGCGCGCCACCGAGTTCGTCCAGTCCGGCGGTTACTTCTGGAACAGCGGCATGTTCCTGTTCCGCGCCAGCCGCTTCCTTGAAGAACTGAAGAAGCACGATCCGGACATCTACGACACCTGCGTGCTGACCCTGGAGCGCAGCCACCAGGATGCCGACACCATCACCTTCGACGAAGCCACCTTCGCGTGCTGCCCGGACAATTCCATCGACTACTCGGTGATGGAAAAAACCCAACGCGCCTGCGTCGTGCCGCTGACCGCGGGCTGGAGCGATGTCGGCTGCTGGTCGTCGCTGTGGGAAGTCAATGCAAAAGACGCTAACGGCAACGTCACCAAAGGCGACGTGGTGATCCAGGACAGCAAAAACTGCATGATCCACGGCAACGGCAAGCTGGTGTCGGTGATCGGCCTGGAAAACATCGTCGTGGTCGAAACCAAGGACGCCATGATGATCGCCCACAAGGACAAGGTCCAAGGCGTGAAGCAGATGGTCAACACCCTCAACGAACAGGGCCGCAGCGAAACCCAGAACCACTGCGAGGTCTACCGTCCGTGGGGCTCCTACGACTCGGTGGACATGGGCGGCCGCTTCCAGGTCAAGCACATCTCGGTCAAACCGGGGGCTTGCCTGTCGCTGCAGATGCACCACCACCGCGCCGAGCACTGGATCGTGGTCAGCGGCACCGCCGAGGTGACCTGTGACGAGAACGTGTTCCTGCTGACCGAGAACCAGTCGACCTACATTCCGATCGCTTCGGTTCACCGTTTGCGCAACCCGGGCAAGATTCCGTTGGAGATCATCGAAGTTCAATCGGGCAGCTACCTGGGCGAAGACGATATCGAGCGGTTTGAAGATATCTACGGGCGCTCGACGCCGGTCGAGCGTGGCGTGTCGGTGAAAACCATCGCGCAGTAACGTTCAGTAAAACAAGAAGCCCCCGTCCAGCCTGCTGCGTTCCCTATCCGCAGCAGGCTGGGCGGGGGCTTTTTTTGTCTGGCTTTTTGCAGTGCCTCGACTGGCCTCTTCGTGAGCAAGCTCGCTCCCACAGGGTGTTGGGTTGATCACATATTTTGTGCTCGGCTCGGTACACTGTGGGAGCGAGCTTGCTCGCGATGGGGCCAGTCGGCACACCACCGAATCGCCCATCGCCAACCCCACCTGCGCTTAGGTAGGATGACCCTCTCTATTCCCGAGATTTCACGTCATGTTCATCGGCGTCCTGCTGGTCATCACCTGGCTGATCCTGTTGCTGCGCTATCCGGCCAAGGCCTTGCCCGTATCCGTGGCCGCCGCCGTGGGGCTGGGCATCGTCGCCACCTGGGTCATCTGGATGGACCACCACGAACTCAAGCAACTGCAACGCCTGGAGTTGCGCATCAGTTACGCACCGCAGCAGTGTCCCGCCGACCGCCCATTGCAATTAACCCTGAACAACGGCAATGACGTGCCGCTCACTGAGTTGCGCTGGCGGGTCGCGGCTTATGCACCGGGCGATACGGTGAACCTGGCCGACAATCAATACACCGCCCCGCGCTATCGTGGCCCTGGTGAATTGCAGGCCGGTGGCAACTGGGAAGACTGTTTGCCGCTGCCGCCACTGCGCCCTGGCTACCGTCCGGAAACCCTGGAGTTTCGCGCCGAGCGATTGCAGGGTAGTTTTTCCGACTGATCCCTCCCCCTCTCTTTTGCACAAGGAATGCGCCATGCCCGTTGCGTTGATTACCGGTTGCTCCAGCGGCATTGGCCGCGCCCTTGCCGACGCATTCAAAGTCGCCGGCTATGAAGTCTGGGCCAGTGCGCGCAAGACCGAAGATGTTGCCATGCTGAACGCTGCCGGATTTACCGCTGTGCAACTGGACGTAAACGACGGTGTTGCCCTTGAGCAGTTGAGCGAGCGCATCAACCAGGAGCGCGGTGGTCTCGACGTGCTGATCAACAACGCAGGTTATGGCGCCATGGGACCGCTGCTCGATGGTGGCGTACCAGCCATGCAGCGCCAGTTCGAAACCAATGTGTTCGCCATCGTCGGCGTCACTCGCGCGATGTTTCCCGTGCTGCGCCGGACCAAAGGATTGGTTGTGAATATCGGCAGCGTTTCGGGTGTGTTGGTCACGCCATTCGCCGGGGCCTACTGTGCCTCGAAAGCCGCCGTGCATGCCTTGAGCGATGCCTTGCGCATGGAACTGGCGCCGTTCGGTGTGCGGGTCATGGAAGTCCAGCCGGGAGCCATCGCTTCCAGTTTCGCCAGGAATGCCGGGCACGAAGCAGAGCAACTGATCAGCGAACAGTCGCCATGGTTTCCGCTGCGCGAAGGCATACGCGCCCGGGCCAAAGCCTCTCAGGACAACCCGACCCCGGCCAGTGAATTTGCCGTCGGTTTGCTCAAGGCTGTGCAGCAGGACAAGCCACCGCGACTGATTCGCCTGGGCAATGGCAGCCGCGCGTTGCCGCTGCTGGCGGGTTTGTTGCCCAAGGGTTGGCTCGAGTCCGGGCTGATGAAGCGGTTCGGGCTGCGTGGGCAGCTCTGAGACCGCGTCGACACCTTCGCGAGCAAGCCCGCTCCCACATTTGACCGAGTTGTTCCTGAAGAAACACAATTAATTGTGGGAGCGGGCTTGCTCGCGAAGAGGCCCGCACAGTCCCTACAAAACGTCAGGTAACTGCACAATGACCGACTACACCGAATACTTCGAAGAAGTGATCCAGGCCCACGTGGCCATCGAACAATGGCTGGCCGAAGAACGTGACGCGTGCGAACTCGAAAAACTGCTGACACGTTTTTCGCCGCAGTTCTCCATGGTCTCGCCGCTCGGCCGGGTGCTGGATTTTGACGCGCTGAACGAATTGTTCACATTGGCGGGCGGCAAGAAGCTCGGGTTCCGCATCGAGCTCAGTGAGTTGCGCGGTATTGCGTTGCATGACGGTGGCGCGACCGTGAGTTACCGTGAACAGCAGACCGATGCGACCGGACTGCACTCGGATCGTCGCTCGACCGTGGTGTTCGAGAAGGTGGAAGGCAGAATTCTTTGGCGGCATCTGCAAGAGACCTTCTGCTGAACACGACGACGATCAACTGTAGGAGCGAGCCTGCTCGCGATGGACGTCAACGATAACGCGTGCATTCTGAATACACGCGGCGCGCTCTGGTTCATCGCGAGCAGGCTCGCTCCTACAGGGGAATGGGTTAAGCACCATCGCCTTGTTTCACCACCACCGTACACGTAATCCCCGCCGCCAACAGCACACCCTCCGGCACTTCATCGATGTGAATCCGCACCGGCACCCGCTGCGCCAAACGCACCCAGTTAAACGTAGGGTTCACATCGGCAATCAGCTCTCGGCTCTCCGGGTTGTCGCGGTCGTAGATGCCACGCGAGATGCTTTCCACGTGGCCCTTGAGTACTTCACCGCTCATCAGTTGCATGTCGGCTTTATCACCCACGCGCACGTGGGGCAGCTTGGTTTCTTCGAAGAAGCCGTAGACCCAGAACGAGTTCATGTCGACCACGGCCATTTTCGCCTCGCCGATGCGCGCGTAGTCGCCGCGATGCACGTTGAGGTTGGTCACGTAGCCGTCCACCGCCGCGCGCACTTCAGTGCGTTTCAGGTTGAGCTCGGCGGCTTCCAGTTGCGCCTGGGCCTGCTGGTAATCGGCCAGGGCCGAGTCGGCGAGGTTACTGGCGTCGTCACGGTTTTCCCGGGAGATCACCAGGTTGTCCATATCGGCGCGACGATGGGCGTTGACCTTGCGCATCTCCCAGGTCGCCTTGCGCGATGCCACCAGACTCTGTGCCTGTTTCACTGCGAGACGGTAGTGCTCGGGGTCGATCTGCATCAGCAAATCGCCCTTCTTCACCAACTGGTTGTCGCGCACCGGCACGTCCACCACTTCGCCGGTGACGTCGGCGGCGACGTTGATGATATCGGCGCGCACGCGGCCGTCGCGGGTCCATGGCGTGTTCATGTAGTGCTCCCACAAGGAGCGGCCGATCCACAGCGCGAGAGCCAGCACCAGCAAGGTCGCGAGCAGGCTGAAAAACTTTTTCATCGGGGCATTCTCAGTGATAGAGAGTCAACGGTAGACAGTCAGCGCCAACGCGCCGAACAGACAGGTAAACAGGCTCAGGCGCAGCAACGCCGGATGCCAGAAAAAACGGTACAGGTCGAACCCGGACAGGAACCGGTCCAGCGCCCAGGAAAGCGCCGCGGTGAAGAAAAACATCAGGGTCATGGTCGGCATGTACACGCCGTGGAAGGCGATTTCACGAGGCATGTTCAAGTCCTTGGGGCTGGCTGCTTGCGAAGGTGGCGAGCGGTGATTGCGGATCGAGCAGAGAGGTGCGGATGAAGTGCAGGTAGCTCTTCACCCGGCGCAACGCCGAGGTATCGAAGTGCGGGGCGAAGGGTTCGTCGGTGGACTGCACACGGCTGATCGCGTGATCGACGGCAATCAGCGCGCGTTCGAGATTGCTGCTGTTCGGTTGCAGGAACAGCCGCACCAGCGCACGCCCCATCACCCGGATCGCCTGGCGCCACGGCTGGGATTCGGCATAGGCCGGATGCACCGGCAAAATTGCCTGTTCCTTGCGCAACTCGATGATCGCGTGGCCGACTTCCAGCACTACGAACATCCAGCGCAGCAAGTCCCGCTGCACTTGCGGTTGGCCCGCCGCGAAGCCGTAGGCCTGATGCACCAGATCGCGGGTGCGGCTTTCGAAACTCGATGCCAATCCCTTGAGTTTGCCGCTGATGGCGTACACCACCTGGCCGCGTAAATCCTGCTCCAGCCGACGCCACAGCCAGCGGCTGTTGGGCGGCAGAATGATCGCCCCGGCCGCTGCACACACCAGCATGCCCAGCACCATGGCGATGTAGTCGTTGATGAAGGTGTAGGGGTTGTAGACCGTGAGGTTGTCCGGCACCGAACCGGTGCTGAAGAAGATCAGCAAACCCAGGCCGACGCCGACGTATTGCGGCCGCGAAGTCAGGAACGAGCCCAGTACGATCACCGGCGCGAGCATCACGCACAGCAACGGAAATCCGTCGATCCACGGGAAAATGAAAAACATCTCGACGAAGCCGATCAGCGCCCCGAGCAATGTCCCGCACGCCATCTGAAAGGCCATGCGTTTCGGGTTCGGGGTGGCGGCGGACAGGCCCACCGTCGCGGCGGCAATCAGGGTCATGGTCGCCCCGCTCGGCCAGGCGGTTGCCACCCAATAGCTGCCCAATACCGCCAGAATGAACGCTGCGCGAATTCCCGATGCTGCCGCTGCCATCCAGTTGGTTTGCGGGGTGAACGGCTCGTCCCAGCGCTCCCGTTCGTGACTGTGATCGGCCAGGGAGGCGTGGGTCTGTGCATAACCGTGCAAGTCGTCGACGAAGCGATAAAGCAACTCGTACGCGGTGTGGAAATCCAGTTGCTCGGCATCGCTCGGATTGTGCTGCTGGAACGTTGCCCGCAGACAGCGCACTCGCGCCGGCAAACCTTCCTTGTAGGCGCTCAGCACCGCGACCAGGCGTGCCGCATCGGCGCTGGTCAGGGCACGTCCGCTGAAGCCGTCGAGCAACTCGGCGAGGTCCTGCAGACCCGGCTTGATGGCCGCCACCACGGTGTCCGCCGCGCTGCTGCGCAAGCGTTCAAGCAACTGGTGCAAGGCATTGAAGCGCGTGGTGATCCCCATGAACTCGCTGTTCAGGCGACTGAGCCGGCCATTGCGCCGACGCATGTGCGGGTCTTCGAACACCGTGACACTGCGCAAGCCTTCCAGGCCCACGGCTTCGGCGATGAAACGCACGTTACCGGCCTCGAACGCCTCCCGCCGGCTGCGACCGCGCAAGCCGTCGGTGACGAACAGGGCGAACACACCAAAACGCTGATACAAGGCATTGCGCATCGCCGCGCTAGCCGATTGCGGCAGGATGGCGGCACTGATCAGGGTCGAACAGAGAATGCCCAACGAGATTTCCAATACCCGCCAGACCGCCGCCATGAACGCGCCATCCGGGTGGGCCAGCGCGGGCAAGCCGACCATCGCCGCGGTGTATCCGGCGAGGACGAAACCGTAGGCGCGGAAGTTGCGGCAGCGGGCGGCGCCTGCCGTGCAGATACCGACCCAGATCGCCAGCGAACCGAGGAACAACTCAGTGTTCTGCGCAAACAGGGCGATCAGCGCGACCATCACCGCCGAACCGGCCAGGGTGCCGAGAAAACGATAGAAGCTCTTGGCGAACACCTGGCCGCTTTGCGGCTGCATGACGATGAACACCGTGATCATCGCCGTACGCGGTTGCGGCAGCTCCAGGCGCATGGCCAGCCATAACGTCAGGAATGCCGCGAACAGTACCTTGAAAATGTAGACCCAAGTCACGCCGTCGCTGCGTGCCCAGTCGAAGAAACCCCGGCGCCATTCCAGGGAGTACAGCCAGCGCAAGGGTGCGGGCAAGGGAGTCATGAAATCCTGCTCAATAAAAATAAGGTCAGACTCAGGACCTGTGGGAGCGGGCTTGCTCGCGAAGAGGGAGTGTCAGTCAGCATTTTTCCGCCTGACAAACCGCTTTCGCGAGCAAGCCCGCTCCCACAGGGTTCGTGTTCAACGCAAAAGGCTCGGGGTTTTCGGCACTTGAGTCTGTTCGGCGTTCGGCACGTCAATACCGGCACCGAGACCACCGCCCAACGCCGTCACCAGTTCGGCATGGGCACTGAGGCGCGCCGCCTGAACCTGCTGCTGCACTTGCTGCTGCTTGAACAACAAGGTCTGGGCATTGAGCACGTTGAGGTAGTCGGTCAGGCCACGCTGGTAGGCGATCATCGCGATGTCGTAGGTCTTCTGCGCAGTGGCCACCGACTCGGCGGCGAACGCCTGCTGTTTGTCCATGGACTCGCGGCGGATCAACTGGTCGGAGATGTTTTTCAGGGCATTGACCAGGGTCTGGTTGTACTTGGCCACGGCGATGTCATAACCCGCCGAGGCTTCGCCCAACTCCGAGCGCAAGCGCCCGCCATCGAAGATCGGCAACGAAATCGCCGGCCCCACGCTGTAGTTGAGTTTCTTGCCGGTCAAGAACTCCATTGCCCCACCGCCGGTGGCCATGTAGCCAAGGCTGCCGACCAGATCGACGTTCGGGTAGAAACCGGCATGGGCGACATCGATACCCCGCGCCTGCGCCGCCACTTGCCAGCGGCTGGCGACCACGTCCGGGCGTTGACCGAGCAATTGTGCCGGCAGCGACGACGGCAGCTTCAATGGCGCACCCAGTGACAGCGTTGGCCGCTGCAACTGCGCGCCCTCCCCCGGGCCCTTGCCGGCGAGGGCGGCGAGTTGGTTGCGGCTCAAGGCGATTTCTTCGTCGAGGGCGTCGATCTGACGATGGGTTTCCGGCAACGGTGTTTCAGCTTGGCTGACTTCGAAATGGGTGCCGATGCCACCGTCCAGACGCTTTTGCGCCAGTTCGAGAATCTGCTGTTGCTGCTTCAAGGTCGCTTCAACGATGTCCCGCTGGGCGTAATGCAACGACAACTCGATGTAGACCCGTACGATGTTGTCCTGCAATTCGAGCTGGGCCTGACGCGCTTCGGCAACGCTCATGTGCGCCATGTCCACGGCGCGCTCGGTGGCATTGCTTTCGCGGCCCCAGAGGTCGAGGGCATAACTGAAACCCAGCGCGGCGTTATTGTCCCAGGTGGTGCTGTTGGCCAGCTCACCGGGGCCATAGAACTGGTCGGTAGGCCAGTTGTGACGCTTGAGGGTGGACTCGCCATTGATCTGCAGCGATTCGGCCGCTTCGGCCACGCCGGCCATGGACCTGGCCTGACGCACCCGGGCGGCGGCCATGGCCAGGCTCGGGCTGCCTTGCAGGGCGAGGTCGATCCAGCGATTCAGTTGCGGGTCGCCGTAGGCTTGCCACCATTGTGCGGTGGGCCAGTGGGCATCCTGCGCGGCGCTCTGGATCGCTTCGTCGGTAGCCAGTGAGTTGGCTTCCAGCGCCTTGCCCTGTGGGGCAATACCTCCGGTTCCGATGCAGCCGCTGATTGCCAGGGTTAAAGCCAAAACACTGAGCGGCTGAAGCGCTCTGCTGATGCGACGCGGCACTGCTGCGATTTCCTGAAATAGGGGGAGGTACGAGATTTTCTGGAAACTGGAGTTCCGCTTTTGTGGGAGCGGGCTTGCTCGCGAAAGCGGTACATCAGTCGACATTGATGGTGAATGTCAGACCGTCTTCGCGAGCAAGCCCGCTCCCACAGGTTATGCGGTGGGTCGAGCCCCGGTTCCCCAAGTTGCGCAATTCTATGGAGCGGCCTGAATGGCGATAAGCTGGGATTCCTGTGAATCTTTGTTACCGTTAACGAGATAATCCTTAAGTCTGGGGTCTCAGACTCTGAAACTTCGTGTCACAATTTGCCATCGCACCCGAGAGCCCCCCATGGACACTTTGCAAAACATGCGCGCCTTCAGTTACGTGGCCGAAGCCGGCAGCTTCACCGCCGCCGCCGTGCAACTGGACACCACCACGGCCAACGTCTCGCGCGCGGTCTCCAACCTGGAAGCCCACCTGCAAACCCGCCTGCTCAACCGAACGACCCGCCGCATCGCCCTGACCGAAGCCGGCAAGCGCTACCTGTTGCGCTGCGAACAGATCCTGGCCTACGTCGAAGAAGCCGAAGCCGAGGCCAGCGACGCCCACGCACGCCCGGCCGGGCAACTGAAAGTGCACACCATGACCGGCATCGGCCAGCACTTCGTGATCGACGCCATCGCCCGCTACCGCAAGACCCACCCGGACGTGACCTTCGACCTGACCATGGCCAACCGCGTGCCGGACCTGCTCGACGAGGGTTACGACGTGTCCATCGTCCTCGCCAGCGAACTGCCAGACTCGGGTTTCGTCTCCCAGCGCCTGGGCATCACCTACAGCATCGTTTGCGCCTCGCCGGCCTACGTCAAAGCCAACGGCTGCGCACAAAAACCCAGCGACCTGCTCAACCACGCCTGCCTGCGCCTGGTCAGCCCGGTGATTCCGCTGGAGAAATGGGCCTTCGACGGCCCTGATGGCCAGGAAATGGTCACCATCAACAGCTCACCCTTCCTGGTGAACTCCGCCGACGCGATGAAAACCGCGATCATCAGCGGCATGGGCGTTGGGGTGCTGCCGCTGTACGCCGCGATAGAAGGCCTGCGCAACGGCACACTGGTGCGCGTGATGCCCAACTACCGCTCCCAGGAACTGAACCTGTATGCGATCTACCCGTCGCGCCAGTACCTGGATGCGAAGATCAAGACCTGGGTCGAGTATTTGCGTGGATCGTTGCCGGAATTGCTGGCGGCGCATCAGGCGGAATTGGCGGCGTATGAATTGAGCGGGAGTCTGGGTGGGGTTCGGGTGGCGAATTGATGGATGCCCGAGCCCGGCTCATATCAGATTGATCCCTTGTGGGAGCGAGCCTGTTCACGATGGCGTACTCACATTCAAATCTCTGTGAGCAGATACACCGCTTTCGCGAGCAGGCTCGCTCCCACAGTTGGATTTGCATCAATCTGCCAGAAATTGGCCGGCTGTCAGGCCGCCTTCGCGAGCAAGCCCGCTCCCACATTTTGAATTATGCACGGTCAGGAAAATCAGGCCGGCCGGTAGGCCGCCTCGGCTGCTTTTGATCTGCCCGCCCCCTCGGGAGGCTGAGTGGAGGCTTTCATCCGGGGATTGGCGCGCAGCGCCGTTCGACGCAGTCGAACTCATTGCATGTAGGTCGAAGCGAAGCCGACCGGAGGGCAATGCCCCCGGATGAATGCCGGAGCGAAGGAACGCCGAGCCCCAGCGAGGGGCCGGACGTTCGGGGCGAGCGCTTTTTTTGCTTACTTTTTTTGAGGCGCTTGTTAAAAAAGTGAGTCGCCGTAAGGGCGAAACCATAAGTGGCCGTTACCGAAGAAACGGATATGTACACGGTCAACCAAGAACATGGTCGGCCCAAAGGCCGCCAAGTCCCCCCAAACTGACAGCGCCGTCAGTTAGCCGTCACCCTCCTGACCAGCAAACAGGTTTATAAAGGAAACTACCTTACCCACCTACCGACCACCCAGCCCCGGCGCCCCACTCGCATGCGAATCCAGAAAAAATCCGCCCTGCTCGTCGCCCTTCTGATCGTCCTGGCAGCGCTGGGCCTGTGGTACGCCACCAAACCGGCCAAGGCCAAACTCGCCACCCCCACCGCCATCCCGGTGCGCGTGGTCGCCGTCGCCGAAAAAGACGTACCGCGCTACGTCAGCGGCATCGGTTCGGTACTGTCCCTGCACAGCGTCGTGGTCCGCCCGCAAATCGACGGCATCCTCACCAGATTGCTGGTCAAAGAAGGCCAACTGGTGAAAAAAGGTGACCTGCTGGCCACCATCGACGACCGGTCGATCCGCGCCAGCCTCGACCAGGCCCGGGCACAACTGGGCGAAAGCCAGGCGCAACTGCAAGTGGCGCTGGTCAACCTCAAGCGCTACAAGCTGTTGAGTGTCGACGACGGCGTGTCCAAGCAGACTTACGACCAGCAACAAGCCCTGGTCAACCAGCTCAAGGCCACCGCCCAAGGTAACCAGGCCTCGATTGACTCCGCCGAGGTACAGCTTTCCTACACACAAATTCGCTCCCCGGTCAGCGGTCGTGTCGGCATTCGTACCGTCGACGAAGGCAACTTCCTGCGCATGACCGACACCCAAGGCCTGTTCACCGTGACCCAGATCGACCCGATCGCTGTGGAATTCTCCCTGCCGCAGCAAATGCTGCCGACCCTGCAAGGCCTGATCAACGACCCACAGCACGCCCGGGTCAAGGCTTACATCGGGGCCGACACCGACGGCGAAACCGGCAACCTGCTCGGCGAAGGTCACCTGACCCTGATCGACAACCAGATCAACGCCAACACCGGCACCATCCGCGCCAAAGCCGAATTCGACAACGACGCACAGAAACTCTGGCCGGGCCTGCTGGTGACGGTAAAGATTCAGACAGCCCTGGATAAAGATGCGCTGGTGGTGCCGCCGACAGTCGTACAACGCGGCCTCGACCAGCACTTCGTGTACCGGGTCAATGGGGACAAGGTCGAAGCCGTGCAGGTACAGATGGTCTATCAAGGCAGCGGCCAGGACATCATCAAGGGTGTGAAGCCGGGTGATGTACTGGTCAGCGATGGCCAGTCGCGGCTCAAGCCCGGCGCTACTGTGCAAGTGCTGACCGAGCCACCTCAGGTGGTGCGATCGGAGGCGGCGCAATGAAGGGCCATGGTTCGATTTCAGCCTGGTGCATCGACCACCCGGTGGCCACGGTCCTGCTGACGTTCGCCCTGGTGCTGCTGGGTGTCATCGCGTTTCCGCGCCTGCCGGTAGCGCCGTTGCCGGAGGCAGAATTCCCGACCATCCAGGTGGCCGCGCAACTGCCCGGCGCCAGCCCGGAAACCATGGCTTCCTCGGTGGCCACGCCCCTTGAAGTGCAATTCAGTGCCATTCCCGGGGTAACCCAGATGACCTCGAGCAGTGCACTGGGCTCGACCAACCTGACCCTGCAATTCACCCTCGACAAGAGCATCGACACCGCCGCCCAGGAAGTGCAGGCGGCGATCAACACCGCCGCGGGCAAACTGCCCAAGGACATGCCGAACCTGCCGACCTGGCGCAAGGTCAACCCGGCCGACAGCCCGGTGCTGATCCTCAGCGTCAACTCCTCGCTGATGCCTGGCCCTGAGCTCAGTGACCTGACGGAAACCCTGTTGTCCCGTCAGCTCAGTCAGGTCGACGGTGTAGGCCAGGTCGTCATCACCGGTCAGCAGCGTCCGGCGATCCGTGTCCAGGTGTCCGCCGACAAACTCGCCGCCATCGGCCTGACCCTGGCGGACATTCGCCTGGCGATCCAGCAGACCAGCCTCAACCTGGCCAAAGGGGCGTTGTACGGCGAATCAAGCATTTCAACCCTGTCGACCAACGACCAGTTGTTCCACCCCGACGAATACAGCCAGTTGATCGTTTCCTACAAGGACGGTGCACCGGTTCACCTCAAGGATGTCGCGAAAGTCGTCAACGGTTCGGAAGATGCCTACGTTCAGGCCTGGGCGGGTTCGCAACCGGGCGTGAACCTTGTGATTTTCCGCCAGCCAGGCGCCAACATCGTCGAGACCGTGGATCGCATTCAGGCCGCGCTGCCGGCGCTGCAAGCGATGTTGCCCGCCTCGGTGCAGGTCAAGGTGTTGATCGACCGCACCCAGACTATCCGCGCCTCGCTGCACGAGGTGGAAATCACCTTGATGATCGCTGTGATGCTGGTGGTGGCGGTGATGGCGCTGTTCCTGCGCCAACTGTCGGCCACGCTGATCGTGTCGGCTGTGCTCGGTGTGTCGCTGATCGCCAGCTTTGCGCTGATGTACGTCATGGGCTTCAGCCTGAACAACCTCACGCTGGTGGCGATCGTGGTCGCCGTGGGCTTTGTGGTGGACGATGCGATCGTGGTGGTGGAGAACATTCACCGGCATCTGGAGGCCGGCGACGGCATGCGCGAGGCGGCGATCAAGGGCGCCGGCGAGATCGGTTTTACCGTGGTGTCGATCAGTTTCTCGCTGGTGGCGGCGTTCATTCCGCTGCTGTTCATGGGCGGTGTGGTCGGCCGGCTGTTCAAGGAGTTCGCCCTGACCGCCACCTCCACCATCATGATTTCGGTGGTGGTTTCGCTGACGTTGGCACCGACCCTCGCTGCGCTGTTCATGCGCGCGCCCGTGCATCATGCCCACGACAAACCGGGCTTTGGCGAGCGTCTGCTGGCATGGTACGAAAAAGGCCTGCGCCACGCCCTCGCCCATCAGCGCTTGATGATCGGCGTGTTCTGCCTGTCACTGGGCCTGGCCGTTGCCGGGTACATTCTGATCCCGAAAGGTTTCTTCCCGATCCAGGACACCGGTTTCGTCCTCGGCACCACCGAAGCCGCTGCCGACATTTCCTACGGCGACATGGTGAAAAAACACCTGGCAATGGCGGAAATCGTCGCCGCCGACCCTGCGGTGGAAACGTTCTCGCACTCGGTCGGGGTTTCCGGCAGCAACCAGACCATCGCCAACGGCCGCTTCTGGATCACCCTGAAAAAACGCAGCGACCGCGATGTCTCGGCCAGTCAGTTCATTGACCGGATTCGCCCGCAACTGATGAAAGTCCCGGGTATCGTCCTGTACCTGCGTGCAGGGCAAGACATCAACCTCAGCTCCGGCCCGAGCCGCGCCCAGTACCAATACGTGCTCAAGAGCAACGACGGTGCGACCCTCAGCACCTGGACCCAACGCTTGACGGAAAAACTGCGCAGCAACCCGGCGTTCCGCGATATTTCCAACGACCTGCAACTGGGCGGCAGCATCACCCACATCAGCATCGACCGTAGCGCCGCTGCACGTTTCGGCCTCACCGCCAGTGACGTCGACGAAGCCCTGTACGATGCTTTCGGCCAGCGTCAGGTCAATGAATTCCAGACCCAGATCAACCAGTACAACGTGATCCTGGAACTGGATACCAAGCAGCGCGGCAAGGCCGAAAGCCTCAACTACTTCTACCTGCGCTCGCCCCTGAGCGGGGAAATGGTGCCGCTGTCGGCCCTGGCCAGGTTCGATGCGCCGACTGTCGGCCCGCTGTCCATCGCCCATGACGGGATGTTCCCCGCCGCCAACCTGTCGTTCAACCTGGCCCCCGGCGTGGCACTGGGCGATGCGGTGATCATGCTCAACCAGGCCAAGGCCGACATCGGCATGCCGACCGCCATCAGCGGTAATTTCCAGGGCGCGGCCCAGGCGTTCCAGAGCTCGCTGGCCAGCCAGCCGTGGCTGATCCTGGCGGCGCTGTTGGCGGTGTACATCATTCTCGGCGTGCTCTACGAGAGCTTCGTGCACCCGCTGACGATCATTTCGACCTTGCCTTCGGCGGGCCTCGGCGCGGTGATCATGCTGTGGATTTGCGGCCAGGACTTTTCCATCATGGCGCTGATCGGGCTGGTGTTGCTGATCGGTATCGTCAAGAAGAACGGCATCCTGATGATCGACTTCGCCCTCGAAGCGCAGCGCAATGGCGGAATGTCGCCCGAGGACGCAATTTTCAAGGCCTGCATCACACGATTCCGGCCGATCATCATGACCACCCTCGCCGCCCTGCTCGGCGCTCTGCCGTTGATGCTCGGCTATGGCACCGGTGCCGAGCTGCGCCAGCCCCTGGGGATCGCGGTGGTCGGCGGTTTGCTGGTGAGCCAGGCGCTGACGCTGTTCACCACACCGGTCATATACTTGTGGCTTGAGCGGCTATTCCATCGACCTAAACCTGCGCCAGAACCGGTGCTGGCGACCACAGACTGAGGCGGGGTCATGCGCGTTCTGATTATCGAAGACGAAGAAAAAACCGCGGACTATCTACATCGCGGCCTGACGGAACAGGGTTTCACCGTAGATCTGGCCCGCGATGGTGTGGAAGGTCTGCACCTTGCGCTAGAGAGCGACTACGCGGTGATCGTCCTCGACGTCATGCTACCGGGCCTCGACGGCTTCGGTGTGTTGCGCGCCCTGCGTGCGCGCAAGCAAACCCCGGTGATCATGCTCACCGCCCGCGAGCGTGTGGAAGACCGCATCAAGGGCTTGCGTGAAGGCGCCGATGACTATCTGGGCAAACCGTTTTCCTTCCTTGAACTGGTGGCACGCCTGCAAGCGCTGACCCGGCGCAGCGGCGGTCATGAACCGGTGCAAGTGAGCATCGCCGACCTGTGGATAGATTTGATCAGCCGCAAGGCCACCCGCGCCGGTACACGCCTGGACCTGACCGCCAAGGAGTTCTCGCTGCTCAGTGTACTGGCCCGGCGCCAGGGTGAAATCCTCTCGAAAACCGCCATTGCCGAGATGGTCTGGGACATCAATTTCGACAGCGACGCCAACGTCGTCGAAGTCGCGATCAAACGCCTGCGGGCCAAGCTCGACGGGCCGTTCGAAGAGAAACTGCTGCACACCATTCGTGGCATGGGTTATGTGCTGGAGAGCCGTGGTGTCCAGTAATTCCATCGCCCTGCGTCTGAGCGCAATGTTCACGCTGGTGGCGCTGCTGGTGTTCCTGCTGATTGGCTGGGCGCTGTACCAGCAGGTCGACAAGGGCCTGGGCCTGCTGCCAGAAGCCGAACTCGATGCGCGCTACAGCGTGCTCGAATCCACGGTCGGCCGTTACGGCACGCCAGAGCACTGGGTGAAGATCAACAACAAGCTCAACCTGCTGAGCGAAGAAGACAAGCGCATCAGTTTCTGGATCATCAGCGGCGATCCACACTACGAATACGGCAACCTGACCTCGCAGATCCGTGCCTTTGCCCAAGGCCCGCTGGGTACGCGCGACATGCATCTGCCGGAGCACCCGTATCCGCTGAAAGTGCTGGTCAGCGAGTTCCCGGCCAAGGACCAGCGCCCAGCGTTGCGCTTCATGATCGCCATCGACACCGAAACGTTTTTCCATACCCAGCATCACCTGCTGGTCGCGCTGATCAGCCTGGCGATTGTCGGTGTGCTGCTGGCCTCGGCACTGGGTTATTGGGTGGCGCGGATCGGGCTCAAGCCGCTGATCAAACTGTCCCAGGAAGCCCAGCGCCTGGCCCCGCCGTTGCGCTCGGGGCGCTTGCGATTGTCACCGTTGCCGCCGGAACTCGATCAATTCGCCAGCTCGTTCAATTCGACCCTGGAACGGGTCGAGCAAGCCTACTCGCGCCTTGAGTCATTCAACGCCGATGTCGCCCACGAACTGCGCTCGCCACTGACCAATCTGATCGGCCAGACCCAGGTCGCATTGACCCGCGGGCGCTCCGCCGAGCATTACTTCGAAGTGCTGCAATCGAACCTCGAAGAGCTTGAGCGACTGCGCTCGATCATCAACGACATGCTGTTTCTCGCCAGCGCCGATCAGGGCAGCAAGGCGACCAAGCTCACCTCAACCTCGCTGGCCGACGAGGTGGCCACGACCCTGGAATATCTGGATTTCATTCTCGAAGACGCTCAGGTCCAGGTTGAGGTCAGTGGTGACGCGCAGGTGCGCATCGAGATCGCCCATCTGCGCCGGGCATTGATCAACTTGCTGAATAATGCGGTGCAGCACACCGCGCCCGGACAGGTGATTCAAGTGCGGATCGAAACCCAGGAGCATCAAGTCAGCATCGGCGTCGCCAACCCGGGTTCGCCGATTGCCAACGAACATCTGCCGCGCCTGTTCGAACGCTTCTACCGGGTCGATGCGTCGCGTAGCAACAGCGGCCACAATCACGGTCTGGGGCTGGCCATCGTCAAGGCAATTGCGTTGATGCATGGCGGCGATGTGTTCGTGCGCAGTGATCATGGGATGAATACTTTCGGGATTCATCTTCCCGTCTGAAACCCTCTCCTTTGTGGGAGCGAGCTTGCTCGCGATGCAGGCGACTCGGTGCAACTTCTGAACCGAGGTGATGCTATCGCGAGCAAGCTCGCTCCCACATTGGATTGGGTTGAACACATATAAGCGGCCAATCAACTATTGCCATAAGCGCAACAGTCCTTTCATGAATCCGCTCTTTTTCCCCTCGCCTCATATCCTTATCTTTGCCCGCACCAAACAGCACTTGCCAAGCAAGAAGGTTTTAAAAATGTCCAACAGTATGGGTATTGCCAGCGCTTTCGTTTTGTCCTCTTTGTTCCTGTCGCCATTGGCGATGGCGGAAGAATCGCAGACTTTCGTCGCGCATAACGCCGCACGCGCTGCAACGTTCGAAGAGCATCAGATCGAGATGACGGCCAAGGCTGCTCAAGACTCCCAAGCCCCGCAGGCATCCAGCATCCAGGCCCAGCCACTGGCCGAGAAAGACAGCTGATCCGCACCGATCACTCCCGTTTCCCTCGACACTTTTCATCGGCTCTTCCCTTTGAGAAGTTGTCTTCAAAGCCGCTGCTGTCAGCGGCTTTTTTTATAGTGGCGACTCGGCCTTCATTGCAATTTTCGCAACGAAAGTCACTGACGCCCACACCCAAGATCAATCGTTCGAGCAACGGGAACGATTCACTCGGCTGCTACGTTTATGCAACTACGCTTAGAGCGTCCCTTTAGCGAACGTCAGCCCTATGACCGCAAGCCGCACTGCACATTTTCAAGGCCCGACCGGGCGACCCGAGATCATGGTGATCTTCGGCAGTACCCTGACCGTCATCTCGATCCTGTGCATCGTCACTTTCCTGCTGATCCGCGAACACGCCTACGCCCAGCAGACCGCCACACGCAGCGCGACCACCATTGCGCAACTGATCGATACCGATGTCCTGCGTACGGTCGAGCTCTATGACTTGACCTTGCAGGGCCTGATCGCCGCCGCCCAACGGGACGACCTTAAACAGGTTGCACCGCAGATCCGTCATCTGGTGCTGTTCGACCGCTCCACCACTGCGCGCTACAAGGGCGACATCCTGCTGCTGGACAAGCACGGCGACGTGCTGGTCGACTCATCATTGATCGAACCGAAACCGGGCAACTTCGCTGACCGCGATTATTTCCTGGCCCATGCCTTCAATCACGACACCGGCATGTTTATCAGCCGACCGTTCAAGCCACGCTGCGACTGCGATGACAGCGACGAATGGCGCATCAGTTTCAGCCGGCGCATTTCTTCGCCCACGGGTGAGTTTGTGGGGGTCGCGGTGGCGTCGATGCGCATGAGCTACTTCGACCAACTGTTCAACAGCCTCGACATCGGCAACGGCAGTACGCTGGGCATCATTAACGATGACGGGATCCTCCTGGCGCAGAAACCGTACCGGGAGCAAAACGCCATCGGCAAAAGCTTCTCCAGCCGTCCCAACGTCGCACGCATGCTGCGCGAGCGCAGTGGTACCTTTGAAAGCGTGTCGAGTGTCGATCATCAACGGCGCCTGTACACCTTTACCCGGGTCGGCAATCTGCCGCTGACCGTCATCGTGGCCCTTTCCATCGACGAAGTGTTCGCCACCTGGAACCGCACGGCCTATGTGATCAGCGGTGCAACAGGGGTCTTGTGCATCGGCCTGTTGTGGCTGACCTGGCTGCTCTGCCGCGAGCTGCGACGGCGCCAAAGTGCCGAGCAGGAATTGGCGCAACTGGCGGCCACCGATGCCTTGACCGGCGTGGCCAACCGTCGATCCCTTGATCAGACCCTGCGCCATGAATGGTTTCGTGCGCAGCGCAGTGGCAGGCCGTTGTCGTTGCTGATGATCGATGCCGATCACTTCAAGGCCTTCAATGACCGGCACGGGCATCAGGCCGGCGACGAAGCCTTGCGGGCGTTGGCCGGGGTCCTGCGCGCCAATGTCCATCGCCCGACGGATCTGGTGGCTCGCTATGGCGGCGAGGAGTTTTCGGTGATCCTGGCCGAAACTGACAGTGAAGGCGCGAAGCAGATCGCCGAGCACATCCGCGAGGCGGTGCAGAAACTGCCACTGGTGGACGTCGGTGGACCGCCGATGAGTGTGAGTATCGGTATTGCCACCTGGACGGCGGCCAGCGATATCAACCTGGAGCAATTGCTGTTCAGTGCCGACAAGGCGCTGTATCAGGCCAAGGAAGGGGGGCGTAACCGGGTGGTTTGTGTCGAATAGGATTTTCATTGGATGGGAGGACGCCATCGCGAGCAAGCTCGCTCCCACAGGGGAATGCAATCAACTGTGGGAGCGAGCTTGCTCGCGATGAGGCCAGCCCAGGCACTACAAACTTCGGACATAAAAAAAGGCCACCCGAAGGTAGCCTTTAAAAACTAGAGAGGTTTTTTGCTTACACGGCCGCAACCGGGCGCATGTAAGAGATCGGTGCAGTGCTGGCGTCTTCGAACGTCACGACTTCCCAGGCATCTGTCTGCTCAATCAACTTGCGCAGCAGCTGGTTGTTCAGTGCGTGGCCGGACTTGAAGCCCTTGAACTCACCAATCAGGCTATTGCCCAGCAGGTAGAGGTCACCAATTGCATCGAGAATCTTGTGCTTCACGAATTCGTCTTCATAGCGAAGGCCGTCTTCGTTCAGTACGCCATCGGCGTCGACCACAATAGCGTTTTCAACGCTGCCGCCGAGTGCGAGGTTGTGCTTGCGCAGGTACTCGATGTCACTCATGAAACCGAAAGTACGGGCGCGGCTGACTTCTTTTACGAACGAAGTGCTGGAAAAATCCACGCTTGCACTTTGGGTGCGGTCCCGGAAAACCGGGTGATCGAAATCGATCTCGAAGCTCACCTTGAACCCTTCGAAAGGGACGAAAGTGGCGCGCTTGTCGCCGTCTTCCACTGTCACTTCACGCAGGATGCGGATGAATTTCTTGGCGGCGTCCTGTTCTTCCAGGCCTGCCGATTGAATCAGGAATACGAAGGGTCCAGCGCTGCCATCCATGATCGGGACTTCGGACGCGGAGAGCTCGACGTAGGCGTTATCGATGCCCAGGCCAGCCATGGCCGAGAGCAAGTGCTCTACCGTGTCCACTTTGACGTCGCCATTTATAAGCGTGGTCGACATAGTGGTTTCACCGACGTTTTCCGCGCGGGCAGGAATTTGCACCACAGGGTCGAGGTCAGCGCGACAAAACACAATGCCAGTGTCGACAGGCGCAGGCTTGAGGGTCAGGTAGACCTTCTCCCCGGAGTGCAGGCCTACACCTGTGGCACGGATAATATTTTTCAGTGTGCGTTGTTTAATCATGGCTTGGGCCGCTTCAGCGCAAATTGCGAACTGGTATCAACAAAGGCTGGCGATGATAGCAGACCACGCCTTTGCTGAACACCAATCACCTTCATAGCCCTGATACATTCCATCAATCGGCCTGACGACGCAGGAAAGCCGGGATGTCCAGGTAGTCCAGATCATCTTGCGGATTCATCTTCGCGGCAGTCGCAGCACCGGCCTGAGCCTGGTTGCGCATGACGGTCGGACGGTCCAGGTCACGGTAGTTCACCGCTGGAGCTTCCTGACGAACAGGGGCCTGTTGTTGTGGCTGTGCAGCCATCGAAGTGTGAACGGTGTTGTCGATGACCTTCACAGGCTTCTCGATTTTAGCGCCCAAACCTGTGGCAACGACAGTCACGTGCAGCTCGTCGCGCATGTCCGGATCGATAACGGTACCGACCTTGACCATCGCGTGCTCGGAGGCGAATGCCTCGATGATGCTACCCACGTCGGAGTATTCACCCAGGGACAGATCCGGACCGGCGGTAATGTTCACCAGGATGCCGCGAGCGCCTTGCAGGTTCACGTCTTCCAGCAGCGGGTTGCGGATGGCCGCTTCGGTCGCTTCACGTGCACGGTTCGGACCGCTGGCGCAGCCAGTGCCCATCATCGCCATGCCCATTTCACTCATCACGGTACGCACGTCGGCGAAGTCGACGTTGATCATGCCCGGACGCTTGATGATGTCGGAGATACCGCGGACGGCACCGGCCAGTACATCGTCTGCCTTGGCGAAAGCCGACAGCAGGCTGGCGTCTTTACCGAGGATGGTCAGCAGCTTCTCGTTGGGAATGGTGATCAACGAGTCGACGCTTTCGGAGAGCATGCGGATGCCTTCGTCGGCGATCTGCATACGCTTGCGGCCTTCGAACGGGAACGGACGGGTCACGACCGCAACGGTCAGGATGCCCATTTCCTTGGCCACTTCGGCGATGATCGGCGCAGCACCGGTACCGGTACCGCCGCCCATGCCGGTGGTGATGAACACCATGTTGGTGCCGGCCAGCACTTCGGCAATGCGCTCACGGTCTTCCAGAGCGGCTTGACGGCCGACTTCAGGGTTGGCGCCAGCGCCCAGGCCCTTGGTCACGCCGGTGCCCAGTTGCAGGATGGTCCGCGCGCCGATGTTTTTCAGCGCTTGAGCATCGGTGTTGGCGCAGATGAATTCGACGCCTTCGATGTTGCTCTTGACCATATGGTTGACAGCGTTGCCGCCGCCACCGCCGACACCGATAACTTTGATTACCGGGCTTGCGGGGATGTTGTCTACGAGTTCGAACATTTTCCCTCTCCTTTACATTCTCTAGTTTTTTCGCCTACTGCGTGCTTCGGTGTAACGGTATTGCGGTAAATCTTCAGAAATTGCCCTGGACCCACTTCTTCAGGCGGTCCAGCAGCGGAGCCTGTGGCTCTTCGTTGCTGTAGCTGTCGCGACTGCCGATGCCCGAGAACGAGATGCCGTCGGACTGCTTCTGCAGGCCGTACATCAACAGGCCGACGCCGGTGGAATAGATCGGGTTGCGTACCACGTCATCCAGACCTTTCACGCCGTGAGGCACGCCCAGGCGCACCGGCATGTGGAAGATTTCCTCGGCCAATTCGGTAGCGCCTTCCATCTTCGACGTACCGCCGGTCAGCACGATGCCGGCCGGGATCAGGTCTTCGTAACCACTGCGACGCAGTTCGGCCTGGATCAGCGTGAACAGCTCGTCGTAGCGCGGCTCGACCACTTCGGCCAAGGCCTGGCGGGACAGTTCGCGCGGCGGACGATCGCCAACGCTTGGCACCTTGATGGTTTCACCGGCACCGGCCAGTTTGGCCAGGGCACAGGCGTAGCGGATCTTGATTTCTTCGGCGTACTGGGTCGGAGTGCGCAACGCCATGGCGATGTCGTTGGTCACCTGGTCACCGGCAATCGGGATCACCGCGGTGTGACGGATCGCACCTTCGGTGAAGATCGCGATGTCGGTAGTACCGCCACCGATGTCCACCAGGCACACGCCCAGCTCTTTCTCGTCATCGGTCAGTACCGAGTACGCGGAAGCCAGTTGCTCGAGAATGATGTCGTCGATTTCCAGACCGCAGCGGCGCACGCATTTTTCAATGTTCTGTGCGGCGTTGACGGCGCAGGTGACCACGTGGACCTTGGCTTCCAGACGTACGCCGGACATGCCCAGCGGTTCGCGGACGCCTTCCTGGTTATCGATTACGTAATCCTGCGGCAGGGTGTGCAGCACGCGCTGGTCAGCCGGGATCGCCACGGCCTGGGCCGCGTCGAGCACACGCTCAAGGTCCGCCGAGCTGACTTCGCGATCACGAATCGCCACGATGCCGTGGGAGTTCAGGCTGCGGATGTGATTACCGGCCACGCCGACGAACGCCGAGTGAATGCGGCAACCAGCCATCAGCTGCGCTTCTTCGATGGCGCGCTGGATCGATTGCACGGTGGACTCGATGTTCACCACCACGCCTTTTTTCAGGCCACGGGACGGATGGGTGCCGATCCCGACGATTTCCAGCGTGCCGTCGTCCGCGACCTCGCCCACCAGCGCCACCACCTTGGAGGTGCCGATATCGAGACCGACGATCATTTTGCCGCTTTGCACGTTTGCCATGGGTCCTGCCTCTTCTTAATTCTTCGCGACAGCGGGTTGGGCTGCCGTGGGCGCTACAGGTTCCCGCCAGCCAACAGCGAGGCCGTTGGCGTAGCGCAGATCGATGCGCGCAATGTTCGTAATCTGTTCTTTGAGCGTCTTGTCATAGATGGCGATGAAACGGCGCATCTTTTCCACCTGGTTGCCGCGTCCCAGCAGCAGTTCTATCCCGGGACCCGCACTGCCGGGGCCGGTGGTCAGGAACCAGCTGCCGCGATCACGCAGTTCGAGGCGTGCAATCGAGAAGCCCAGCGGCCTGAGCATCTGGCTCAGTACCTGGTATTGCTGCATCACTTGCTGCTGAGCCCGCTGTGGGCCGAACAGCTGTGGCAGGTGTTCATAGTTCGCCAGCTCGCGCGGGGTGAAGGCCTGGCCCTGGTTGTTCAACAGCGACTCGTCGCCCCAACGGGCCACGGGCAGTTGTTCTTCCAGGCGGATCACCACTTGATCCGGCCACACCCTGCGCACTTCGGCGTGGGCAATCCATGGCATCTGTTCCAGCTCGGTGCGCATGCTCGCCAGGTCGATGGTGAAGAAGCTCGACGCCACGTAGGGGGCGATCCGCTGCTGCACCGCTTGCTGGCTGATGTAACTCAGGTCGCCCTGCACGTTGATCTTGGTGATCGGCCTGTCGGCATACGGCAACAACCGTGTCGCGCCTTCGTAAGTACCGAACCCCAAAGCCACCAGCAGTACCGGCCAGAACAACGCTTTGAGAAAACCGAAGTTGGCTTTCGGCAGGCGCGCGGACATCGGCTCTTTGGCCACCATTCGGCTGGCACCCCGCGGTACCGGCTTGCGGCCGATCGGTGCGGTGGGCTGATGTCTGAGCTGAGCGCCTTGCATGGCCTTAACCTCTCGTCGACTCTTGGTTACCGGCAGTCTTGCCGGCAACGCTCTCGGCCAGAATGGCCAGGACCAGTTGCTGGAAATCCAGACCGGCGGCACGGGCCGCCATCGGCACCAGGCTGTGATCGGTCATGCCCGGTGCGGTGTTGACCTCCAGGAACCAGAACTGCCCGTCGGCGTCCTGCATCACGTCTGCCCTGCCCCAACCGGCGATACCCAGCGCTTCACAGGCTTTCGCCGTGAGGTCCATGAGTTCCTTTTCCTTGGCGCTGTCCAGACCGCACGGAATGCGGTACTGGGTATCGTTGGCGATGTACTTGGCGTCGTAGTCGTAGAAGCTGTGCGTGGTGCCCAGGGCAATCGGCGGCAACACCTGGTCACGCAGGGTGGCGATGGTGAACTCCGGACCGTGAATCCATTGCTCGACCAACACTTGCGAATCGTAGGTACTGGCCGCTTTCCATGCGTCGATCAATTCGGACGCGGAACTCACTTTGGCCATACCGATACTTGAACCTTCATGGGCCGGTTTGACGATCAAAGGGAAGCCCAGTTCCGTCGCTGCCGAAATACAATCGGCCTCGCTGCTCAGTACCGCGTGACGTGGGGTTGGAATGCCCAGGCTGTGCCAGACCTGCTTGGTGCGCAGTTTGTCCATGGCCAGGGCGGAAGCCAGGATGCCGCTGCCGGTGTACGGAATGCCCAGGCATTCGAGCAGGCCCTGCATGCTGCCGTCTTCACCGCCACGGCCGTGGAGGATGATGAAGGCGCGGTCGATTTTTTCGTTGAGCAGACGCTGCAGCAGGTCATCGCCCACGTCGAGGCCGAACGCGTCCACACCGGCGCTTTGCAGCGCGTCCAGAACAGCGTTACCCGACTTCAGGGAGACCTCACGCTCGGCGCTCTTGCCGCCGAACAGCACGGCGACGCGGCCGAAGTCTTTCGGCGCGATCGTGGAGACCAGGTTGGCGTAGGCAACAGTCATTTCAACTTCCCCTTCTCCGGCGCGGCAACGGCACCGGCGAACAACTCACTTTTCAACAGTTTTGGTGCGAGACCGCCGATATCGCCGGCGCCCTGGCACAGCAGGATGTCGCCGGCGCGCAGCAGCGGCTTGACCACTGGCGCGAGGTCGACGCCACGCTCGATGTAGATCGGGTCGAGCTGGCCACGCTGACGGATGCTGTTGCACAGCTTGCGGCTGTCGGCGCCCGGAATCGGCTCTTCGCCGGCCGGATAGACTTCCATCAGCAGCAGTACGTTGGCGTCGGCCAGCACATTGACGAAATCGTCGTACAGGTCACGGGTGCGGCTGTAACGGTGCGGCTGGTAGACCATCACCAGGCGGCGCTCCGGCCAGCCACCGCGTACGGCCTTGATCACGGCCGCGACTTCCGTCGGGTGGTGACCGTAGTCATCGACCAGCATCACATTGCCGCCGTCCACCGGCAGTTCGCCGTAGACCTGGAAGCGTCGGCCGACCCCCTGGAACCCGGACAGGCCCTGGACGATGGCTTCATCGCTGACGCCTTCGTCGGTGGCGATGCAGATGGTCGCAAGGGCATTCAATACGTTGTGGTTGCCCGGCATGTTCACCGAAACATCCAGTGGCTCGCGGTCGGGACGCAGTACGGTGAAGAAGGTCTGCATGCCTTGCTGGCGCACATTGATGGCGCGCACGTCGCAATCTTCGCCAAAGCCATAGGTAACGGTCGGGCGCTTGACCTGCGGGAGGATTTCACGCACCACCGGATCGTCCAGGCACACCACGGCCAGGCCATAAAACGGCAGGTTGTGCAGGAACTCGACGAAGGTTTTCTTCAGTTTGTTGAAGTCACCGTCGTAGGTCGCCATATGATCGGCGTCGATGTTGGTGACCACAGCCACCAGCGGCTGCAAGTGCAGGAAGCTGGCGTCGCTTTCGTCGGCTTCGGCGATCAGGTAGCGGCTGGTGCCAAGCTGGGCATTGGTGCCCGCGGCATTAAGGCGGCCACCGATCACGAATGTCGGGTCCAGGCCACCGGCGGCGAACACCGAAGCGATCAGGCTGGTGGTCGTGGTTTTGCCGTGGGTACCGGCAACGGCGATACCGTGGCGATAACGCATCAGCTCAGCCAGCATCTCTGCACGCGGCACCACCGGGATACGGCGTTCCAGCGCGGTAGCGACTTCCGGGTTGGACGTGTTCACGGCGCTCGACACCACCAGCACGTCGGCGGCCGCGGCGTTCTCGGCGCGATGGCCGATGAAGATCTGCGCGCCGAAGGACTCCAGGCGTTCAGTCACCGGCGAAGCCTTCAGGTCGGAACCGGACACGGCATAACCCAGGTTCAGCAGCACTTCGGCAATCCCGCACATGCCCACACCGCCGATACCGACGAAGTGGATGCGACGGATGCGGCGCATTTCCGGTTGCGGCATGGCTTTCTGACTCTCAACCATGGGCCACCTCCAGGCAGCTATCGACCACGTTACGGGTGGCATCGGGTTTGGCCAGGCGGCGTGCCGCGGTAGCCATTTCGTTGAGTCGTTGTGGTTGCATCAGGACCTCTGTCAGGCGAGCGGCAAGATCCGCTGCGCCAGTCGTTCTTTGTGGCATCAGGAAGGCTGCGCCTTCACGGGCCAAATATTCGGCGTTGCGGGTCTGGTGATCGTCGATGGCATGAGGCAAAGGCACCAGCATCGAGGGCAGACCGGCGGCGGCCAGTTCACTGATGGTCAGCGCGCCTGCGCGACATACCACCAGGTCGGCCCAGCTGTAGGCTTGGGCCATGTCTTTGATGAAGGGCTGCACCTGCGCCTCGACGCCAGCCGCGCGATAACGCTCTGCAGTCACTTCATCGTGGTTTTTGCCGGCCTGATGGAACACTTCCGGACGCAAATCGGCAGCGACTTGCGACAGGGCTTCAGGCAGCAACTTGTTCAACGGTTCTGCGCCCAGACTTCCGCCCAGGATCAGCAAACGCGCCTTGCGACCGGCCAGGGCAGGTCGCGATGTCTCGAGGAACAGCTCGGTGCGCACCGGATTACCGGTGGTCCGGCGGCTGTCCGACAGGGTAAAGGTGTCGGGGAACGCTTCACAGACTCGGGCGGCCAACGGCACCAGCAACCGATTGGCGGTACCGGCCACGGCGTTCTGTTCGTGAACGATCACCGGCACACCGGCCAGTTTGGCCGCGACGCCGCCAGGACCGGTCACAAACCCACCAAAGCCAACGACGCAGACCGGCTGCAGACGGCGAATGATCGCCCGCGCCTGCCAGACCGACTTGAACAACATGAACGGTGCCTTTAGCAGGGACAATTTGCCCTTGCCGCGCAAACCGCTGGCATTGATCCGATGCAGTTCGATACCGGCCGCCGGCACCAGATCGTTCTCGATCCCACGCGGGGTGCCGAGCCAGTGCACGGTGTAGCCGCGCGCCTGGAATTCGCGGGCACAGGCCAGCGCCGGGAACACGTGGCCACCGGTACCGCCAGCCATGATCATGACGTTAGCGCCCATGGTTCGGCTCCTCGGCGAAGTCGCTCTCATGGAACTCCATCTCTTCGCTGCCCAGGTGGGTTCGACTTTCCCATTCGATGCGCAGCAACAAGCCGAGACAGGCGCAGCAAATCACCAACGAACTACCGCCATAACTGAGGAACGGCAGGGTCAGCCCCTTGGTCGGCAGCAGGCCGACATTCACGCCGATGTTGATCAGGAACTGGCCGATCCACAGGAACGACAGTCCGTATGCCACATAGGCTGCGAAAAACTGCTTGGCCTTTTCAGCCCACAAACCGATGTACATGCCACGAATACACACGAAGACAAACAGTGCCACGGTGCACAACGAACCCACCGCACCCAGCTCTTCGGCCAGGACCGAGAACACGAAGTCAGTGTGGGCTTCCGGCAGGTAGAACTGTTTCTGCACGCTGTTGCCCAGACCCACGCCCAGCCATTCGCCGCGACCGAAGGCGATCAATGCCTGGGACAACTGATAGCCAGCGCCGAACTGGTCGGCCCACGGGTCGGCAAAGTTGGTCAGACGCGCCATTCGATACGGCTGCATTTGAATCAACAGCACCACTGCGCCGACGGCCAGGACCACCATCAGGGAAAAGCGGAACAACCCGACGCCACCAAGGAACAGCATCGCCGCCGCCGCCCCCATCATCACGACGGTGGCACCGAAGTCAGGCTCCATCAGCAGCAGGCCCGCCATCGGCAGCAGCACGATGAACGGTTTGAAGAAGCCCATCCAGCTTTCACGCACTTCTTTCTGGCGACGCACCAGATAACCGGCGAGGTAGATCACCACGAACACCTTGGCGATCTCGGAAGGCTGGACGTTGAAGAAACTGAATCCGATCCAGCGCATCGAGCCGTTAACCTCACGGCCGATCCCCGGGATGATCACCATCACCAGCAGGCCGAACGCCCCCAGCAGCATCAGCCAGCCCAGGCGTTGCCAGGTGGCAATCGGGATCATCATGGTGACGATGCAGGCACCCAGGCCCAGCACCACGTAAATAAGGTGGCGAATCATGTAATACAGGGCGCTGCCCGACTGCACGGCCGCCACTTCGGTCGATGCCGAGGCGATCATGATCAGCCCCAGGCCGAGCAGCGTCAGGCAGCCGGCGAGCATCGGGAAGTCGAGGTCGATACCGCGCCCGGTGATGAGCGGCGATGGATACGGCTTGATGATGCCTTTGAGGCTCATGCCAGATCCTCCACGGCTTGGACGAACTGGTGACCACGGTCTTCGTAGTTCTTGAACATGTCGAAACTGGCGCAGGCAGGCGACAGCAGCACCACGTCGCCCGGTTGGGCTGCAGCGCGGCATTGCTCGACGGCTTCGACCAGGGAGCCGGCGCGGATCAGCGGTACGGCATCGCCGATGGCTTCACCGATCTTGTCGGAGTCACGCCCCATCAGGACCACGGCGCGGCAGTTGGCCGCCACCGGATCGCGCAGGTCCTTGAACTCGGCACCCTTGCCGTCGCCACCGGCGATCAGCACGATCTTGCCGTCGATGTCCGCGCCGAGGCCTTCGATGGCCGCCAGTGCGGCACCGACGTTGGTGGCCTTGGAATCGTTGTAGTAACCCACGCCGTCGAGGTCGCGGACCCATTGGCAGCGATGCTCGAGACCGGCGAAGGTGCGCAGGCTCGACAGCATGGCATCGAACGGCAGGCCGACAGCATGGCCCAGGGCCAAGGCTGCCAGGGCGTTGGACTGGTTGTGGGCGCCGCGAATCTTCAGTTCGCGCACTGGCATCAGGTTCTGGAATTCGAAGCCCAGGTATTTCTCGCCGTCTTCTTCACGAATACCGAAAGCCTTGAAATCGGGTTTGCTCAGGCCGAAGGTCCAGCATGGCTGCCCTTCGCCCATCAGCGGACGACTCAAAGCGTCCTGACGATTGACCACAAACTGCCTGGCGCCACGGAAGATCCGGTGCTTGGCCAGGTGGTAGGCCGGCAGACCGCTGTAACGGTCCATGTGGTCTTCGCTGATGTTGAGCACGGTCGCGACTTCGGCGTTGAGTTGGTCGGTGGTTTCCAGCTGGAAACTCGACAGCTCCATCACGTACAACTCGATATCGTCGCTGAGCAGGTCCAGCGCCGGGGTGCCGAGGTTGCCGCCGACGGCAACTCGCTTGCCAGCCGCAGCCGCCATTTCGCCGACCAGCGTGGTGACGGTGCTTTTCGCGTTGGAGCCGCTGATGGCCACGATCGGCGCCTTCGCGTTAAGCGCGAACAGCTCGATGTCACCGGACAATTTCACGCCACGGGCGGCGGCGGCCTGTAGGGCCGGGGTCGCCAGCGCCAGGCCGGGGCTCACGTAGAGCTCGTCGGCACGGCACAGGAACTCGACATCCAACTCGCCACAACGCACTTCCACGTGCGGATAGTCACGCTTGAGCGCGGCCAGTTCCGGTGGATTTTCCCGCGTATCGGCCACGGCAAACGCCACGCCCCGGTTCGCCAGGAAGCGAACCAGGGACATGCCGCTCTTGCCGAGGCCGACAACGATGCGGAAGTGGTCAGAAGCGATCAGAGACACTTGTTTCTACCTCAGCTTCAGGGTGGCAAGGCCGATCAGCACGAGAATCACGGTGATGATCCAGAAACGGACGATCACGCGCGGCTCGGGCCAGCCCTTGAGTTCAAAGTGGTGGTGAATGGGCGCCATGCGGAATACACGGCGACCGGTCAGTTTAAAAGAGGCGACCTGAATGACGACTGACAGGGTTTCCATCACGAACACGCCGCCCATGATGAACAGGACGATTTCCTGACGGACGATCACCGCGATGGTGCCCAGGGCCGCGCCCAGCGCCAGTGCGCCGACGTCACCCATGAAGACTTGTGCCGGATAGGTGTTGAACCACAGGAAGCCCAGGCCGGCTCCGATCAACGCGCCACAGAACACAATCAACTCGCCTGCGCCCGGTACGTAAGGAATCAGCAGGTATTCGGCGAACTTCACGTTACCCGACAGGTAGCAGAAAATGCCCAGGCCACCACCAACCATCACGGTCGGCATGATCGCCAGGCCGTCGAGGCCGTCGGTCAGGTTGACCGCGTTGCTCGAACCGACAATCACGAAATAGGTCAGCACGATGAAGCCGGCGCCCAGCGGAATGCTGTAGTCCTTGAGCATCGGCAGGATCAGCGTGGTTTCCACCGGCGTGGCGGCAGTCATATAAAGGAAGATCGCCGCGCCCAGACCGAACACCGATTGCCAGAAATATTTCCAGCGGCTCGGCAAGCCACGGGAGTTCTTCTCGATGACCTTGCGGTAGTCGTCGACCCAGCCGATGGCGCCGAACAGCAAGGTCACCAGCAGTACGACCCAGACGTAACGGTTGCTCAGGTCAGCCCACAGCAGGGTGCTGACACCGATGGACGACAGAATCAGCGCGCCGCCCATGGTCGGTGTACCCGACTTGGACAGGTGCGACTGCGGGCCGTCGTTGCGAACGGATTGACCGATCTGACGGCTCTGCAACGTGCGGATCATCCATGGGCCATAGCACAGCGACAAGACCAGCGCGGTCAGTACACCGAGAATCCCGCGCAGGGTCAGGTACTGGAAGACCGCGAAGCCTTTGTAGAACTGTTGCAGATACTCCGCTAGCAGCAGCAGCATTAATGTTTCTCCAGACTGGACCCGCACAAGGCGGCGACGATGTTTTCCATCGCAGCGCTGCGCGACCCCTTGATCAAAATGGTGGTGTTTGTGTCTTGCTCGGCACCCAGGGCCTTGATCAGTTCAGCCTGCGTGCTGAAGTGAAAAGCCTGTGGACCGAATGCGTTCACGGCGTGAGCCATCATTGGCCCGACGGCGTACAGCGCAGAAACCTTGCCACGGGCGTACGCGCCCACGTCGCGGTGCCCCTGCTCCGCCCATTCGCCCAACTCGCCGATATCCCCGAGCACCAGGACGGTGCGACCGGAAAAGCCGGCCAGTATATCAACGGCAGCGCACATGGAGGTGGGGTTGGCGTTGTAAGTGTCATCGATCACGCGCATGCCATTGGTGGCCAGTTGCGCGACGGTGCGCCCCTTGACCGGTTGCATCGCGCCAAGGCCGGTGGCGATACCGAACAGCGACACACCCAGGGCATGGGCGGCCGCGGCGGCGGCCATGGCATTGGCGACGTTATGGGTGCCGAGCAGGTTCAATTGAACGCGCTCCACGCCTTCAGGGCTGTGCAGGTTGAACGCCGGGCAGCCGCGGGCATCGGTAGTCAGGTCACTGGCGTAGAAATCGGCGCTGGCGTTGCTCAACGCAAACGTCAGCACTTTGCGATCACCGGCGCGTGCCTTCCAGATACCGAATGCCTTGTCGTCAAGATTGAGAACGGCGACGCCATCGGCATCCAGCCCTTCGATGATCTCGCCCTTGGCTTCGACGATTTTGTCCGGGCCGCCGAACTCGCCGACGTGGGCGGTCCCGGCATTGTTGAGAATGGCCACGTGCGGCCGGGTCAGGCCGACGGTGTAGGCAATTTCACCCAGGCGCGAGGCGCCCAGTTCGATCACGGCAGCGGTGTGTTCCGGTGCCAGTTCGAGCAAGGTCAGCGGCACGCCGAGGTCGTTGTTCAGGTTGCCACGGGTCGCCAGCACCGGACCACGGGTGCGCAGGATGCTCGCAAGCATCTCCTTGACCGTGGTCTTGCCGCTGGAACCGGTGACGGCCGCGACCGGATGGGTGTAGGCGGCGCGATTGAGCGCGCCCAACTGGCCGAGGGCCTGGCGAGTGTCGCTGACCAGTAACTGCGGCAGCGTGCTGCCAGCGACTTCACGCTCGACCAGCGCAGCCACGGCGCCCTTGGCGGCGACTTCATTCAGATAGTCATGACCGTCAAAACGCGGACCGGTCAGGGCAATAAACAGCTGGCCCGGCTTGATTGCACGGCTGTCGATGCTGACGCCGTCGAAGCTGGCATCGGCGGACACCAGGCGAGCACTCAGCGCACCGGTCAGTTCACTCAGTTTCAAGGCCTTAAGCATGGGCCACCTCCCACGCGGTCAAGGCATGATCAGCCTCGACCAGATCGGAAAAGGCATGGCGTTCGCCGTTGATTTCCTGATAGTCCTCGTGACCTTTCCCGGCCAGGACAATCACGTCATCCGCCGAGGCACTGGCGATCAACCGGGCAATCGCCTGACCACGACCGGCAACGAACTCCACTTTATCCACAGCCGTGAAACCGGCGCGGATGTCATCGAAAATCACTGCAGGGTCTTCAGTGCGCGGATTGTCATCGGTCACCAGCACGCCATCGGCCAGGCGCTCAACCACTTCGGCCATCAACGGACGCTTGCCGCGATCGCGATCGCCGCCACAGCCGAACAGGCACAGCAGCTGACCCTTGGCGTGTGGACGCAGAGCCAGCAGTACTTTTTCCAGGGCATCCGGGGTGTGGGCGTAATCGACCACCACCAGCGGCTGCGAGCCACCGCCCAAGCGCTGCATGCGCCCGGCAGGGCCTTCAAGCTTCGGCAGCACCTTGAGAATTTCGTCCAGGGCGTAATCCAGACCGAGCAACGCACCGACCGCCGCCAGGACATTGCTCAGGTTGAAGCGACCGAGCAAGGTGCTGCGCAAGTGGTGCTCGCCCTGTGGCGTGACCAGAGTGGCTCGCACGCCTTCGTCGTCGAATTGCGCCTGACGGCAATACAGGTAGGCGCCGGAGTCTTCCAGGCTGTAGGTGATCAACCGCGACTCGCGCTTGTCGGCGGCCAGTTGCCGGCCGAACTCGTCGTCGAGGTTGACCACGCGGCATTTCAAGTCATTCCAGTCAAACAGCCTGGCCTTGGCTTCGCCGTAGGCCTGCATGGTGCCGTGATAATCCAGGTGATCGCGGGACAGGTTGGTCATCACTGCCACATCGAACGCCAGGGCAGTCACGCGCCCCTGATCCAGGCCATGGGAAGAAACTTCCATCGCCACGGCCTTGGCCCCGGCCTTTTTCAGGTCCGCCAGGGTCGCCTGCACGGCAATCGGGTTCGGCGTGGTGTGCAGGCCGCTTTCCAGCGCCCCATAGAAACCCGAACCGAGCGTGCCGACCAGGCCGCAGTGCTGGCCGAGCAGGTCCAGCGCCTGGGCGACCAATTGAGTCACGCTGGTCTTGCCGTTGGTACCGGTCACGCCCACCAGGTTCAGGTGATGGCTTGGCTCGCCATAAAAACGCCCGGCGATGTCCGACAGCTGAGCCGCCAGACCTTTGACCGGAATCAACGGCACTTCAGTGATCGGCAGGACCGTGGCGCCTTCTACTTCATAGGCCACCGCGGCAGCACCACGCTGCAGGGCGTCAACCATATGCGCGCGCCCATCGAATTTACCGCCCGGCACAGCGAGGAACAGATCACCCGCACGCACATTGCGGCTGTCCAGGGCGAGTTCGCGAATCAGCAGATCGTGGCCGGCGTGAGGGAAAATCTTGTTCAGGCTCAGGGACATCAGCCGCGCCCTCCATTGGCTTTCAGCGGAACGACCGGTGTTGCGTTCGCTTGTTGAGTAGGTGGCAGGTTGTCCGGGGTAATGTTCATCAGGCGCAGGGTGCCCGACATCACACGGCTGAACACCGGTGCGGAAACCAGGCCGCCGAAGTAACCGGCCTTGGTCGGCTCGTCGATGACCACCACGATGGCGTAACGCGGATCGCTCATCGGGCCGAAACCGGCGAACAGCGAACGGTAGGAGTTCACGGCGTAACCCTTGGTGCCGACCGAGGTTTTACGCGCAGTACCCGACTTGCCGCCCACGTGATACGCCGGCACCTGCGCACGGAACACACCGCGCGGGGCTTCGATCACTTGTTGCAGCATGCCTTGCATGGTTTTTGCGACGGCCTCCGGCAGTACCTGGGTGGTTTGCGGCGCCTTGTCGGTCTTGATCAGGGTCAGCGGTGCGAGGCGACCGTTGTTGGCCAGGGCCGAGAAGGCGTGGACCAACTGGATCGCGGTCACGGAAACACCGTAGCCGTAGGACAGCGTGGCGGTTTCTGCCTTGCGCCATTCGCGGTAGTTCGGCAGATTGCCGACGCGCTCGCCCGGGAAGCCCAGGCCAGTGTCCTGGCCGAGGCCGACTTTCTGCGCCAGACGGAAAATGGTTTCGCCGCCGATATCGAACGCGACCTTGCTCATGCCGACGTTACTGGAATTGATCAGGATGCCGGTCAGGTCGAGCACCGGGCCTTCGGTCTTGGATACGTCCTTGATGGTGTACTTGCCAATCTGCAGGGAGCCCGGATACACCTCGACGGTATCGCTCGGTTTCCAGCGGCCGGTTTCGATGGCGGCGCTCATCGAGATCGCTTTCATGGTCGAGCCTGGCTCGAACACGTCGATCATCGCGCGGTTACGCATCATCGCCGGCTGCAGGTTGCGGCGGTTGTTCGGGTTGTAGGTTGGCTGGTTGACCATCGCGAGAATCTCGCCGGTCTTCACGTCCATGATCACCAGGCTGCCGGCCTTGGCGCCGTTCTCGATGATCGCGTTACGCAGTTCGCGGTTGGCCAGGTATTGCAGGCGCAGGTCAATGGACAACGCCAAGGGCTTGCCGGCCTTGGCGTTTTTGGTGACCTGGACATCCTTGATCAACCGGCCGCGCCGGTCCTTGATGACTTGTCGTTTACCCGGCACCCCGGCCAGCCATTCGTCATAGGCCAGCTCGATACCTTCCTTGCCATGGTCATCGATGTCGGTAAAGCCGACCATATGCGCGGTCACTTCACCGGCCGGATAGAAACGGCGGAACTCTTCGATGCCATAGACGCCAGGCACTTTGAGATCGAGCACCGCCTGGCCCTGCTCAGGCGTCAGCCCGCGCACCAGATAAATGAATTCCTTGTTGGCCTGCGCTTCAAGGCGCTCGGCCAGGGCTTTCGGGTCCTGCCCCAGGGCAGCCGCCAGTGCCGGCCACTTTTCTTTGGCCGTTTGCATTTCCTTGGCATTGGCCCAGAGGGTGGTGACCGGAGTACTCACGGCCAAAGGCTCGCCGTTACGGTCGGTGATCAGACCACGGTGAGCCGGAATCGGAATATGACGAACACTGCGGGCATCGCCCTGACCTTTAAGGAAGGCACGGTCGACCACTTGCAAATCGATGATGCGCCAGGCAATCGCGGCCACCATGATGCCGAGCAAACCCAGCACCACGCGGAACCGCCAAGGAAAGAGTGCACCTTCGAGTTTCATCATGGCGCCACCATCTTCACGTCAGCGGCACCGGGGATGTGCATTTTCAATTGTTCGGTGGCCAGCACTTCGATACGGCTGTGGGCGGTCCAGGTGCTCTGCTCCAGAATCAACCGGCCCCACTCCGCCTGCGCCTTGTCGCGCACGCTCAGTTCGTTGTACAGCGAATTCAATAGCTGACGGTTCCAGTGCGCGCTGTAAGACACGCCGATGGCCGACACGAGCACGCCGACAAACAGCAGCAGCATGAAGAAGCTTCCGCCGGGCAATGGCTTGGCGAAGAGCTTGCTCACCGCAGCTTCTCCGCCACACGCATGACAGCGCTACGGGAACGTGGGTTGGCTTTGAGTTCGGCGTCGGAGGCCGTCTGCGCTTTGCCATGGACTTTGATTTTCGGTTCGAAGGCGACATGCCGAACCGGCAGGTTGCGCGGCAGGTTGTCGGCTTCGCCTTTCACCAGTTTGCGCATGAACAGTTTGACGATACGGTCTTCCAGCGAATGGAAGCTGATCACCACCAGGCGACCGCCCACTTCCAGGCACTCCAGCGCGGCTTCGAGGCCGGTTTCCAGATCACCCAGTTCGTTGTTGACGTGGATACGCAACCCCTGGAACGCGCGGGTTGCGGGGTTCTTGCCCTTTTCCCAGGCTGGGTTGGCGACTTTCAGGACTTCTGCCAGGTCACCGGTGCGCTCGAATGGCTTGATGTCGCGACGTTCGGCCACAGCACGGGCCATGCGGCCGGAGAAACGCTCTTCGCCGTATTCCTTGAACACCCGGGCGATTTCTTCCACGGGCGCGGTGTTGACGAATTCGGCGGCGCTGATGCCACGGGACGGATCCATGCGCATGTCCAGCGGACCGTCGTTGAGGAAGCTGAAGCCGCGCTCAGGGTCGTCGAGCTGTGGCGAGGACACGCCAAGATCCAGCAACACGCCGCTGACCTTGCCGGCCAGACCGCGTTCGGCGACTTCCGAACCGAGCTCGGCAAAGCTGCGCTGCACAACGACAAAGCGGCCGTCTTCGGCCGCTAGCGTCTGCCCGGTGGCAATCGCTTGTGGATCTTTATCGAATCCGAGCAACCGACCATCGGGACCGAGCTGACTGAGGATCAACCGGCTGTGTCCGCCGCGTCCGAACGTGCCGTCCAGATAGCAGCCATCAGGACGTACGGCGAGAGCCTCGACGGCTTCGTCAAGCAGTACGGTGATGTGGTTAAAGCCGCTATCAATAGTCACAGGATCAAATCACGCAGTTCATCAGGCATCGCGCCCGGTTGTTGAATGGCAGCCAGGTCGGCGGCAGAAACCGCGTTCCAGGCATCCTCGTCCCACAATTGGAACTTGTTCAGTTGGCCTACCAACATCGCGCGCTTATCCAACTTGGCATATTCACGAAGACGCGGCGGAACCAGAAAACGACCACTGCCATCGAGCTCGAGGTCGACGGCATTACCAATCAGTAAACGTTGCAGGCGGCGGTTCTCTTCGCGAAGCGAAGGCAGTGCGCGCAGTTTGGTTTCAATAATTTCCCACTCATCGAGGGGGTAAACACACAAACAAGGATCAACGGCATCAATTGTCACGATCAATTGACCGGAACTGCGCGAATCGAGCTCGTCACGGTACCGGCTCGGCATTGCGAGACGGCCCTTTGCATCGAGACTGATAGCGTTGGCTCCGCGAAACACGTCTGCGCTTCTCCAAATTCTAGCGTTTTGAGTTCAAAAAACCCACTTCATGCCACTTTCCGCCACTTGCGCACACTATAGGAATGCGCCCACCACACCGTCAAGGCGCGGAGTAAAGGAAAACCCTTACAGAACTGAGATTTAGGATCATTAACGGAGGGACAACGAGAATCCGGCAGATGAAACTGATCGATAACTTGAATCAGCACAGAAGGCTGCGTTCGAAAGTTAAAGTAATTTATTAAGAGTAAGATTTTTTTGGTATTACAAAAGAGGTTCTGCGGATGAATGTGTAAGGAGGGAAATTGCTATCACCCAACCCCCTACTCAATGATTCAAGCAGAGGAAAGAAAAAGGTGGAGAGTCGATCTGTAAGCCGGGTTCTGTCTTGAACAGTCATTCGTCTACGATGGCCATCACTGGACATCTTTAGCAACCTACCCGGTCCCAGCGCGGGCCACGCCTTGGGACCCTATTTGGTCTTGCTCCAAGTGGGGTTTACCTAGCCACGAACTGTTGCCAGACGTGCGGTGCGCTCTTACCGCACCTTTTCACCCTTACCGGCGCCGAAGCGCTTAGGCGGTTATTTTCTGTGGCACTTTCCGTAGGCTCACGCCTCCCAGGCATTACCTGGCACTTCGCCCTATGGAGCCCGGACTTTCCTCCCCCCCCTAATTTTCATAGAGGGCAGCGACTGTCCGATCGACTCTCCGCCGCGAAGGTTACCGGCAGAGCGCCCGAAGAACAAGCACCAAGCGCCATTGGGCACGCCTGCGCGTCGGGTTTTACTCGCCCTTCTGCTGATCCAGCGCGATTTGGTACAGCACATTCTTTCGCTCGCCGGTGATTTGCGCCGCCAATGCCGCCGCACGCTTGAGCGGCATTTCTTCAAGCAACAGGTTGAGGATACGCATCGCTTCGCTGCTGACGGCACCTTCCTCTTCGGGCGCGGACCAGCCTGCCACCAGTACCACGCACTCACCGCGCTGCTGGTTGCTATCCGACTCGACGAACTCGCGCAGCTCAGCCAGAGGCAGCCCCTTGAGGGTCTCGAACGTCTTGGTCAGCTCGCGGGCAAGCAGCGCCGGGCGCTCTGGACCGAACACCAGTTCCATGTCTTGCAGACATTCGAGGATGCGATGCGGGGCCTCATAGAAGATCAATGTGCGAGGCTCTTCCTTTACCTGCTCGAGACGCGCACGTCGCCCCACAGCCTTTGCAGGCAGAAAACCTTCGAATATGAAGCGGTCGGAAGGCAGCCCTGCTGCCGACAGTGCTGCAATCAACGCGCAGGCACCCGGAACCGGCACTACATTAATGCCCGCTGCCCGGGCCTGCCGCACCAGGTGATAACCCGGATCGGAAATCAGCGGCGTCCCGGCATCCGAGATCAACGCAACGTTGTCACCGGCAAGCAGACGAGTGATAAAGCGACTACCTTCATCCCGCTCGTTGTGTTCATGGCAGGCCGCCAATGGCGTCGCAATGCCGAAGTGCTGCATCAAGCGCTGGGAATGACGGGTGTCTTCCGCGGCGATGAGGGCCACTTCACGCAGAATCTTCAGCGCCCGCGCACTGATGTCATCCAGGTTGCCGATGGGCGTCGCCACCACATAAAGCGAGCCAGCAGCGGAATTCAAAGCACCTGGAGCAGTCAAAGCGCACACCTCATGATCGGTAAAAGTCGCCATTGTAGCGCGTAGCGAGACTCACGATACCCGCAAGCAAACGAGGTATCGGTGACCGTTTGTGCGCTGGCGCAACATTTACACCAGCTAAATTGATTGATTCACGCCAGTAACATCGCACCCCGGCCAGTGCTTGGGTACAATTCCACGCTAATTTGATCGAGTATCAGGAACGCTTACATGATCGCTTGCCTGCGGCTGTTATCTGCCCTCTGCCTCGCTGCCTTGCTGACGGCTTGCGCCAGCTCGCCCTCCTCCAGCCTTGGCGAGCTTCCACGGACACCGGACGCCAGTATCGAGCAACTGCTTGAGAAGGCCTCCCAAAGCAAATCACCGGAAGATGCCGCCCTGCTGCGCCTGAGCGCCGCCGACCTGGCTTATCGCCAGGGCAATGCCGGCCAATCCGCGCAAATCCTGCAACAGGTTCCTGTCGAACAGCTCAAGCCGGGGCCACAGGTTTTCGCCAACACCCTGGCGGCGGAACTGGCCATGACGCGCAATCAGCCCAAGGCCGCGCTGGCCGCCTTGAGCCATCCGAGCCTGCAATACTTGAGCGAACTGCCCGAGGAACAACAGGTCCGCACCGGCACCATCCACGCCCGCGCACTTGAAGCCGATGGCCAGACCCTTGCCGCCGCTCGCCAGCGCATTTTCATCGCCCCGATGCTCGAAGGCGAAGCCGCGAGCAAAAACCACGAAGCCATCTGGACCCTGATCGCTTCGCTGCCGACCAATCAGTTGCAGCCAAGTGCCACCGACGATCTCGGCGGCTGGATGGCCCTGGCACTGGCAGTGAAATCCGCCGGCACCCTGGAGCAGCAACAGGCCGCCATCGACAACTGGCGCGCGCAGAATCCGAAGCACCCGGCAGCCATTCAATTGCCGCAGCCACTGACCCAACTCAAGGAACTGGCCAGCCAGCCCCTGAACAAGATCGCCCTGCTGCTGCCTCAGGACGGCCAACTGGCGGCGGTTGGCAAAGCGCTGCGCGACGGCTTCATGGCCGCTCACTACCAGGCCCAACAGGCCGGGCAGAAACCACCCGCCATCGAGTTTTATGACAGCTCGCGCCTGACTTCCATGGACGAGTTCTACCGCAAGGCCCAGGCCGATGGCGTGCAACTGGTCGTCGGCCCGCTGGAGAAGCCACTGGTCAAACAGCTGAGCACTCGCCCGCAGTTGCCGATCACCACCCTGGCACTGAATTACAGCGAGGGCGATCAAGGCCCGGCGCAGCTGTTCCAGTTCGGCCTTGCCGCTGAAGACGAAGCCCGCGAAGTGTCGCGCCGCGCTCGCGCCGACGGCCTGCATCGCGCAGCCATCATGGTGCCGAAAGGTGAATGGGGCGACCGCGTGCTCAAGGCGTTCAGCCAGGATTGGCAAGCCAATGGCGGCACCATCGTCGCCACCGAACGCGTCGACCAACCGGTCCAGTTGGCCCAGCAAATTGCCGACATGTTCCAGCTGCGTCAGAGCGAAGGTCGCGCCAAGAGCTTGCAAAGCACCGTTGGCTCGCAAGTGGCTGCCCAGCCATCGCGCCGCCAGGACATCGAGTTCATTTTCCTCGCCTCTACACCGCAACAGGCCCAGCAGATCAAACCGACCCTGAACTTCCAGTACGCAGGCGATGTTCCGGTCTATGCCACCTCCCACGTGTTCAGCGCCAACGGTGACGTCAACCAGTACAACGACATGAATGGCATTCGCTTCTGCGAGACGCCATGGTTGCTGGACGCCAATGATCCACTACGCCGCCAGGTCACTGCCCAGTGGCCACAAGCCGCCGGCAGCCTGGGGCGCCTGTATGCCATGGGCGTGGACGCCTATCGTCTGGCGCCACGCCTGGGCCAGCTCAAGTCACTGCCGGACAGCCGCATCGACGGTGAATCGGGCAGCCTTGGAATGTCCCAGAGCCAGCGGGTCGTGCGCCAGTTACCATGGGCCGAGTTCGCCAATGGCCAGATTCAGCGCCTGCCGGACACCGCTCGCTGATGCCTGACAGGTCACGCCAGCAAAGCGGCAAGGATGCCGAGCGCCATGCGCTCGAGCATCTTCAACAACAGGGTCTGCGCCTGCTGGCGCAGAACTGGTTGTGTAAACGCGGCGAGCTTGATCTGGTCATGCTAGATGGCGATACAGTAGTATTCGTTGAAGTCCGTTACAGAAAAAACACTCAATGGGGTGGCGCGCCCGATAGCATCGATGAGCGCAAACGGCAAAAACTGATTTTCGCCGCGCAATATTATCTTCAGCACGAGCCGCGCTGGGCCAATTCCCCTTGCCGCTTCGACGTGATTGCCATCGACAGCCACCTCGATCAGTTGAACTGGCTACAGAATGCCTTCGACGGCTGATCGCCGGCATTGCGAACCGGACACTATCACCCAACATTTTGCTCTTTGCTTTGCGGGCTGCACATTCACGTGCCGAACAGCCGCGCTACTTAAGGTCACACAGATGGACATGCAATCCCGAATTCGCCAGCTTTTTCAGGCCAGTATCGACACCAAGCAACAGGCGATGGAAGTACTTGCACCGCACATCGAGCAAGCCAGCCAGGTCATGGTCAACGCCCTGCTCAACGAAGGCAAAATGCTTTCCTGCGGCAATGGCGGCTCTGCCGGCGATGCCCAGCACTTCTCCTCCGAGCTGCTCAATCGCTTTGAGCGCGAACGCCCAAGCCTGCCGGCCATCGCCCTTACGACCGACAGCTCGACGATCACCTCGATTGCCAACGACTACAGCTACAACGAAATCTTCTCCAAGCAGATCCGTGCGCTTGGCCAACCGGGCGATGTGTTGCTGGCTATCTCCACCAGCGGCAACTCGGCCAACATAATTCAAGCGATTCAGGCCGCACATGATCGCGAAATGATTGTCGTAGCATTGACGGGACGCGATGGCGGCGGCATGGCGTCGCTACTGTTGCCCGAGGACGTCGAGATTCGCGTACCGGCCAACGTCACCGCTCGTATTCAAGAAGTCCACCTGCTGGCGATCCATTGCCTTTGCGACTTGATCGACAGCCAATTGTTCGGGAGTGAAGAATGACCCCTAATCGCCTTGGCCTACTGGCCTTGACCCTGTGCCTCAGCATCAGCGGTTGCACCTCGGTGGTGACTGCCAGCCGTGAAGCACCGATTGAAGATGACCGCGGCACTCGCACACTGGGCAGCAAGATCGACGATTCCCTGATCGACACCAAGGTTGGCGTGAACGTCGCCAAGGCCGACCCAGCCCTGGATAAGGATTCGCATATCGTCGTCACCAGCTTCAACGGTGTCGTACTGCTCGCCGGGCAAACGCCACGCGCAGACCTCAAGGCCAAGGCCGAACAGGCTGCCGCCGCTGTCCAGCGCGTGAAAAAGGTGCACAACGAACTGCAAGTCCTGCCACCCTCCTCGTTGCTGGCACGCCAGAACGACACCTGGCTGACCACCAAGATCAAGACCCAGATGCTCGCCGATGCGAACATCCCTGGCTCGCGCATCAAGGTAGTCACTGAAAACGGCATCGTCTACTTGCTGGGCCTGCTGACCAAGCAGGAAGCGGCACAGGCGACCAACCTGGTGCAAGGGGTTTCCGGTGTGCAGAAGATCGTGAAATTGTTCGAGTACATCGACTGACCCTGCAGGAGCGAGCTTGCTCGCGAAAAACGTTTGGCGAATGCGTTCATTCAGACTGCACGCGTCATCGTTCACGCCCATCGCGAGCAGGCTCGCTCCTACATCGTTTGAAGGCGGTGGAATAAAAAAGGGTGACCCTTGCGGATCACCCTTATTTTATTTCACCACCTTCAAACTCGGGCGACCGCTTGGACGCGGCGGCTCACTGTCGGGTGGTGGAAGATCGTCATCCGGCTCGATCTCGTCGTCCTCGCCCATGGGCGATTCCAGATCGAACACCATGCCCTGACCATTCTCCCGGGCGTAGATACCCAGGATCGAAGCAATTGGCACGTACAAGGTGTGCGGTACGCCACCAAAGCGCCCCTCGAAACTGACCGCCTCGTTATCCATGTGCAAGTGACGCACGGCTTGTGGCGATACGTTCAGGACGATCTGTCCGTCACTGGCAAACCCCTGAGGCACCTGCACCGACGGGTACTCGGAATTGACCAGCATATGCGGGGTGCAATCATTGTCCACAATCCACTCATAGAGCGCGCGGACCAGATAAGGTCGACTGGAGTTCATAACGGCTCCTTAAGCCTTAGCGCATGTCGCGTTCGACACCAGACAGACTCGCCTGGAAAGCCTCACGCGCAAACTGGCGCTCCATATAATCAAGCAGCGGCTTCGCCGGCCGCGGCAGTTCTATACCCAGAATCGGCAATCGCCAGAGTATTGGCAATAGGCAGCAATCCACCAGACTTTGTTCCTCACTGAGGAAAAACGGTTTGTCGGCAAACAGTGGCGACACACCCGTCAGGCTTTCGCGCAACTCTTTTCGAGCCACGGCACGAGCCGCTTCCTTGGTCCGCGAATCCAGAATCAGGTCCACCAGACCACACCAGTCTCGCTGAATGCGGTGCATCAGCAGGCGACTGTTGGCACGCGCCACGGGATAAACCGGCAGTAGCGGCGGGTGCGGGTAACGCTCATCCAGATATTCCATCACCACAGTCGACTCCCACAACGCCAGGTCGCGATCGACCAGCGTGGGCAAGCTGCCGTAAGGGTTCACCTCAATCAGTTTAGGTGGCTGGCGACCAGCCTCCACGTAAATGATCTCGGCGCTGACACCCTTCTCTGCCAGTACGATGCGCACTCGGTGGGAATAGTGGTCGGCGGGGTCGGAGTAACAGGCCAACCGATTGGTCACGCCCATGGCGATCCTCCTCGCTTGTAGAAATTATCGAAAGCGGAAAAACGAGCGCGCCCAGAGGGCGCCTCCCGTAACGACTGGATCACCAGTTTCGCTACATCTTCAGAGGCGCCCTTGGGCGCGCGCGATTAACAGCAATAGCTTGAAGCTTTATCAGTGCACGTCTTTCCAGTATTCGCGCTTGAGCAGGTAAGCGAAGACGAAGAAGAACGCCAGGTACAACAATACGTATGTACCGATGCGCTGATGTTGCAGCTTAACCGGGTTAGCCGAGTAAGCCAGGAAGGTTACCAGATTCTTGACCTTCTCATCGAACTGCTCTGCAGTCAGGGCACCGCTTTTCGGCACGATGGTCAATTGATCGCACGCTTCATGAGTCAGCGCCGTACCGGTCAGAGGATCATATTGCTTCTTGCCGTCTTCGACGATCTGAACCTGTTTGCAACCCACCACCTGGCGACCCTGCAAGCCGACCAGGACGTTAGGCATGCCCACGTTCGGGAAGACCTTGTTGTTCACACCCCATGGGCGCGAAGGATCTTCGTAGAACGACTTCAGGTAACCGTAGAGCCAGTCAGTGCCGCGAACACGGGCAACCAGGGTCAGGTCCGGTGGCGCTGCGCCAAACCAGGCCTTGGCGTCCGCTGGCTGCATGCCGATGCTCATGTGATCGCCGATCTTGGCGCCAGTGAACACCAGCTTCTCGAGCATCAACTCATGGGGAATGCCCAGGTCGTCGGCAACACGCTCATAGCGCTGGAACTTGGCACTGTGGCAACCCATGCAGTAGTTGGCGAAGGTACGCGCGCCGTCCTGCATGGCCGCTTTATCGGAAACGTCGATGTCGACTTTTTCCAGCTCGGGGCCACCGTGTTCAGCTGCGAAAGCAAACACTGGCAGTGCAGCAAGCATCAATACAGCAAATAGTTTTTTCATCAGCCAGTCACCCTTTCCGGAACCGGTTTGGTCTTCTCGAGCCTGGTGTAGAACGGCATCAGAATGAAGTAGGCGAAGTACAGGAAGGTACACACCTGCGACAACAGCGTACGGCCTGGAGTCGGAGCCAGAACACCCAACACACCCAGGATCACGAACGAAATGCAGAACACCCAGAGCCAGATCTTGCTCAGCCAGCCTTTGTAGCGCATCGACTTGACCGGACTGCGGTCGAGCCACGGCAGGACGAACAGCACGGCGATGGCCGCGCCCATGGCGATCACGCCCAGGAGCTTGTCCGGAACCGCACGCAAGATGGCGTAGAACGGAGTGAAGTACCAGACCGGAGCAATGTGCTCTGGGGTCTTGAAGGCGTTCGCCACTTCAAAGTTCGGCTTTTCGAGGAAGTAGCCGCCCATTTCCGGGAAGAAGAACACGATCGAGCAGAAGATGAACAGGAACACCACCACGCCGACGATATCTTTCACGGTGTAGTACGGGTGGAAGGCAATGCCGTCCAGCGGTATGCCGTTTTCGTCCTTGTGCTTCTTGATGTCCACGCCGTCCGGGTTGTTCGAACCGACTTCGTGCAACGCCAGGATGTGCAGCACCACCAGACCCAGGATAACGATCGGCAGGGCAACCACGTGCAGGGCGAAGAAGCGGTTCAGGGTAATACCGGAAATCAGGTAGTCACCACGAATCCACTGGGTCAGGTCGTTGCCGATGACCGGGATCGCACCGAACAGCGAGATGATCACCTGTGCACCCCAGTAGGACATCTGGCCCCACGGCAGCAGGTAGCCCATGAAGGCTTCGGCCATCAGCGCCAGGTAGATCAGCATGCCGAAGACCCACACCAGTTCACGCGGCTTCTGGTACGAACCGTAGAGCAGGCCACGGAACATGTGCAGATAGACCACGATGAAGAACGCCGAAGCGCCAGTGGAGTGCAGCAGACGCAGGATCGAGCCGTACTCGACGTCGCGCATGATGTATTCGACGGAAGCGAATGCCTCTTCCGCCGACGGGGTGTAGCTCATGGTCAGCCAGACACCGGTAACGATCTGGTTGACCAGAACGAGCAGCGCCAGGGAGCCAAAGAAGTAGAAGAAGTTGAAGTTCTTCGGAGCGTAATACTTGCTGAGATGGTCTTCCCACATTTTGGTGGCGGGAAAGCGCGCATCAACCCAATCCATGAACTTGCTCATCACGCTTTCTCCGTATCGACGCCAATGATAATAATTTCATCGGTCTCATAGGAATGCGGGGGAACTGGCAGGTTCAAAGGCGCAGGCTGCGACTTGTAGACGCGACCAGCCAGATCGTAGTGGGAACCGTGGCAAGGGCAGAAATAGCCGCCTACCCAGTCCTTACCCAGATCCGCAGGTGCCACTTCGGGACGGAAGGTCGGCGAGCAACCCAGGTGCGTGCAGATACCGATCAGCAGCAGGACCTCGGGCTTGATCGAACGGGTTTCCGGATCAACGTAAGTCGGTTGTGTCGAGTTCTTGGAGGCCGGGTCAGCGAGCTGGCCCTCGATCTTCTTAAGATTCCCCAGGATTTCCTGTGTACGGCGGACGATGAACACCGGCTGGCCGCGCCACTCAGCAATCATCTGCTGGCCTGGCTCGATTTTGCTGACATTCACTTTCACCGGTGCACCTGCGGCTTTCGCCTTGGCACTGGGAAACCATGACCCCACGAACGGGACCGCAGCCCCCACCGCTCCTGCAGCACCCACCACGGATGTGGCTGCTACCAAGAAGCGACGCCGGCCTGCATTCACGCCGTCATTGCTCATTCAGTCCTCTCCCATCAGCTTTGTGGCCTGTTAAATCAGGCATCTACTAAGTAAAACTATGTACTTATAAAAATTTTGCCGAATGGTAATGAAAAGCCCCAATTCTGACAAGGTAATTACCGGAACCCATCACCCCCAAGCCTTGTAGTATAGGGTGTCTGCGGATGTGGCAAGTTGTCACAGCGCAATTCTTTGATAAATCGCAGACATAAAAAAACGCCCAGCTCCGTGAGGAAACTGGGCGTTCTTTTTTGAACGTGAAAGCGAATTAACGCTTCGAGTACTGCGGACGCTTACGCGCTTTACGCAGACCGACTTTCTTACGTTCAACTTCACGAGCATCGCGGGTTACGAAGCCGGCTTTACGCAGGGCGCTGCGCAGAGTCTCGTCGTAGTCCATCAGAGCACGAGTGATGCCGTGGCGGATTGCGCCAGCCTGACCACTCACACCACCGCCGATCACGGTGACGTAGATGTCGAACTTCTCGACAGTCTCAGTCAGCTCCAGCGGCTGACGAACTACCATGCGGGCAGTTTCGCGGCCGAAGAAGTTATCCAGCGAACGGTTGTTGATGGAGATGTTACCAGTACCCGGACGCAGGAAAACGCGTGCGGTTGCGGTCTTGCGACGGCCAGTGCCGTAATTTTGAGTCGCCGACATAATGTACTATTCCGTTAAAACTTCAGTTCTTGGGGCTGCTGAGCAGTATGTGGGTGTGCAGCGCCCGCATAGACTTTCAGCTTACGGTACATGTCGCGACCCAGTGGGTTCTTAGGCAGCATGCCTTTAACCGCGGTCTCGATCACGCGCTCAGGGGCCTTGGCGATCAGCTTTTCAAAGTTGATCGACTTGATGCCGCCCGGGAAACCGGAGTGGGAGTAGTACATTTTGTCAGTGGTTTTAGCACCGGTAACACGAATCTGCTCAGCGTTGATTACGACGATGTAGTCGCCGGTGTCAACGTGAGGAGTGTACTCAGGCTTGTGCTTGCCACGCAGACGGCTCGCGATTTCGGTGGCCAGACGACCCAGGGTCTGACCAGCAGCGTCGACGACAAACCAGTCGCGCTTTACTGTTTCCGGTTTAGCAGTAAAAGTTTTCATTCTTTATAGCCTCAGGGGCCGCCCTGTAAATTAGACGGCGGATCTTACTGAATAGTGCGTACTTTGACAAGTCAAAGGCAGCCGGATACAGACGCTTTCGGGGGCTCGGGTCGGCGCGTCCGTTCAACGGCAAGATTCTTCGGCGGCGGCGCATCACTTCCACTGCAGAAAGAGGTGCGCAATTATGCAGATTGCGAAAAATAATTCAACCTGCTTTTATGATTGTTTTGCCCAAGGAGCACCCGATGGACTATCGCCAGCTAGGCCGAACCAATCTGAACGTGAGTGCCCTCTGCCTCGGGACCATGACCTGGGGCGAGCAAAACAGCGAGGCAGACGCCTTCGCCCAGATTGAGCGGGCCAAGAGTGCCGGGATCAACTTCATCGACACCGCCGAGATGTACCCGGTGCCACCCAAGGCCGAAACCTACGCCACCACCGAACGCTACATCGGCAATTATTTCAAAAGCCGCGGCGATCGCGCCGACTGGATCCTGGCCAGCAAGATCGCCGGCCCCGGCAACACCATCGACTACATCCGCGACAAAAACCTGCGCCACAACCGCCAGCACATCACCGAAGCGGTGGATGCCAGCCTCCAGCGCCTGCAAACCGATTACATCGACCTGTACCAACTGCACTGGCCGGAGCGCAGCACCAACTTCTTCGGGCAACTGGGCTACAAGCACAAGATCGAAGCCAACCTGACGCCTCTGGAGGACACCCTCGAAGCGCTGGACGAGCAGGTCCGCGCCGGCAAGATCCGCCACATCGGCCTGTCCAACGAGACGCCATGGGGCACCATGCGTTTCCTGGCCCTGGCCGAAGCCCGTGGCTGGCCGCGTGCCGTATCGATCCAGAACCCGTACAACCTGCTCAACCGCAGCTTCGAAGTCGGCCTGGCGGAAATTGCCATCCGCGAGCAATGCGGCCTGCTCGCCTATTCGCCGCTGGCGTTCGGCTTCCTGTCAGGCAAGTACGAAGGCGGCGCCCGCCCGCCAAAAGGTCGCCTGAGCCTCTACAGTCGCTTCAGCCGCTATTTCAACCCGCAGTCGGAAGCGGCATGCAGCCGTTACGTGGCCCTGGCTCGCGAGCACGGCCTTGACCCGGCGCAAATGGCCCTGGCGTTCGTGACGCAGCAGCCATTCGTGACCAGCAACATCATTGGCGCGACGACGATGGAGCAACTGGAGAGCAACATCGCCAGTTTCGACTTGAAGCTGTCGGAGGAAGTGCTGGAAGGGATCGAGACGATTCACAAGGATCATCCGAATCCTGCGCCTTGATTGATCTTTAAAACCAATCGCGGGCAAGCCCGCTCCCACAGGTTCGGTGATACCTGTGGGAGCGGGCTTGCCCGCGATGGCGTCCGCCCGGTCAGCGCAAATCAAAGCGACCGCGCAATAATCTCCTTCATGATCTCGTTCGTCCCGGCATAGATCCGCTGCACCCGTGCATCCGCCCATGCCCGCGCGATCGGGTACTCCCACATGAACCCGTAGCCACCGTGCAACTGCACACACTCGTCGAGCACCTTGCACTGCAGGTCGGTGCCCCAGTACTTGGCCATCGCCGCCGTCGGCACGTCGAGCTTGCCTTGCAGGTGCAGCTCCAGGCAGCGGTCGACGAAGACGCGGCCGATCTGGATTTCCGTGGCCATCTCCGCCAGTTTGAACCGGGTATTCTGGAAGTCGGCGATCGACTTGCCGAACGCCTTGCGCTCACGGGTGTAGTCCAGCGTCCATTGCAGCGCCGCTTCGGCTGAAGCAAGCCCGCCAATGGCCACCGTGAGGCGCTCCTGGGGCAACTCCTGCATCAGGTAGGCAAAGCCCATACCGGCCTGGCCCAGCAGGTTTTCCTTGGGCACCCGCACATCCTGGAAGAACAGCTCCGAGGTGTCCTGGGCTTTCATTCCGACCTTCTCCAGGCGCTTGCCCTTGTCGAAGCCCGGCGTATTGGCCTCCACCAGAAACAGACTCGTGCCCTTCGCGCCAGCCTTCGGATCGGTCTTGGCGACGACGATCACCAGATCGGCCAGGTAGCCGTTGGTGATAAAGGTCTTGGAGCCATTGATCACGTACTCATCGCCATCGAGCACGGCCGTGGTTTTCACCCCTTGCAGATCGGAACCGGCGCCCGGTTCAGTCATGGCGATCGCGGTAACCATCTCGCCGGACACCAGTTTCGGCAGGTATTTGTGCTTCAGCGTCTCACTGCCGTAATGCAGGATGTAGGGCGCCACGATGTCCGAGTGCAAGGAAAAACCGATGCCGGTCAGGCCAAGTCGCCCCACTTCTTCGATCACCACCGCACTGTAGAGAAAGTCCGCCCCCAGGCCGCCGTACTCTTCCGGCAAGTGCGAGCAAAGCATCCCCGCCTCCCCAGCCTTGTTCCAGAGTTTGCGGTCGATATAGCCTTGTTTTTCCCATTGCCCATGGAACGGCACCGCCTCTTTTTCGAGGAACGTCCGCACGCTGTCGCGGAAAAGCTCGTGCTCGGAACTGAACAGGGTTCTGGGGATCATGCGGCACCTTTATCTTTGTTTTTAGAAGGAGTTGACCTTCAGAGACTATGCCTCGCTTCCGATACAGGACACTGGACACATCCGACAAAAAATAAGACGATCCAGCCGTCTGGTGACCACTTCCCCCTATAAAAATAAAGTTGAATTATGTCTAACCAAGCCTCCACGCCCCTGCGGCGCGTCAGCATCCTGGCCATCGACCGGGTTTTCGCTTCCACCCTCATGCAAGCCAAGGATTTCTTCCATCTCGCCAGCCTGCGCTACGGCAAACAGCTGGGCCAGGGCCTGACACCGGCGTTCGAAACCCGCCTGGTCAGCCCCGATGGCAAGCCGGTCAACACCTTCAGCGATGTGATGATTCCGGTGGACGGCGGACTGGAAAACGCCGACATCATCGTTCTTCCCGCGTTCTGGGACGATTTCGACAACCTCAGCAAACGTTACCCGCAAATCCTGCCCTGGCTGCGCCAGCAACATGCACGCGGTGCCGTACTGTGCGGCGAGGCCACTGGTGTTTTCTGGCTGGCCGAAGCCGGGCTGCTCAATGGCAAGGAAGCGACCACTTACTGGCGCTTCTTCAATGCCTTCGCCGAACGCTTCCCCAAGGTCCAGCTCAATCAGGACAAACACCTGACCGATGCCGACAACCTGTACTGCGCCGGCGGCACCACCTCGGCATGCGACCTGTACATCTACCTGATCGAGCGCTTCTGCGGCGCCAACGTGTCCCAGGCCGTAGCCCGAGACATCCTCTATGAAGTGCAGCGCAGCTATTCACCGGGACGGATTGGATTCGGCGGGCAGAAGCTGCACCAGGACGTGATCATCCTGCAGATCCAGCACTGGCTCGAAGAACACTTCGCCGACAAGTTCCGTTTCGAGGACGTTGCCCGCGAACACGGCATGAGCATCCGCAACTTCATGCGCCGCTTTCAGACCGCCACCGGCGACAAGCCACTGCATTACCTGCAACGCCTGCGCATCGAAACCGCCAAGGGCTTGCTGTCCGGCAGCCGCAAGAGCATCAAGACCATCAGCTACGAGGTTGGCTATGACGATGCGAGCTTCTTTGCGCGGCTGTTCCGCCAGCACACGGAGTTGTCACCGAATCAGTATCGGCAGCAGTTTCAGCAGGCGGCGTAATCACAGACATACAAATGCCCCCCCCTGTGGGAGCGAGCTTGCTCGCGATAGCGGCGCATCAGTCACATCAATACTGAATGTGCCGCCGTCATCGCGAGCAAGCTCGCTCCCACACAGACTTTGTTGAGCCCAAAAGGGGTTCTTCGGTGCACAAAAAAGGCCTGCATTTGCAGGCCTTTTTTGTGCACCGAACTGTCTTACGGCTTGTGCGCCCTGGACAGGAATTCGTGGGATTGCATTTCCAGCAGTCGGCTGAGGGTACGCTGGAATTCGAAATTCAAGCGCCCGCCGGTGTAGAGATCCTTTAGCTCGACTTCAGCAGAAATGATCAGCTTCACGTTACGGTCGTAGAACTCGTCGACCATGTTGATGAAGCGTCGGGCGATGTCGTCGGTGGTGACACTCATCTGCTCGACATCGCTGAGCAGCACGGCGTGGAAGATCTTGCCCAGCTCGATGTAATCGTTCTGGCTGCGCGGGCCGTCGCACAGTTCGCGGAAGTCGAACCAGGCCACGTCATCGCAGGTGCGCAGGGCACGGATTTCGCGGTTTTCGATCATCAGCACGTCATTTTCGACCGCTGCCGTGCATTCCGGTGTCAGTGCACGGAAGCTCTTGCGCAGGCTTTCGTTGGCGGCTTCGTCGAGTGGGTAGTGGAACAGCTCGGCCTGTTCGAGGTGACGCAGACGATAGTCGACGCCGCTGTCGACGTTGACGATCTCGGTATTCTGCTTGATCAGCGCAATGGCCGGCAGGAAGCGCGCGCGTTGCAGGCCATCCTTGTACAGGCCATCCGGCACGATGTTCGAAGTCGCGACCAGGGTTACGCCGTTCTTGAACAGTTCTTCCATCAGGGTGCCAAGGATCATGGCGTCGGTGATGTCGGAAACGAAGAATTCATCGAAGCAGATGACCCGGGCTTCGGTGGCGAAGCGCTTGGCGATGATGGTCAGCGGGTTTTTCTCGCCGCCCAGGGTTTTCATCTCTTCGTGCACGCGCTTCATGAAGCGGTGGAAGTGGGTGCGGGACTTTTCCTTGAAGGGCAGCGCTTCGAAGAAGGTGTCCACCAGGTAAGTCTTGCCGCGACCTACGCCGCCCCAGAAATACAGGCCCTTGACCGGGGTCTGATCCTTCTTGCCAAACAACTTGCCCAGCAGGCCCGGCTTGTTTTGCTCGGCCGCGACCAGGTCGTCGTACAGGCGCTGCAAATGACGCACGGCAGTTTCCTGCGCGGCGTCATGGAAGAATTCCGGGCGTTTCAGATCAGCTTGATATCGTTCTAGGGGCGTCATAATTCGTTAGCAAGGCAACAAAAACGGGCCGACACTGTAGCGACGACCCCGAGGAATGGCAATCGGCCCTTGGTCGGGCCGAACCGTTGTTTATTCCTGAACCGGCGTCAGGGCAATGCGCAAGGCTTCGATGGCAGCATCACGGGCGGCGCTGTCGGCAAACGCCGGGCTGTCGGCAACGCACTCGCCTTCCAGCCAGACGCTGAAGCCCAGGTCTTCACTGCGCACGTCCAATGCCTGGCCCGCTTGCAGTTGCTTGGTCACCTGCCCGGCGGTTTTACCGTCGGCGAAGTTGCGCGACAGCAGCAGTTGTTCGCCATCCGCCGCCAGCAGACGGAAGCGGAAACTGCCGTCGTCTTCACGGAAGCTGACAAAACGTGCAGCCTTCACGGCTTTCTTCTTGGTGGTCGCCGCCACTTGAGTCTGGGCAACGAAGGAGCGCAGGCCCACCGCTTCACGCAGTTCGTTGAGGAAGGGTGTCGCTACCGCACGGGCCTTTTTCGCGCCGTGTTGCAGGATGTCCTCCAGATCCGCCGGGCGCTCGATCAGCTGGTTATAACGCTCGCGGGATTCGCCCAGTTCGTTGTCGAGCAACTGGAACAGACGATTCTTCGCCTCGCCCCAACCCAGGCCCTGCAACAGTTCGCTGCGGAACTCGTCGGCTTGCGCCGGGGTGGCAAACGCCTGGAACAGGGTGAACAGGTGCGAGTTGTCCGGATCCTTGGCTTCGCCCGGTGCGCGGGAGTCGGTGACGATCCGCGAAATCGCGTCCTTCATCTCTTTGGCACTGCTGAACAGCGGGATGGTGTTGTCGTAGCTCTTCGACATCTTGCGACCATCCAGGCCTGGCAACGTGGCGACGCTCTCTTCGATCAACGCCTCGGGCATGGTGAAGAACTCTTTGCCCTGGCCAAAAAGATGGTTGAAGCGCTGGCCGATGTCCCGCGCCATTTCCACGTGCTGGATCTGGTCACGACCGACCGGCACCTTGTGCGCATTGAACATCAGGATGTCCGCGGCCATCAGCACCGGGTAGCTGTAAAGGCCCATGGTGATGCCTGCATCCGGGTCCTCGCCGTTCTCGACGTTCTTGTCCACCGAAGCCTTGTAGGCGTGGGCGCGGTTGAGCAGGCCCTTGGCGGCGACGCAGGTCAGCAGCCAGGTCAGCTCGGGGATTTCCGGGATGTCGGACTGGCGGTAGAAGGTCACGCGGTCGACATTCAGGCCACCGGCCAGCCAGGTCGCAGCGATTTCCAGACGCGAGCGCTGGATGCGCAGCGGGTCATCGCACTTGATCAGGGCGTGGTAGTCCGCCAAAAAGTAGAACGAGTCGGCATTGCTGTCACGGCTGGCCAGGATCGCCGGGCGGATGGCACCGGCGTAGTTGCCCAGGTGCGGCGTGCCGGTGGTGGTGATGCCGGTGAGGATACGGGTACGAGTCGTCATGGGTAATCGCTTGTCAGACTGCAATCAATTCGAGAGACGCGGCAGGATCAGATCCTTGAGATCGGTCAGCTTGCCATGAAAAAAGTGTCCGCATTCTGCCACTTTCAGCAGCTCATGGGGACGTTCAAGCGTGTCGGACCATTGGTAAACCAACTGCGGATCGATCACTTCGTCGGTTTCCGGCTGGATCAGGGTCAGTTCGCCCTGCTGTGGCAGTGAGTCCTGAGCGCTCAGGCGCATGACCGCCGGTGCGACCATGAACAGATGTTTGAGCGGTTCGCCCTTCGCTTCCAGGCGTCCGCCAAGACTTGCTGCAACAAATCCACCGAAGGAGAAACCGAACAGGGTCAGTGGCAATTGCGGGTGTCTGGCGCGAAACCATTCGGCCACAGCCTGGGCATCATCGACTTCGCCGGTGCCCATATCATGTGTACCTTCACTGGCACCCACCCCGCGGTAGTTGAAACGCAAAGTAATCAAACCGGCATCACGCGCGGTGCGCTGCAGGGTCGAGACCACTTTGTTGAGCATGGTGCCGCCCTGCACCGGGTTCGGATGGCAGATCAGCGCCAGGCCACGCGCCTGCTCGTTGTCCAGGTACAGTGCTTCCAGTTGACCCACCGGGCCATCAATCACTACAGGGGTTTCACGCATAAGCAAGGAAGGAACTCCGTGACCTCGGATCAGGTCGACTCGTCTAGCAAATTGTCTGTGGCTGTCTATTGCGAGTGAATCGCGGTATACAGCGCAGGTTCGAGCCGTTAACGTAAAGCAAAGCCGTTTATAGAGGAAGGACTCGTGGAACACTCGCTCTTAGTTTGGTTGTTACCGACTCTTGCCCTGGTTGTGGGTGTCGCCATTGGGTTCCTGATCGCTCGCGTTGCACCGAACGCCGCGCCCAGCCGCACGCAGCGTCAGCTGGACGATATTCAGGAACGTTTCGACAGTTATCAGAACGAGGTGGTGACCCACTTCAACAGCACCGCGACACTGGTCAAGAAACTGACTCAGAGCTATCAGGAAGTGCAGGACCATCTCGCCGAGGGCGCCAACCGCCTGGCCCTGGACGAACAGACTCGCCAACGCCTGCTGGCTTCCCTGCACGCCGACGCGGCGCAGGCACCCCGTGAACGCCTGACGCCACCGCGCGATCAGGAGCCGCCTCGCGACTACGCACCGAAAGCCCCGAACTCGCCGGGCATGCTCGATGAGCATTATGGCCTGAAGAAGTAATCAGCTTTCGCGCCATACAAAAAGCCCCCGGACTTTCACTGGTCCGGGGGCTTTTTTGTTTCTGTCCGTTCCAGATTCCTGCTGCCTGGTCTGGCCTCTTCGCGGGCAAGCCCGCTCCCACAATGGTCGATGTCGTACACAAAATCTGCATCCAACACATGACCTGTGGGAGCGGGCTTGCCCGCGAAGGGGCCGGAACTGACGACAAAAAAGCCCACCCGATCCGTAGAAGATCGAGCGGGCTTTTCTACGCCTGGGGTTCAATCAGACGATCAAGGGTACTGCTGAACCTGACCTTGCTGCTGACCACCATACTCCTGGCCCGGAATCGCCTTGAGGTTGACCTCTACACGGCGGTTCTGCGCCCGGCCATTGGCGTCGCCGTTACTGGCAACCGGGCTATCCGGACCGGCGCCACGGGCGCTCAGATTGGCACCGCTGACACCTTGCGAGGTCAGGTAGGTTGCCACGCTCTGGGCGCGACGCTGGGACAGGTCCATGTTGTGCTGGCGGCTGCCGGTGCTGTCGGTATAGCCGACGATCTCGATCTGGTTCTGGTTGAACTCTTTGAGCGAGCCCGCCAGGTTGTTCAGCGGCTGATAGAAACTTGGGGCAATGTTCGCCGAATCGGTAGCGAACGTGATGTTGCCCGGCATGATCAGCTTGATCTGGTCGCCCTGGCGCTGCACTTCGACACCGGTGTTGGCCATGCTGGCGCGCAGCTTTTTCTCTTGCTGATCGGCGTAGTAGCCGTAACCGGCGGCGGAAGCACCGACCACCGCAGCACCGATCAGTGCGCCCTTGCCACGGTTATCGTGGTTGATCGCAGCACCGGCCAGCGCACCGGCCAGAGCGCCGAGGCCACCGTATTTCGCGGTCTTGCTCATGCCTTGGGAGCTGCCATCCGCCTGACCCTGCGGCTGACCGTCATAAGGGTTGGGCGAGGCACAGCCGGACAGTACGGCCACGGCAGTAGCGACAATCATCAAACGACGCATGGTGAACATGTAAAGCTCCTACTTTTTTTGCATTCTGTGGTGCAACGGACCAAGGCATCAGCCTTTGCGGGCGTTGGATCATGTTAACGGGTAAAAATTCCGAATGTTACAAATCAGCCCCGAACAAAGGGGTTTTCGCGCATTTCATCGCCCAGGCGGGTGTCCGGACCATGCCCGGTCACCACGGTTGCGTCTTCGTCGAGGGTGTACAGCCGCTGCTTGATCGAGCGCACGATGGCCGCCTGGTCGCCGCCCCACAAATCCGTGCGTCCGACGCCGCGACGAAACAGCGTATCACCGGCAATCAGCAGCTTGGCCTCGGAAAACCAGAAGCTCATGGAGCCCGGCGTATGACCTGGCGTGTGCAGCGCCACGCCGCAGCCGCAAGCCAGTTCTTCATCATCGGCCAGCCAGCGATCCGGGGATGGCACCGGGGTATAAGGAACGCCGAACATCTGGCACTGCATTTCCAGGTTGTCCCAGAGAAACTGGTCTTCCTTGTGCAGATGCAGCGTCGCGCCGGTTTTCTCCTTGAGTTGACCGGAAGCCAGGAAATGATCGAGGTGGGCGTGGGTGTGAATGATGCTGACCACTTTCAGCCCCAGGGCGTCGAGCCGCGCCAGGATCAGCTCATGATTGCCACCTGGATCGACGACGATGGCCTTTTTCGTTACCGGATCGCCGATGATCGTGCAGTTGCACTGCAATGGGCCGACGGGGAAGGTTTCGCGAATGAGGGTGGGTTGTTGGGACATCGGCGGGGCCTGCTCGATAAACGGGGGATGAGTGATTTTCTCACAATTGAGTATCCAGCCAATGGCCGCGATGTGTAACGTGAAAAATCCTTAACCCAGTACCCCCAATTCCTTGGCTCGCGCCACCGCCTGCGTACGCCGCTCGACCCCGAGTTTGCTATTGATATGGCTGGCGTGGGTCTTGACCGTGTGCAGGGAAATAAACAGCTGATCGCTGATTTCCTGGTTCGAACAGCCCTGGGCGATCAATCGCAGGACCGCCATTTCCCGGGCGCTGAGTTGCTCCGCGGCTGCACAGGACTCCAGCCCGGGACGGGCAGCCAATGCCGGCAGTTTTTCACTGAGGCTCAGGGAAACGGGGGTTGGCGGACAGCTTTGAAGCTGCCCACGCAGCCAGTCCGGGTGCTCGGCCAACAAGCCCTCGAAGGGTTGCAGCACCCCTCCGCCGGCGGCGTCCAGCGCCTGGGCCAGTGCCTTGCGTGCTTCCGGTTCCCGTCCGCTACCCAGCAACAACACCACTTTCTGGGTCAGCGCCATGGCGCTGAGCATCTGCCGACCGCTTTGCTGGCCATGTTCGAGCAGTGCATTCAAACGCCCTTCGGCCAGCATCGGTTGGCCCTGGATGACGTCGAGCAAGGCTTGTTGCAATTCGATATGCAGCGGCAATTGCGGATGGAACTCCGGTGGTGCCGCCGCGTTTTCGCCGTTATAGGTCTGTCCCAGGCGCGCCAGCCAGGCTTCGGCCAGGTCAGTGCGCCCCTGGGCCAGCCAGAGTTCACATTTGACCAGGGTGATCATGGCCAGGTAGTAGATCGGTGGCACATCCCAGATGTGCATGAGCCGTTCGGCTTCGGCAAGCTCGGCAAAGGCCTTGGCGAACTCGCCACTGCTGCCTTCCAGCCTGGCAATCACGCAGTGGCCGATCAGCACGCTGATGTCACGGCAGGCGCGCGCCTCGCTCAAACCGGCCTGCAATCGCACCCGCGCCAATTGCGGCTGCATGCGCAGGGCCAGCAAAAAGCCCTCGTACAAGGTCAGCCGGGCGCGAACCGCATACAGTCGTTGCGCAGGCAAGCTCTGCAGGCGCTGCATTCCCTGACGGACTTCTTCCAGCGCCCGACAGATTTCCCCTCGTGCTTGCAACACCCGGGCGCGGTCGTAGTGCGCCAGTGCTTCGAACAAGGGGTTGCCGACCCGTTGCGCCAACTCCAGCGATTCGCGGTTCAATCCCCGTGCCCGCCACAAATCGCCGTCGGCAATGGCGAGGTTGGACAGGGTCGAAAGGCACATCAGGCGCTGGCCGTAACGCTTGCACGGAAGACTTTCCAACGCTTCGCGGCAGTACCGCAGCGTCAGTTCGCGGTTGCCGCGTCCACGGGCAATGATGCCGCTCAACGCCAGCCATTGAGCGAGCATCGACTTCTGTGCGGTGGCCGACGGAGCAGGCAGGAAACGGCTCAAATGGCTGGCCAGCTCTTCGGCGGCATCCAGTTGGCAAGCCATCCCCAACGCCCAGCTATAGAGCACGATCAGCCGCGGCGTGCTGATCAGCAAGCTGTCGGGCAAGTCCATTTTCCAGCGCAGCAACATGCCGACATTCTGCTCGGCCAGCAGTTGCTCCTCGGAGAGGTTCTGCACCAGGTTCGCCGCGACGTCCAGGTGACCGGCGCGCAAGGCCTGTTCCACGGCCTCATCGAGCAGTCCCTGGGCATTGAACCAGCGGCAGGCACGCAGGTGCAGGCTGGCGGCCGGCACCATCGACTGGGAAGTCGGGCGCGTGCGCAACAGATCGGAAAACAGGTGATGGTAACGATACCAGTGGCCGTGCTCGTCCAGCGGCACCAGGAACACCTGGTGGGCGAGCAGGAAGCGCAGGATTTCGCCGCTGTCATGGGCGTCGCGAACGGCATCGCACAGTTCGCTGCAAAAACGCTCCTGGGGCGCCGTGTCGTAGAGGAACGACTGGACCTCGGCGGGCAGGCAATCGATGACCTCTTCGAGCAGGTAATCGCGGATCAGCCCTTCCCCGCCGTGCAACGATTGCGGCAGCGCGCCGTCGGTACCCGCCTCCGAGGCGGCCAGCAGCCAGAAACGCAACCCCGCGACCCAACCTTCGCTGCGCTGGATCAGGTTTTCCAGTGCTTCACCGCGCAAGGAACTGCTGTGCCGGTCGAGCAGGCTCAAGGCCTCGTCGTGGGTCAGGCGCAGATCCTGTTCATGCAATTCAAGCAGTTGTCGCGACAGCCGCAGCCGCGCCAGATGCCAGTCGGGACGTTGGCGACTGGTGACCATCACCAGCAAGCCATCCGGGAGATGATTGAGGAAAAATTGCAGGCAACGGTCCAGTACCGGCCCCTGGGCCAGATGGTAATCATCCAGCACCAGCAGCAATGGCGTCGCGGTGGACAAGTGCTCGGCCAATTCGTCGAGCAGGCCATCCAGCCATTCTTCGAATGCGAAAGGCTGATGGCGCTGGCGCATTTTCAACAGCCCGAGCGATTGCCTGCCCAGGTGCGGGAAGTAGTCCTGGAGGCCTTCCAGCAGGCGTTCGAGAAAACGTCCCGGGTCACTGTCTCGCGGGCTCAACCCCAGCCAGAGACTTTGCCAGTGCGCCGGCAACCCCTGACAAAACTCCACCGCCAACGAACTCTTGCCGAACCCTGCCGGTGCGCTGACCAGCAATAACCTGCCACCGAGCCCGGCACTCAGGCGCTCGCACAAACGTGGACGCAGCACATGGCCGTCGGGCAACGGCGGGCGGAAGAAGCGCCCGTCGAGTGTCGCGACAGCAACGTTTGCAGAACCTGGGGATGTAGACAAATCAGTCATAGCCGGCTCTTGTTTGAATTGCGGGTGGCGGCGTTGCAGATGTCCGCAGACTAGCCGTAAACGGATAGGGAATGAAGGTAATTGCTACAAATGGCTACAAAAAGTCTACAAGCAAAAAAAACGCCCCGAACCAGTCGGGGCGTTTTCAGAGGGTGCGGCCTCTACTCAGTTCACTTTAGCGAACACCATCCTGACGCAAGGCGGCCGGGGTGAAGTCGCTGGTGGTGGCAGTGAAGCCGAAGTCATAGGCCGACTTCTCTTCGTTCTTCATGCCCAGCGCCAGGTAACGACCCGATTGCAGGTCGTACAGGGTTTCAAGGGCATACCACGGTACTTGCTTGTCGTAGTAGTTCTCGGCATGGGCCTCGGCGACGCGCCACAGTTGACCGCGACCGTCGTAATGATCGATGACCGCTGCTTGCCAGGTGTCTTCGTCAATGTAGAAGTCACGCTTGGCGTAGATGTGACGCTGACCTTCCTTCAGGGTGGCAACTACATGCCACACACGACGCAACTCGTAACGAGCCAGGTCCTGGTTGATGTGACCGGCCTTGATGATGTCGGTGTACTTGAGCTTCGGATCGTCGAGCTTGTAGGCATCGGAGGCGATGTACATCTCTTTCTTGCCTTCGAGCTTCCAGTCGTAACGATCCGGTGCACCGTTGTACATGTCCAGGTTGTCGGAGGTACGCAGGCCATCGGCTGCGGTACCCGGGCCGTCATAGGACACTTGCGGCGCACGGCGCACACGACGCTGGCCGGCGTTGTAGACCCATGCCGAGCGCGGCTCCTTGACCTGGTCGAGGGTTTCGTGAACCAGCAGTACACCACCGGCCAGACGCGCCGGCGCGGTCACTTTCTGCTTGAAGTAGAACAGGATGTTGCCCGGGTTCGCCGGATCGTAGTCCTTCATCTTGTCGCGGAACACGAACTGGTCCTGGAAGTACACCAGGCTGAACGAGCCGTTCGGCTGTGGCGTGGCCTGGGTTACTAGGCGGGTCACGCTGCCCCCGCGATAGCGGGTGATGTGGTTCCAGATGACTTCAACGCCGCTTTTCGGGATCGGGAACGGAATGGCGGTTTCAAAGTTCTCCAGGCCGTTGCCGCCGGACACCAGTTTGGTGTTGGTGGCGTTCTTCTTGATGGAGGCGAACACCTCATCCGGCACGGTGGCACCGCGGTGGGATGGATAGACCGGCATCTTGAAGGTTTCCGGGTAGCGCTTGAACATCGCGTACTGACCCGGGGCAAGCTTTTCCTTGTACTGGTCGACGTTCTGCGCCGTGATGGTGAACAGCGGTTTTTCACCCGGGTACGGATCGGACAGGAAGCCCTTGCTGTCGACCGCTCCGGCATTCTTCGGCAACGGTTTCCAGGCCGGAATCGAACCGTCGGCGTTACCCGCCATTTCAGCGCCCATCGGGGTCAAGCTCTTGCCCAGTTTGTCGGCTTCGGCCTGGGGAACCGCTGCGATGACGCTGGTCGCCAGCAGTGAAAGGCCCAGAACACCGGCGTGGAACAGACTCTTTGTTATTTTCATATGTTCGTTCGTCCTGAAAATTCAGTGCTTAGAAGTTCACGCCGAGGCTGAGCGCAACGAAGTCGCGGTCATCCACGGTGGTGTACCTGCCGTCGAAGAAGTTGGTGTAGGCCAGGCTCGCGGTGTAGGTGTTCTGGTACTCGGCGTCGACACCCAGGCTCACCGCCTTGCGGCCTTCCTCGAAGTTGCCGCCAGGCCCAGGGGAGTAGCCTTCCACGTCATGAGACCAGGCTACGTTTGGCTTGAGGTTCACACCGGCAAACACGTCGTTGTATTCCCAGATGGCACGACCGCGGTAGCCCCATGAAGTCGCGGTGGTGAAGCCTTCGTCGGTGCAGTTGCGGCTGCGGTTGTTGGTCGGCGTACCCGGGCCGGCACCGCTGATGGTGCTGTTGTTGAGTGTCACGCAGGTATTGAGCGCGCCAGAGGCTGGCAATTCACCCGGACCGTAGACCGGATCGCGGCCATAACGAACGTCGGAAGTGCTTTCCAGGCCGCCAACGTGGGTCACGCCCACTTCGCCCACCAGGGTCAGACGGCTGGCGCCCATGACCTGATCGAAGAAGTGCGTCAGGGTGGTCTGGAACTGGGTGACTTCCTTGCGACGATACCCGTGCAGGTCCTGACCCGGCACGCCGGTAAGCAGCGATGCATTGGTCAACGGGTTGTTCGGGTTGTTATTGCCTATAGGACGAACACCGGAGAACAGGATGTCGGTGGAGTTGAGCTGCACCGGAGCGTTCGGACGGTAGCTGATCTCACCGCTCCACGCCGTACCGGTAGGCAGGGTGGTGGAGAAGCTCAGGCCGTAGAGGCGGATGTCTTCCGGGTATTCGATGAAGTACTGCGAATTACCCGCCACCAGCAATGGCGCCAGTGCGGCGAACGGGCCGCCCTGGAGGGCCGCTGCAGTGTTGTAGACCGACTGCGGCGCACCGGTAGCGCTGAAGATCGGCGCACGGCTGTGGTAATTCATGAAGTAGGCGCCGAACTCGGTGTCCAGCGGATCGAACATGTACTTGAGGGACGCGCCCCACTGGCCGCTGTCGCGGGCATCGCGATCGGGGCCACGACGCACCAGAACACCCTCATTGTTGACGTCGACGCCGTTGGCGGCCAAAGGCCCCAGGGCAATGGCCGGAATTTGCGAGCGCTTGGCCAGTACGCGCAGGTTGTCGTCGCAGCCGTCGGCAACGATGTCTGGCTGGGAGAAGAACGTGCCGCAGTTGTCGACAACGGTCTGGTCCCATTCAATTTGGTAGAACGCTTCGGCCGAGAGGTTTTCGGTCAGGCTCTGGGACACATAGAACATGTTGACCGGGATCAGGCCTTCCTTGATCTCGGCCCCCGGACGGCGGAACGCGGACACGTCGATCGGGTTGATCGAGTTGATGCCACCACCGATGAAGGTACTTTCACCCCAGCTCACGACCTGCTTGCCCAGACGCACGGAGCCTGGCTGATCGGCAATGGAGTAGTTGTGGTAGACGAAGGCGTCGAGGATCTGGCCGCCGGCAGACTTGGCGCCTTCCTTGCGGTTGTCGTCGCTGATGTCCTTGAACGGACGGCTTTCGTCCTTCAGTTCAAAGTCGTACCAGTATTTGCCACGGACGAAAACACCGGTATCGCCGTATTTCAGTTCAAGGTCATGGATGCCCTTGAAGATCTTCGAGAAAGTTTCCCCGCTCTTGAAGTTCAGGTGACCGTCATCAGAAGTCTGGGACAGACCCTTGCCGCCGTTGTTGACACCGATGAGGTTCTTGTTGGCACTTTCGGTAGACCAACTGGCACCGATCGACAGGGATGAGTCGAACTGACCTTCGATTTCACCGACGTTGAAACTGACGCCGAATGCTGGCCCGGCGAGCGTAGAGGCAAGACTGACAGCCAGGGGCAGTTTCGCCCGGCGCCAGAACTGGTTTGCTGATGTCATCGACGCTACTCCATGTGCATTTTATTTTTATGGCAAGAGCACTTCTAAAAACGCTGTGGATAACCGGGAGCCATGGCATCCCAAAGTCATTCCAAAGTTGCATCGCCCCGGTTCGTGCGGTTGCCCCGTTCTTAAAAATCCTTGAGTGGACTATAGCCAGCAGGTAGTAGCGCTTGATCCCTCTAAAGTGTGATTTGCAGCTGCCAGCCACTCTGGAACAGTCCTTTCGCCAGTCCGACACCCGTCGGCACGGCAAGGATGGCTGAAAATTTCGTTTTGACAAGCCAAGCGCTTGCTTGGTGGGGGCTGGCGTGCCCTTTCGAGCACGCCAGGTGACGCTTAAAGCGTCGAGAGGAAGGTGCTGTTGGTGGCTTGCCACTCGCTGATGTCGACGCGAATGCGCTTCTTGTCGAGCTTGCCGACACTGGTCTTGGGAATTTCAGTAACAAGAGCGATCTGGCTCGGAATCGCCCACTTGCTCAAGTGTCCCAGCTCCACAAACGGCTTGAGGTGTTCCTTGAGTTCCCGCGCCCCGATTGCATGCCCCTCACGGAGCACCAGCAGGGCAAACGGCCGCTCGCCCCACTGCGGATCGGGGATCCCCACCACTGCTACTTCACGTACCGCCGCATGACGACTGATCAGGTCTTCCAGGTCCAGGGAGGAGATCCACTCGCCACCGGTCTTGATCACGTCCTTGATCCGGTCACGAATGTCGATCACGCCCATGCTGTCCAGGGTCGCCACGTCACCGGTGTGCAGCCAGCCTCCGGCCCAGAGCTCGGCGCCCTTCTGCGGCTCATTGAAATACCCCTCGGTCAGCCACGGCGCGCGTAACACCAGTTCGCCCTGGGTCTCGCCATCGGCGGGCAGGAAGTTGCCCTCGGTGTCGACGATCGCCGCCTCCACCAGCGGCCCTGGTACGCCGGCCTTGATCCGGTAAGTGGTGCGTTCGTCTTCGGTACCCGCCATCAATTCATCGTTGAGGTGTGCGCACGAAACCAGTGGCCCGGTTTCCGACATGCCGTAGGCGGCGGTCAGCTGAATGCCTTTGGCCTTGGCCGCCTCGTACAACGTGCGGTTCAGGGCGCTGCCGCCGATGACGATTTTCCAGCCGCCGAAGTCGACGGTCTGCGCGGCCTTGGCATTGAGGACCATCTGCAAAATGGTCGGTACGCAATGGGAGAACGTGACCTTTTCCTTGCGCCACAACTCCACCAGGTACTCCGGGTCATAGCGGCCGGGATACACCTGCTTGAGCCCGAGCATGGTCGCCACATACGGCAAGCCCCAGGCGTGCACGTGGAACATCGGGGTGATCGGCATGTACACGTCGTTGGTGCCCAGCAGGCGCACGCTATCGATCGCGCCCATGATGGTCGACACGCCCATGGTGTGCAGCACCAGTTGCCGATGGGTGAAGTACACGCCCTTGGGGTTGCCGGTGGTGCCGGTGGTATAGAACGTGGTCGCGACCGAGTTTTCGTCGAAGTCCTCGAAGTCGTATTGCGGGCTCGCCGCGGCCAGCAGTTGTTCGTATTCGCCGACGAGATTCGGCAGGTCCGCGGTTTTTTCCGGCAGGTCAGTCAACAGCAGGGTTTTGTCGACCGTGGTCAGTTGCCCCTCGATGGCCTTGTAGAGACCGACGAACTCGCTGTTGACCAGCACAAAGCGGTCCTCGGCGTGGTTCATTGTGTAGAGGATCTGTTCCGGCGACAGGCGCACGTTGATGGTGTGGATCACCGCACCGATCATCGGGATGGCGAACATGCATTCCAGGTAACGATGGCTGTCCCAGTCCATCACACCCACGGCATCCCCGGGCTTGACTCCGGCCGCTGTCAGCACGTTGGCCAGGCGGGCTACCCGTTCGATCAGGGTCGGGTAGCTATAGCGCAACTTGTCGCGGTAGATGATCTCGCGGGTTTTCTCATAACGGGCACCGGACATCAGCAGCCGTTTGATCAACAGCGGGTACTGGTAAGCGCCTTCGGCCGGGGGGATAACGCGAGTCTGCAACATAATAATCCCTTTAATCTGACTGCACGGTCGTGACTGAAAGTACGCACTGTAGTGCCCTTGAACGTCAGCCAAATCAGCCAAAGGAATGATTTGCAGAACCCCACGAATGATAGCGTTACGCCATCATTTGCGAGGTTTGATCATCTGTAGGAGCGTCGACCGGCTGCTCCTACAAGGATAGATATCTGATCAATGCATCTCGGTAAAAGCGAGCTTCACGCCAATCGCGATCAGCACCGCGCCCATGGTCCGGTCGAACCAATGGCCCATGCGGGCGAAACCGGCGCGTACGCGCTGCTGGCTGAACAACATCGCCACCAGGCAAAACCAGATCGCTGTCGCCACCGCCAGGTAAACCCCGTACCCGGCCTGCACGGCCAGCGGCGTGTGCGGGTTGATCACCACGGTGAACAGCGAAAGGAAGAACAGCGTGGCTTTCGGATTGAGACCGTTGGTGACAAAACCCGAGGTGAAGGCACCACGGGCGGTGCGCTCGCCGGCCTCCTTGTGCAGGTCGTCCGCCACAGATTTGGCCGGTTGCGCGCGCAGCGCCTTGTAACCGATGTACAGCAGGTAAGCGGCGGCGGCCCATTTCAAAGCATTGAACAGCACGATCGACTGGGACACGATCAGGCCGATACCCAACAGCGAGTAACCCACGTGCAGGAAAATCGCCGTGCCCACGCCCAGCGCGGTCCAGGTACCCGCGCGACGACCGTGGGTAACACTCTCGCGCACCACCACGGCAAAGTCCGGGCCAGGGCTGGCCACGGCCAGCAGGTGAATCAGGGCAACGGTCAAGAACTCTGTCCAGTACATGGGGGCTCCTTCAGGCCAAGCGTAACTAGTTATTTCATCTGGTAGGCTCGGCAGATTACGCCTTCAGTTCATTGCACAAAAGGTACAGTTGATGACGAACACCCGCCGCGCCGTTTTCCTCGACCACCCGTCCCTGGACCTCGGCGACCTTGACCTCGACCCGCTGCGCAGTTGTTTCGGCGATTTGCAACTGTTCGCCCAGACCTTGCCCGATCAAGTCATCGAACACCTCAAGGGTGCGACCGTCGCCATCAGCAACAAGATCCTGATCGATGCCGCCGCCATGGCCGCCAGCCCTGATCTCAAGCTGATCCTGATCACCGCCACCGGCACCAACAATGTCGACCTCGCCGCCGCCCGCGCCCACGGGATTACCGTGTGCAACTGCCAGGGCTACGGCACACCGTCGGTGGCGCAGCACACGATCATGCTGCTGCTCAACCTGGCCACGCGCCTGGCCGATTATCAAAAAGCCGTCGGCGAAGGCCGCTGGCAGCAAGCCAAACAATTCTGTTTGCTGGATTACCCGATTGTCGAACTCGAAGGCAAAACCCTTGGTCTTTTGGGCCATGGCGAATTGGGCGGCGCGGTCGCACGGCTGGCTGAAGCCTTCGGTATGCGCGTTGTGCTGGGGCAAATTCCAGGGCGCCCTGCCCGGCCGGACCGCCTGCCACTGGATGAACTGCTACCGCAAGTCGATGCCCTGACCCTGCACTGCCCGCTCAACGAACACACCCGTCACTTCATCGGCGCCCGCGAACTGGCCGCGATGAAACCCGGCGCGTTCGTGGTCAACACCGCCCGCGGAGGCCTGATCGACGAACAGGCGCTGGCCAACGCCTTGCGCAACGGGCATCTGGGCGGCGCCGCCACTGACGTGCTGAGCGTCGAGCCTCCCGTCAACGGCAATCCGCTGCTGGCCCATGACATCCCGCGCCTGATCGTCACCCCGCACAACGCCTGGGGCAGCCGCGAAGCGCGCCAGCGAATCGTTGGCCAAGTGACCGAAAACGCACTGGGATACTTCAGCGGTAAGGCGCTGCGGGTCGTCAGTTGATAAACTGCGGCACTTTTTTTCACAGGAGCAGTTATGGATCCGCGCAGTGAAGTACTGCTTCGTCAGGCCGAGTTATTCCAGGGCTCGGTGTTGTTGGCCGGCTTGCCCGCCGACGACTTGCTGGGCCGTCTGCCCGAAGCTCATGGCTGGTGCTGGCACGCCGGCGATCAGGCCGCGCTGGACGCCCGCTTCGCCGAGCGCAGCCATTTTGGTGTGAATGCTCCTGAGCGCGAGTTCGATACAGCGGTGGTGTTTCTGCCCAAGGCCAAGGACCTGACCGACTACATTCTCAACGCCCTCGCGTCGCGGCTGGCTGGCCGCGAGCTGTACCTGGTCGGCGAGAAAAAAAGCGGCATCGAAGGCGCCGCCAAACAACTCAACCCGTTCGGCAAACCACGCAAACTCGACAGCGCGCGCCACTGCCAGCTCTGGCTGGTCACCGTGGCCAACGCACCTGAAGCCAAACCGCTGGAAAGCCTGGCGCAGACCTATGAATTGCCGCTGGCCGAAGGCCCGTTGAAGGTCATCAGCCTGCCGGGGGTGTTCAGCCATGGTCGCCTGGATCGCGGCAGCGCGCTGCTGCTGGAACATCTGGACAAACTGCCCAGCGGTCACTTGCTTGATTTCGGCTGCGGCGCAGGGGTCTTGGGCGCGGCAGTGAAACGTCGTTACCCGCATAACCAGGTCACGTTGCTGGATGTGGATGCCTTTGCCGCTGCCAGCAGTCGCCTGACCCTGGCGGCCAATGGTCTGGAAGCCGAGGTGATAACCGGTGACGGCATTGATGCCGCCCCGATGGGTTTGAGTGCGATCCTGAGCAATCCGCCGTTCCATGTCGGCGTGCACACCGACTATTTCGCAACGGAGAATTTGCTGCGAAAAGCGGCCAAACATCTGAAAAACGGTGGCGAACTTCGTCTGGTAGCGAACAGCTTCCTGAAGTATCAACCGTTGATCGAAGAGCATCTTGGTGTGTGCGCGATCAAGGCCGAAGGACAGGGCTTCCGGATCTACCGAGCCAAGCGCGGATAGAACTTCTTTGAAAAAGAAGGCTTGCCGAATGGGTTTTGCAAAGGCAGAATCCGCTCCGTCCTAGGGGAGTAGTCTCCCACGAGCGCCACGCTCGTCCGGCATGCGTCAACATACTTGGTCCTCAGACCATGGCGCATGCGACCCAAGCATCCACATCAGATGGATCGCAGGGTTTGACAAGACCTATGACACGAACACCTTACCCGGGGCGGGGAGGCTGTACGTGTCATAGCCGTGTCGACCCGCCCCTTAGGAAAACCCTGATGCTGGATTCACTACTCGTACCTACCGCAATCGTTGCCTTGGCCGAAATCGGCGACAAGACGCAACTGCTCGCGCTCATTCTCGCTGCCCGTTTCCGCAAGCCCTGGCCGATCATCGCCGGTATCGTCGCCGCGACCCTGGCCAACCATGCGGCCGCCGGTGCAGTGGGCGCCTGGGTCGGCAGTTTCTTCTCGGATACGATGTTGCACTGGATCCTCGCCGCGAGCTTCGCCGCCACGGCGCTGTGGACCCTGGTCCCGGACAAGATGGATGACGACGAAGCCAGCACCGCCCGCAAGTTCGGGCCGTTCCTGACCACGCTGATCGCGTTCTTCCTGGCGGAAATCGGCGACAAGACGCAGATCGCGACCGTGATGCTGGCTGCGCAGTATCCGGAGCTGTGGCTGGTGATCATCGGCACCACCCTCGGCATGCTGATTGCCAACGTGCCCGTGGTATTGGCCGGTAACTTCGCCGCGGACAAATTGCCGTTGACCCTGATCCGTCGACTGGCGGCATCGGCGTTCTTCATCCTGGCGATTGTCGCGGTGTACAAGGCGATGCAGAGCAGCGGGTGGGTTTGACGCGACAGGTCGTTAGACCGCGTTATCGTTCTTCGTCGGAACGCCGCCCGGAGCAAGCCCGCTCCCACATTGGGTCTCCAGTGCACACAAAGTTTGCAGTCAATGGAGATTTATTGTGGGAGCGGGCTTGCTCGCGAAGAGGCCAGCAGCCTCACCACATGACTATCAGGACTTCTTGGCTTGCTCGTAAAGCGGCATGACCTTCGGAATCGCAGCCTGCAACGCCGCAATACGACTCGACGACGCCGGGTGAGTGCTCAGGAACTCCGGTGGTGAACCTTCCGAGACCTTGCTCATCTTGTTCCACAGGGTGATCGCGGCATTCGGGTTGTAACCGGCGCGGGCGGCCAGTTCCAGGCCGATCAGGTCCGCTTCGTTTTCATTGGCACGGCTGTTGGGCAAGGTCATGCCGTAGTTGGCCACGGTATCGGCCAGGGCCAGGCTGTCCTGCCCCAACCCGAGCAAGGCACCCGCGCCCTGCTTGGCCATTTCGATGCCGTAAGCCTTGGACATCGCTTCACGACCGTGCTCACGCAGGGCGTGGGCGATTTCATGGCCCATGATCGCGGCGATCTCATCGTCGGTCAGTTGCAGTTTGTCGATCAACCCGGTGTAAAAAATGATCTTGCCGCCAGGGCCGCAGTTGGCGTTGAGCTCATCGCTCTTGATCAGGTTGACTTCCCACTTCCACTGGGCCGCGTCCGGACGGAAGTTCGGCGCCTGGGCAATCAGCCGGTCGGCAATCGCCTGAACCCGCCGGGCTTCATTGCTGGACTTGTCCAGCACACCCTTGCTGGACGCTTCGCCCACTGTCTTCTGATAGGACTGGGCGTACATCTGGTCGACCTCTTGCGCAGACAACATGCTGAACATGTACTGCTTGCGCTCAACGCCTACAGCGCCGCCACTGGTGGTATTGACCGACTGGCAGCCGGTGAGCAACAGTGCTGCGCTTAGTGCACTGACAGCCAAAATCTTGTTCATCAAAAAACTCTCTGAAAACATGCCGCTTATCCTAGGCGTGGAAATGTATCGACGCCAGATACAATGGACGTAAGACGCACAATTCGGACAAAGCTCTCATCGCCGTAGAAAAAATTCACATACGGCGACAACCCGCAGCCCATCACGCCGCTCATTGATTCAATTACGACATCCGGCACGCCAAAACGGTCCTTTCAACTGCCCACACTCATGCCCGCCCGTCACCCTGCCGATACACCTGGGCAGATGTCCTTTCGCGTGCGGAGCCCCCATGAAATTCAAGTCGATCCAGTTTTCCGTGGCGGCCCTTGCCGGCGCCATTGTCCTTAGTGTCGTGGCAGCGCTGGTTGTGTACGCACTGTTCTCCGGCGCCCGGACGCAAGACATGGTCCAGGAGCGGACCCAGGCCCAATTCGAGCAAGTCATCGAACAACGCCTGACGTCCCTGGCGCAAACCCAGGTCAGCCAGATCCAGCGCGAACTCGAAGCACCGCTGCTGATCGCCGGCGGACTGGTGCGGGTCAACGCCCTGATCGGCACACCGGGTGCCGATGGCCAGCCCGCCCTGAGCCGCGAGCAACTGATCGGCCTGATCAAGGAAAACGTGGTCAAGAACCCGAAAATCCTCGGCACCTACATCGGTTGGGAAAAAGACGCACTGGATCACAACGATGCGGCCTACGTCGGCACCCAGGTGGTCGGCATCGACGCCGCCAATGGGCGCTTCCTGCCCTGGTGGTTCCGCAACGACGACGGCACCCTGGGCCTGGACAAACTGGTGGACGTCGACGACCAGAAAACCCTGTCCACCGGCGTGCGCGCCAGCGAGTACTACCTGTGCTCGAAAGAAACCAAAAAATCCTGCGTGATCGACCCGGCGCCTTATAAGGTGGGCGACAAAATCGTCATGCTCGCCTCCTTTATTGAACCGATCATGCTCAACGGTGCCTTCCAGGGCATCGTCGGCGCCGACCTGTCGGTGAACTTCATCCAGGAAATGCTCCTGGGCGCCAACCAGAAGCTTTACAGCGGCGCCGGGGAAATGGCCCTGATCGGCGGCAATGGCCGGATCGTTGCCTACACCAAGGATCCGAGCAAATTCGGCGAGAAGGTCAGCGACATCCTCGACAGCAAACAGATCGCCAACATGGCCAATCTCAAGCGCGGCGAAGTCACCTATACCGTCGACAAGGCCCAGGGCCGGATCGAGTTGTACCTGCCGTTCGGCATCGGTCAGACCGACGCCCGCTGGACCCTGATGCTGCAGTTGCCGCTGAATGCGGTCATGGCCGACCTGCAAAAGCTCCAGGCCGACCTGGACGCGCAGCGCAAATCCGACACCTTCGGTATGGCGATGGTTGGCCTGGTGATTGCCGGTATCGGCTTGCTGGTGATCTGGCTGGTGGGCCACGGCATCGCCCGCCCGCTCAAGCAGATGGTGGCCATGCTCGACGATATCGCCCAGGGCGAAGGCGACCTGACCCGACGCCTGACCAGCGATCGCGCCGATGAACTGGGCTCGATCGCCAAAGGCTTCAACACTTTCCTGGCCAAGTTGCAGGCGATGATCACCCAAGTGGTGACTTCGGTACAGAGCGTCAGCGATTCGTCGGAACACACCGCCGACATCGCCATCCGCACCAACACCGGTGTGCACAAGCAAATGGCCGAGATCGATCAAGTGGCCACCGCCGTACAGGAAATGACCGCCACCGCCCAGGACGTCGCGCGCAATGCGACCCAGGCCGCACAGGCTGCCAGCCATGCCGATCAGGCCGCCAGCCAGGGCATGCAGATCGTGCGCGACACCTCGAACTCCATTGGTGCCCTCGCCGTGGAGATCGGCCGGGCCGTCGGCGTGGTGCAAACCCTGGCCAAGGACAGCGAAAACATCAACGCCATCCTCACCGCCATTCGCGGGATCGCCGAGCAGACCAACCTGCTGGCCCTGAACGCAGCCATCGAAGCCGCCCGTGCCGGTGAACAGGGCCGAGGTTTTGCCGTGGTGGCCGACGAGGTGCGTAACCTGGCGCAGAAGACGCAAAAGGCCACCGAAGAAATCCAGACCATGATCCAGCAACTGCAGCAAGGCACCCGGGATGTGGTGCGAGTCATGGAGGACAGCCAGAACCGCACGGACGAAAGCGTACTGCACGCATCGAAAGCCGCTGAAGCACTGGAAACCATTACTCAGGCAGTGTCGGTGATCAACGACATGAACACCCAGATTGCCAGCGCGGCCGAGGAGCAAAGCGCGGTGGCGGACGACATTAACCGCAACGTAATCAACATCGGCCAGGTGGCCAATGAAGTGGCTGGTGGGGCAGATGAGTCGAGTGCGGCCAGTGCGGACTTGACCAAACTGGCTGAGCAGCAGCGGCGGTTGATCAATCAGTTCAGGGTTTGACCTTCAGGCCCTCTTCGCGAGCAAGCCCGCTCCCACATTTGATCTTCAGTGAACACAGAATATGTGTACGACAGAGTTCCAGTGTGGGAGCGGGCTTGCTCGCGAAGGGGCCTGCACTGACACCAAAAAACTCAACCCGGGGTCAAACACTCAGGTCCATTGAGCTTCGGATCATTCACCATATTGGCCAGCACCCGTTCGCGCAATGCGGCAGGCTCACTGGCCAGCAAGGCTTGCAATGCATGCAAGGGCGTCTCGGGATCCAGCCACACGGCCTGCCCCGCCTCATCAAGAATCAACGGCCGCCGCTGGCTCGCCGCCGGCTGGGTAATCACGGCGGTACTCAGCCACACCTGCTCCTGCACCGGATACGCCTCCCAGATCGCCGCAAAAAATAATGACGAGCCCTCCCCCGGTGTCAGCCAATACGGGCGCTTGCGCGTCGTGCCGCGCCATTCGTAGAAACCATTGGCCGGCAACAGGCAGCGGCGCTCACGCAAGGCCTGGCGAAACATTGGCTGTTCGGCAACGGTTTCGGCGCGGGCGTGGGCCGGGGTGCGGGACAGATCGGTCAGCCAGGGTGGCGTCAGGCCCCAGCGGGCACGGGCCAGCGTGCGCTGGCCGTCTGGCTCGGCCCGTAGCATCAACACCGAATCATTGGGGGAAATGTTCCACTGCGCCTGCTGGTCGGCGGGAAAACCGGGCAGCGCCGCGAAGGCGGGGTTCCAGCGAAACAGGGCATAACGTCCACACATGGGGCAGCACGACTCTTGATCAAACGAACGCCAGCCTAACAGACCAGCGTGCCGGGGAAGCTGTCCGGCTCATCGCCGGACAGCGGCAGCGCGGCATTGTACGCGGTGATCAACTCGCGGGCGTATTCGGCCTGGTCGTTATCCACTGCCAAACCCAGCAAACCGAAAATCGGCAACTCACCGGTGGCTCCCACCAGATCGCGTCCCACCAGATGCGCCTCGATGCCCTCGCTGGCGAGCATGCCTTGCAGCAACTCGCCTTCCATCAGGTTTTCCGGGTCGTAGATGCGCTGCATACACGCTCCTCACTCGTTTTCGCTGAACACTTCGAGATGCCATTCCTCTTCATGAACCTGCAACACGAAGGTTATCGGCCGACAGCACACCTGGCAGTCTTCAATATAGGTCTGATCGCCACCGGACAAATCCAGCGTCGTCTCGACTTCCTCACCACAATACGGACATTCATACAGCGCAGTTTCCAGCATCGCGGTCTCCCAGGTGACTTGTGCGTATAATCGCCGGTCTATTTGCAGGGCTATTTTTGTCTGGCTACTTTTTCAGACCGTGCCCCGCCGGTTTTCGATCAAAACCTTTACTTACCCTAGCCGTTTCTAACAAGAGAGCATGATGGGCGAATTCGATGCCATCCGACCTTACGACGACAGCGAAGTCCCAGCGGTGCTGGACCGGCTGCTCGGCGACAAGGCGTTTCTAGATATCCTCACCCACTTCCGCTTCCCGCGTTTCGCCGGCGCTTTAGGCTGGGCACTCAAACCACTTATAGCCCATCGGCTGCGCCGTGAGTTTGCCGGCATTACCTCAGTGGCCACGCTGCAGGACAAAGTCGAGGTTTACGTCGACCATACCATTGAGCGTGCCACCGACGGTGTCACCTATACAGGGGTGGAGCAATTCAAGTCCGGCAGTGCCTATCTGTTCATCGCCAACCACCGCGACATCGTGATGGACCCGGCCTTCGTCAACTACGCCGTGTACCACGCCGGCCTGCCGACGCCACGCATCGCCATTGGCGATAACCTGCTGCAAAAGCCTTTCGTCAGCGACCTGATGCGCCTGAACAAGAGCTTCATCGTGCACCGCTCGATCAGCGGACGTCGGGAAAAAATGGCGGCTTATCAGCTGTTGTCGGCGTACATCAATCATTCGATCCGCAACGATTGCGCCTCGATCTGGATCGCCCAGGCCGAAGGACGAGCCAAGGACGGTGACGACCGTACCGAATCGGCAATCCTCAAGATGTTCCACATGAGCCGCAAGGACGAGCCGTTCGGCGAAGTCATTCAGTCGCTGAACCTGACCCCGGTGTCGATCAGCTACGAGTACGACCCGTGCGATCAGGCCAAGGCCCGCGAGCTTTACATCCGCGCCACCACCGGCAGCTACACCAAGGTGCCGGGCGAGGATGACGTGAGCATCGCCAAGGGCATCACCGGCTACAAGGGCCGGGTGCATGTGAACTTTGCCGCGCCGATCACCGAACTGTTCGAAGACACCAAGCAATTGGCGGTCGAGATGGACCGGCAAATCCTCAGCGGATACCGCTTGTTCCCCGTGCACTACCTGGCTTACGCGCAGTGGAAGGACACCGATCCGCAGTTGCAGGTGCCGAAAGCCGCCGACGTGTTCCCGGCCGAGGAACTGGCCAAGGCCCAGGAAGAATGGCAACGCCGCCTGGACGCCTGCCCTGAAGAGCATCGTCCATTCCTGGTGCTGCAATATGCGACGCCGGTGCGCAATCAGTACCGGGTGAAGGCAGGGTTGCCGCTGTAAGCGGTATCGGCCTGACGGCGCTTTTTGTGGCGAGGGGGCTTGCCCCCGTTGGGCTGCGAAGCGGCCCTAAAACCCAAGAAGGTTTTCCCTCTGACACAGCGTCCCTGTCGAGGTGACGACGGCTTCGCCGCCGAACGGGGGCAAGCCCCCTCGCCACAGGGTTTACTTCAGCCTCAGACCTGCGTACTGATCCACGACACCAGCAGTGCCATCCCCATGCAGGCAAAGCCGAAGATGTAGAAAAACCGGTTCTTGCGCAAGGTCGCCCAGTCCAGCGTGGGCTCTACGCTGGGGCTGCTCTGGCGCTGCGCCTGCAAACTGGCCATCGCGCGCAGTTCGCGACGACGGGTGGCGTGCAGCAACCAGCCGCCGGGCAAGGCAAAGAACAAGGCCAGCAGATTGATCAATTTGGCGGGATGGGCGGTAAACAGCGTCATCAAGTGCAGCGACATCACAAACCTCAAGTAAAACAGGTGGCAGGTGCCGGACCGGCGACCGCGGCGCGGATTCTACCGAAAGCCTGCGCGCCTGCCCTCTGTTTCCGACAAGTAACGAAGCTTTTGATCAATAGCTGTCCTGAGTCACGGCTTCGTCATCTGTATCGGCGAACATGCGCGCCTCGAAACCGACACGGATCACGTCATGCTCCACGCCGAAAACCAGGATCGTCTTTACCTCATCACCCCCAGCGAAGAACAACAAGCCCTCGTCGGCAGCCTCGCCTTCAACGTTCAGGACCGCCACTGGCTGGTGTATTGCGCACTCGGTGGCCACCAGCATGCGGATTTGCCGGAGGCGGATTTGCTGACGGGCGTGAGCGTGCTGGATTTTTACTCGCAAGCCGCCTGACACCACCATTCCCCCTGTGGGAGCGGGCTTGCTCGCGAAAGCGGTGTGTCAGTCAATATCAATGCTGCCTGACACTACGCCTTCGCGAGCAAGCCCGCTCCCACAATGGGTCGGTGTGCATCCGCAAAAAGTCAGCAGTCATGAAAAAGCCCGGGACCATCGCTGGCACCGGGCTTTTTCGCATCCAGCGAAGCTTACTCGCCGAGAATCTGACCCACGGTCGGGTCCTTGAACAGGCGGGTCAACGCATCGCTCAACACATCGCTGACCAGCTTGGTGTTGGTTTCCTGGTTCGGCGCCATACCGAAGCGCTGGTCCAGGGACGAGCCATAACGGCCGCTGTAGCGACGGTTGGCATTCTGTACATCTGAGCGGAAGGTCGCGCCGATGGTGGCTTCGGTCACGTACATGCCTTCCTTGGGCGACTGGTACTTCAACTCCGCCAGGGTCACGGTCAGTTGCGGGGCATTCATGGCGTTGTTCGTCGGGGTAAAGCCCAACAGACGCACGGCGGCTTCAGCCTGGGCCTGCAGCTTCGGCAGGATCTGCGCGCCCTGCACGGTGATCGCGCTGGTCTCCGGGTACAGACCACCACGGGTGCCCAGCGTCGGCGACGGGCGACCGTCCACTACACGCACCACGACGGGCTGGCCATGGCCGACCGGGGCCAACTGGGCGGTCAGCTTGGGTTCCGGGCTCAGTTGTTGCGGGCTGTGGGCGCAGCCAACCAGGGTCAAACTGGTCACAGTGATCAAACCGAACAACAGGCGTTGCAACATGCTCTTCTCTCCAGAATCAGGCACAAACAGGCCGGCAGTATAGCGGTGCGCCACTGCGGGTAACCAGCACCTCACAGTGTTTGATGAAATCTCTGACAAGCCCTTGGCAACGCGGTTCCTGTCATGCAGATGTCACCCCTCATACACTTGCACGTAATGGCCTGCAGGCAATCTTCTCGGCAGACACCCAAACGGTATATCGCCATGCGCCATCTGATCTCTCTGTTCGCGCCACGCCCACTGCATCGCTGCTTCGCCCTGCTCGACCGCAACGGCCGTTGCCAGGCCTTCAAACAGTGCAGCCTCCAGCCCATGGGCGATGGCTGGGTTGAAATCGAAGAGATCCGCTTGAACTGGCTGAATCAGCCGCTGCCTGCCGGTGCCCGCGTCGTTTCGCAGCAGCACCGGCCACGCTCGCGTGCACAGCAAATGATGACGACCTGACCAAACACCTAATAAAAGTCATTAAACACGACCATTTCCCTGCGTTTCTTAGATACAATCTCCCCCCGATTATAAGGACGTCTCCTGATCGGGCCTCGCAGCATCGTCAATGCGCTTGTATTGACACCCCCGCACCGCCCACAGAGAGCCGCCCACACAGATCGAGTGAAGCTGGCGCGCTTGCTGTTTTGTTGAGCAAAACCTCCACTTTTCGCGAATCTGCAGAGCTGTCATTACGCTCGGTCACTGAGCTGTTTGCCCGTTTTGCCTGCCCTGTATCCCATGGCGGCAATCCATCCGGGCACGGTGCCAGGCTGGGACAGCCCTTTTTGAGGTTCACGTCTTCAAAAGAGCGTGAAAAAAACGGGTTTTCACAACTTCACAAGAGTGTGGCGAGCAAATGAATAGTTTTGCGTCTGAACATGCACCATTAGCGTCTACAACAGCCCAACGACACAGGACCGAGTATTTCTCGAACACCGGAGCCTGAAGCCTGTCCGCTACGGATTTGGTTGCACAAACGGATGTATCGACCATAAGTCGAATTGCCTCCCGCGCGCTGAAATGAGTTCATATGGCTCATTAGGCCTGGCAGGTAGCGTCCGTCGAAGTTGCGATAAATTGCGAAGATTCGGACATGGCGATCCTGCCATGGGTACCTGGGGCAACACTGACACGCCCCGTCACTCCTGGCAGCCATGCCGACAATTTGGTGCTGCAGATTTTGGAGACGCGTTAAATGGCGCATAACGAAGCAGTCGACGTAGTACTGGTTGGGGCCGGCATCATGAGTGCCACCCTTGCAGTATTGCTCAAAGAGCTCGACCCCGCGATCAAGCTGGAAGTCGTCGAGCTGATGGATTCCGGTGCCGCGGAGAGTTCCAACCCGTGGAACAACGCCGGTACCGGTCACGCCGGGCTGTGTGAGCTCAACTACACGCCGCAGGCCGCCGATGGCGCCGTCGACATCAAGAAAGCCGTGCACATCAACACCCAGTTCGAGGTGTCGAAGCAATTCTGGTCGTACCTGACCAAAAAAGGCACGTTCGGCTCGTGCAAATCGTTTATCAGCCCGGTGCCACACCTGAGTTTCGTGCAGGGCGACAGCGGCGTGTCCTTCCTCAAGGAACGCTTCAAGGTGCTGAGCAAGCACCACGCCTTCGCCGACATGGAGTACACCGAAGACAAGGCCAAAATGGCCGAGTGGATGCCGCTGATGATGCCTGGCCGCGATCCTGGCGAAACCCTCGCCGCGACCCGCGTGATCAATGGCACCGACGTCAACTTCGGCGCCCTGACCAACCAGTTGCTCAAGCACCTGACCAGCGCACCCGATGCCCAGGTCAAGTACTGCAAGCGCGTGACCGGCCTCAAGCGCAGCAACGGCGGCTGGACTGTCAGCATCAAGGACGTCAACAGCGGCAACACCCGTGAAGTCGACGCCAAGTTCGTTTTCCTCGGCGCGGGCGGTGCGGCATTGCCGCTGCTGCAGGCCTCGGGCATCGAAGAGAGCAAAGGCTTCGGCGGCTTCCCGATCAGCGGCCAATGGCTGCGTTGCGACAACCCGGAAGTGGTCAAGCACCACCAGGCCAAGGTCTACAGCCAGGCTGCCGTGGGTTCGCCACCAATGTCCGTGCCGCACCTGGACACCCGCGTCGTTGAAGGCAAGAAATCCCTGCTGTTCGGACCGTACGCCGGCTTCACCACCAAGTTCCTCAAGCACGGCTCCTTCATGGACCTGCCGATGTCGGTTCGCGCCGGCAACATCGGGCCGATGCTGTCCGTGGCAAAAAACAACATGGACCTGACCAAGTACCTGGTCAGCGAAGTGATGCAGTCGATGGAGCAGCGCCTGGAGTCCCTGCGTCGCTTCTACCCTGAGGCGAAAGCTGAAGACTGGCGCCTGGAAGTGGCCGGCCAACGGGTGCAGATCATCAAGAAAGACCCGAAGAAAGGCGGCATCCTGCAATTCGGTACCGAACTGGTCGCGGCCAAGGACGGTTCCCTGGCGGCACTGCTCGGCGCTTCGCCAGGTGCCTCGGTGACCGTTTCGATCATGCTTGAGCTGATCGAAAAATGCTTCCCGGGCAAAGCCAAGGGCGAATGGGCCACCAAACTGGCCGAAATTTTCCCGGCCCGGGAAAAGGTCCTGGAAACCGACGCTGCGCTGTATCGCAAGATCAACACGCAGAACAACGTTGCCCTGGAACTGGTTGAAGCCAGCAGCGAGACCGAAAGCTACGCTTGATTCGGCCTTACAAAAAACGCCCCGTTCTCACTGAGAGCGGGGCGTTTTTTTATGGCTGAAATTTACTCAGCCGCGAGCTTTTTCGATCAGTTCAATGTAGTCCGGCGCGTTGCGCTGATCCTTGATCAGGGCGACGAAGTCATTGCCGTGCTCATCCTTGCCATTCACGTCGTAACCCGCTTCGACGAAGAACGTCAGGAAACGCTCGAAATCGTCGATGCGCAGGCCACGGTAGGCCTTGACCAGTTTGTGCAGGGACGGAGAAGTCGCGTCGACCGGTTCGAAATCGAGGAACAACTTGATCTGCTCATCGCCGATCTCGTCACCAATCACTTGTTTTTTATCTTTACGCATTGCCGACTCCAGCTCGCAGACATTTCACGGGGCGGGCAGTTTACCCCTGCGCGGGCTCAAGGCTCAACGCGGACGAGTGCTGCCGGTGTGCAGATCGGCCCAGACATGACCATTGGCGTAGCTGAGAAACTGGCAATACACCGTGTCGTTGCGCAACAAGTCGATCACCACCCGGTATTGAGCGAGCGGGTAATAGAGGGTCAGGGTTTTGCTCTTATCGTCGTAGACCGGCTTCTTCAGGCTTTTGCTTTCACCATCGAAGTTGACCAGCACCTGGCTGATGGTGGCGCCCTTGTTCAGGGATTTGCCCTTGAGCCGAATCATCAGCGGCGAAGTGACCGGAATCGGCTGTTGATTGGATTGACGCTGAGCGCCGACCACCACCGAATAATCGGTGACCTGCATCAGTTGCTGCTGCTCGGGATCGGCATCACGCAGCGTGAGATCGTCCGGCGGCAGGAATTGACTGTGCATGAGCGCCGGCGCGGCGGCCAGTGGCAGGCTGAGGGTCAGCAACAGGGCGGCGCAGCAGCGGATCAAAAGACTCATGACAGGCTCCGGAATCGGGGCTGAGCACTCTAGCATGGGTGTACAAAAATACGTCCGTGGACGCAGATCAATGTGGGAGCGGGCTTGCTCGCGAAGAGGGAGTGTCAGTCAACATCAATGCAACTGACACACCGCTTTCGCGAGCAAGCCCGCTCCCACAGGGTGGAGATCAGTCGAACTGCGCGCGCATCCAGGCCTGATACTCGGCAACACCCGGCTCGCCTTCGCGCGGCGCCCAATGCGCCAGCTCACCCTCTCCGACCGGGCGGTAAGGACCGGCCTTACATTCGAACATCATGCTGTCGGCCTCCAGCACCACCAAACCGTGGAACACACCGGTTGGCAGGTCCACGCCAACACAGTCCCCACCGGCCTGCAGCACGGTCTTGCTCAACACCACACCGGCCTCGTCAAAGATCAACACACCCAGCCGCCCCTTTAGGACCAACAGGGTTTCGGCCTTGTTGTCGCCCAAATGCCGATGAGGCGGGATATACGTGGACGGCTGCAGCCCCACCGCCATGCGATGACAGGCGTCTTCCATCTGATGGAAATTGTGGTGCTGGCGCCCACGAGGATTGGCCGCGGCTTTCCCGGCCAGCTCGGCGAACAAGGTCTGATCCAGAAAGCGAGGCGTATCCATGTCTTACATTCCTTTAACGGCGAAAATCCCGTTGGCGTTACGCCAGTAACCTTTGTAGTCCATGCCATAACCGAAGATGTAGCGGTCAACGCACGGCAAACCGACGAAATCGGCCTTGAGGTCCGGGCGGGCCTTGCGGTCGTGGTCTTTGTCGATCAGCACGGCGGTGTGCACTTTGCGGGCACCGGCGTGCTTGCAGAAGTCGATGATCGCGCCCAGGGTGTGACCTTCGTCGAGGATGTCGTCGATGATCAGTACGTCACGGTCGATGAAAGAAACTTCCGGCTTGGCTTTCCAGAACAGGTCGCCGCCGCTGGTTTCGTTGCGATAGCGGGTGGCGTGCAGGTAGGACGCTTCCAGCGGGAACTGCAGATAGGTCAGCAGCTTGCCGGAGAAAATCAGCCCGCCGTTCATCACGCAGAACACCACCGGATTGCTGTCGGCCATTTGTTCGTTGATTTGTGCACCGACGCGGGCGATGGCCGCCTCGACTTCAGCTTCGGTGTACAGGCAGTCAGCCTCTCGCATGATTTGACGGATATGCTCGAGATCAGCAGACATGGTGCTCTCCAAAGGGGTGGCGGAATCAGGAAAAGCGGGCAAAGGTACGCATCAAGCGAGGCCAGATCAAGCGTTTGTGGACTAACGTACTGTATGTCTATAGGACAACACCCTCGGATAGATTAATCTAGGCCGGTTTTTTTGCCCGCCGCCGGAGCCTTTCCCCATGCCCATCCATGAGATCCGCCACCCGCTGATCCGTCATAAACTTGGCCTTATGCGCCGCGCAGACATCAGCACCAAGAATTTCCGTGAGCTCGCTCAGGAAGTCGGCGCGCTGCTGACCTATGAAGCCACCAAAGACCTGCCGCTGGAATCCTACGATATCGAAGGCTGGTGCGGCACAGTGTCGGTCGAGAAAATCGCCGGCAAGAAGATAACCGTCGTACCGATCCTGCGCGCCGGCATCGGCATGCTTGAGGGCGTGCTCAGCCTGATCCCGGGCGCCAAGGTCAGCGCCGTGGGCGTTGCCCGCAACGAAGAAACCCTGCAGGCCCACACCTACCTGGAAAAACTGGTTCCGGAAATCGACGAACGCCTGGCGATGATCATCGACCCGATGCTCGCCACTGGCAGCTCCATGGTTGCCACCATCGACCTGCTGAAAAAGGCCGGCTGCCGGGACATCCGCGCCATGGTGCTGGTTGCAGCCCCGGAAGGCATCGCTGCTGTAGAAAAAGCTCACCCGGACGTGATCATCTACACCGCTTCCATTGATCAAAAACTGAACGAACACGGCTACATCATCCCAGGGCTGGGCGATGCCGGTGACAAGATCTTCGGCACCAAGCAGAAGGACGCGTGACCATGCAGCAAGAGTTCAACGATCCGCTCTGGCGCACGGTGCTGTCGGGTGCACAGATGCTGTTCGTGGCCTTCGGCGCCCTGGTGTTGATGCCGCTGATTACCGGTCTCGACCCGAACGTGGCGCTGTTCACGGCCGGCCTGGGGACGATCCTGTTCCAGATCGTCACCGGGCGTCAGGTGCCGGTGTTCCTGGCATCGAGCTTTGCCTTCATCACCCCGATCATTCTCGCCAAGGGCCAGTTCGGCCTGGCCGCGACCATGGGCGGCGTGATGGCGGCAGGTTTCGTCTACACCTTCCTCGGCCTCGCGGTGAAGATCAAAGGCACCGGTTTCATTGACCGCCTGCTGCCGCCAGTGGTGATCGGGCCGGTGATCATTTCGATCGGCCTGGCCATGGCGCCGATTGCAGCCAACATGGCCATGGGCAAGGCCGGCGACGGCAGTGAGTTGATTCATTACCAGACGGCAATGATGATTTCGATGCCCGCACTGCTGACCACACTGATCGTCGCGGTATTCGGCAAGGGCATCTTTCGCCTGGTGCCGATCATCTCCGGCGTGCTGGTGGGTTTTGGCATGGCGTTCTACTTCGGTGTGGTCGACACCGCGAAGATTGCGGCGGCACCGTGGTTCGCCATCCCGCACTTCACCGCACCGGAATTCAACTGGCAGGCGATTCTGTTCATCGTTCCGGTGGCCCTGGCCCCGGCCATCGAACACATCGGCGGCGTGATTGCCGTGGGTAGCGTGACCGGTCGCGACTACCTGAAGAAGCCCGGCCTGCACCGCACCCTGCTCGGCGACGGCATCGCCACCACGGCGGCCGGTCTGTTCGGCGGCCCGCCCAACACCACCTACGCCGAAGTGACCGGCGCGGTCATGCTGACCAAGAACTACAACCCGAAAATCATGACCTGGGCGGCGATCTTCGCCATCAGCCTGGCGTTCATCGGTAAATTCGGCGCACTGCTGCAGAGCATTCCGGTGCCGGTGATGGGCGGAATTCTGTGCCTGTTGTTCGGTTCGATTGCGGCGGTGGGGATGAATACGCTGATCCGCCACAAGATCGATCTGGGCGAGGCGCGCAATCTGGTGATTGTTTCGGTGACCCTGGTGTTCGGGATCGGCGGCGTGCTGATCGGCACCGGCACCGGGCCGGACGATTTCGGCCTCAAGGGTATCGCGCTGTGCGCGGTGGTGGCGATCGGCTTGAACCTGATCCTGCCGGGCAATGACAGCTGGAAGCACAAGAAGGCGAATGAACCGCTGATCTAAGCAGACTTGGATTCTTCGCTGACTGAAAGACCCACTTCGCGAGCAAGCCCGCTCCCACAGGTTAATCACCGACCCTGTGGGAGCGGGCTTGCTCGCGAAGCTTTTAAAGCGCCAACGGCGCCCTTTCGCACAACGCACTCAACGCCTTCGCCCAATGCGGGTCATCGTTGAGGCACGGCACCAGCACCAGATCCTCTCCCCCTGCTGCGCGGAATTGCTCCTTGCCGCGATCACCGATCTCTTCCAGGGTCTCGATGCAATCGGCTACGAACGCCGGGCACATCACCAGAATCTTTTTCACGCCGCTTTTGGCCAACTCATCGAGGCGCGCTTCGGTGTAGGGTTCGATCCATTTGGCGCGCCCCAGCCGCGACTGAAACGACACCGACCACTTGCCCTCCGGCAATCCCATGCGCTTGGCAAACTCTGCCGCCGTACGCAGGCATTGGCCTCGATAACAGGTGGCGACCACCTCCGGCGGCGCACCGGCGCAGCAATCACCGCCACCCTCGAAGCTGTGACCGGGGTTGAGCTTCTTCAGATGCCGTTCCGGCAAGCCATGAAAGCTCATCAGCAAGTGATCGAAATCCTGCTGCAAATGCGGCCGGGTCGTGGCCACCAGCGCATCGAGGTATTCCGGTTGGTCGTAGAACGGCTGGAGCACCGACAACTGCACGTCGAGGTTTTTCTCGCGTACCACGCGCCGGGCCTCTTCTATGACCGTAGTCGTGGTGCTGTCGGCGAACTGTGGATAAAGCGGCGCCAGGGTGATTCGCTTGTGCCCCGCCGCGACCAGGCGCACCAGCGTCGATTCGATCGACGGCTCGCCGTAACGCATCGCCAGTTCGACCGGGCCGTGTTGCCACTGACTGGTCATCGCTTGTTGCAGGCGACGGCTGAGCACCACCAGCGGCGAGCCCTCGTCCCACCAGATCGAGGCATAAGCATGGGCCGACTGCTCGGGACGCTTGATCAGGATCAGCGATACCAGCAGCCGTCGAACCGGCCATGGCAGGTCGATCACGTACGGGTCCATCAGAAATTGATTGAGGTAGCTGCGCACATCCGCCACCGAGGTGGAGGCAGGTGAACCCAGGTTGACCAGAAGCAACGCGTGATCGGTCATGCAACGTCCTATTTCAAAGGCGACTGGACAGATCGTCCAAAGCCGCGCGCAAATCCGTGAACTTAAAAGTGAAACCAGCCTGTAACAAACGCACTGGAGTCGCGCGCTGGCCGCCCAGCAACAACGAAGACAATTCGCCCAGGCCTACTTTCAAGGCAAGGGTCGGCATCGGCATGAACGCCGGGCGATGCAGCACGCTACCCAGTGTTTTGGCAAACTCGCGATTACGCACGGGTTCGGGCGCGCACGCATTATAGGGACCGCTGGCCTCGTTGCGATGCAGAAGAAAATCAATCAGGGCGATTTGATCGTCGATATGAATCCACGGCATCCACTGCCGGCCGTTGCCGATCGGCCCTCCCAGGCCCAGTTTGAACGGCAGTAACAGCCGCGACAAAAAGCCGCCCTCTGCCGACAGCACCAACCCGGTTCGAATAAGGATGACGCGAATGCCCAGCACCTCAGCTCGCTGTGCGGTCTCTTCCCAGGCGATGCATAACTGACTGGCAAAATCATCGATGACCGGTGGCGACTCTTCGGTCAACTCACGTTCGCCACCATCACCATACCAACCGATTGCAGAACCGGAGATCAGCACCTGCGGTTTCTGTGCGCGGCTTTCAAGCCAGGCCAGAAGGGTTTCGGTCAGCGTGATGCGGCTACTCCACAGCAGGGCTTTGCGTTTGTGCGTCCAGAGTCGGTCGGCAATCGGTGCCCCGGCAAGATTGATAATCGCATCGACAGGTTCTTGCCCCAGATCCTCCAGCCGTGCAACTCCACGCACTTGGGCACCACATATTTTCGCGACATTTTCAGGTTGGCGACTCCAGACCGTCAGGCGATATCCCTGACCCGACCAGTGCCGGCAAAGCTGACGTCCTATCAAACCAGTACCGCCGGTCAGCAATATGTGCATGACTTCTTCCTCGCGTGGCGTTTTACCTTGTCCATTAGTCTATTTTTATAAGCAGGGATCTTTGGTATCGAGCAGGCTCTATGTTTAACAATAGGCCAAGCTGTCAGATCGAGAACGCTAAAAGTTATACCAAAAAACAATATTGTACAGGTTTGAACCCCGGCGTAGTCTGTACAGAAAGGTAAACGAGGCCCCTATGACTGTACCTATCGCAATCATCGGCACCGGCATTGCCGGACTCTCCGCCGCCCAGGCCCTGACGGACCTCGGGCACGTGGTCCAACTGTTCGATAAAAGTCGCGGCAGCGGCGGGCGCATGTCGAGCAAGCGCAGCGATGCGGGTGCTCTGGACATGGGCGCGCAGTATTTCACTGCCCGCGACCGGCGTTTTGTCAACGAAGTCCAGCGCTGGCAAGCCAAGGGCTGGGTCGCCGAATGGACGCCGCAGCTGTACACCTACCATGGCGGCCAACTCAACCTGTCGCCGGACGAGCAGACCCGCTGGGTCGGCACGCCTCGCATGAGCGCCATCACCCGCGCCCTGCTCGGTGACCTCGAAGTGCATTTCGCCTGCCGGATCACCGAGGTCTATCGCGGTGAAGAACACTGGCACCTGCAGGACGCCGAAGGCTTCACCCACGGACCGTTCAGCCATGTGGTCATCGCCACGCCGGCCCCACAGGCCACGGCTCTGCTGGCATCTGCGCCGAAACTCGCCGGGGCCGCCGCCGGGGTGAAAATGGACCCGACCTGGGCCATCGCCCTGGCCTTCGAAACGCCGCTGGAAACGCCCATGGAAGGCTGCTTCGTACAGGACAGCCCCCTCGACTGGCTGGCCCGAAACCGCAGTAAACCCGGACGCGACAACACCCTCGACACCTGGGTCTTGCATGCCACCAGCGCCTGGAGTCGCCAGCACATTGACCTGTCCAAGGAAGCGGTGATCGAACAGTTGCACGGCGCATTTGCCGAACTGCTGCACGATTCAATGCCCGCGCCGAGCTTCAGCCTCGCCCACCGCTGGCTCTACGCCCGCCCCGCCAGCAGTCACGAATGGGGCACCCTGGCCGATGCCGACCTGGGGCTGTACGCCTGTGGCGACTGGTGCCTGTCCGGACGCGTCGAAGGGGCCTGGCTCAGCGGTCAGGAGGCCGCCCGTCGCTTGCATGAGCACCTGCAGTAAAGAGCATCAACCCGAGCAAATCGCTGCTGTCGCCCTGACAGCAGCCCGCCAAAAACCTATACAAAGAATTTGACTTGTAGAACTTCGAATCTATGATGAAGTTATCTTGTACAGACCCGAATGTTTGTACAGGTTTAGATTCGAGGTGCTCCGATGTTCCACTCCCCCGCCAAACCGAAAATCGCCATCAGCGCCTGCCTGATGGGGCTCGACGTACGCTACAACGGCGGACACAAGGAATCGCGGTTGTGCAGCCGCACCCTCACTGACTACTTCGATTTCATCCCGGTATGCCCGGAAGTGGCCATCGGCCTGGGCGTACCCCGCCAACCGATTCGGCTGGTGGGCAGTGCAGATCAACCCGAAGCCCTGGGCACCCTCGATCACAACCTTAACGTGACACAACCGCTGGCCACCTACGGCCAGGAAATGGCAGTGCAGCTGGGGGAAATTTGCGGCTACATCTTCATGCAAAATTCTCCGTCCTGCGGCCTGGAGCGGGTCAAGGTCTACCACGCCAACGGCGCACGGGCGGACAGTGGCGGGCGCGGGATCTACGCCCGGGCTTTCTGCCTGCGGCACCCGGACTTGCCGGTGGAGGAAGACGGCCGGCTCAACGATCCGGTGCTGCGGGAAAACTTCCTCACCCGGGTGTTCGCCTACAACGCCTGGCAGCAGCTACGCCAAGAGGGCATGAGCCGGCGCAGTCTCACGGACTTTCATTCGCGCTACAAATACCTGCTGATGGCCCACAACCCGGTGCAATACAAAACCCTGGGCAACCTGCTGGGCAACATGGGCAAAACCGATCCGCAGGAACTGGGCCCCCGATATTTCAGCGAACTGATGGCGGCGCTGAAAAAATGCGCCACACGTCGCACTCACACCAACGTCCTGCAACACCTCAGCGGCTACCTGAAACAGGCCATCAGCGGCGAAGACAAGCGGGAAGTGCAGCACGTGATCAGCCAGTACCGTCTGGGCATCGTGCCGCTGGTGGTGCCGCTGACACTGCTCAAGCATCACTTTCGCCAACACCCCGATCCGTACATCGCACAGCAGGTTTACCTGCAACCGCACCCGGAAAACCTCAGCCTGCGAAACGCCATTTGATGAAAAAAGCACTCGACACCAGCGCCCGCGAAGACCTCGGCGATGACTTTAAAAAGGCGCTGGACGAAGGCTGGCTGCCGATCCGTGAAGTGGCGCGGCAAACCGGGGTCAATGCCGTGACCTTGCGTGCCTGGGAGCGGCGCTACGGTCTGATCGTGCCGCTACGCACGCCCAAGGGCCATCGGTTGTTCTCGGCCGACCACGTACAACGCATCCAGACCATCCTCACCTGGCTCAACCGTGGCGTTGCCGTCAGCCAGGTCAAACCATTGCTCGACACGCCGCAAGCCTTCAGCGAGTCCGTCGACAACGATTGGCACGCCTTGCTGCAAACGTTGCTGCAGGCAGTCAGTCGATTGCAGGAACGCGCCCTGGATGACAGCGTCAATCAGGCGATGGCGCTGTATCCGCCGCGAACCCTGTGCGAGCAATTGCTGATGCCCTTGCTGGCCGCTCTGGAGCAACGCTGGCAAGGCCAGTTCGGGGCGCAGATGGAGCGGGGCTTTTTTTGTGCCTGGCTGCGCAGCAAGTTCGGTGCGCGCATCTACCATAACAATCGTCAGTTGCGCACCGCGCCGCTGCTGCTGGTCAACCACTCGGACCTGCCCGTGGAACCGCACCTGTGGCTCACGGCCTGGCTGATCAGCAGCGCTGATTGCCCGGTGGAGGTCTTCGACTGGCCGCTGCCTGTCGGAGAATTGGCATTGGCGGTCGAACTTCTGCAACCCCGAGGGGTTCTGCTGTACTCAAGCAAAGCCCTGAATCCGGCGCAGCTGCCGAAACTTTTCAAAGGTGTCAGTTGCCCAAAAATGATTGCTGGACCAACGGTATGCATCCACCACACCGAGTTGTCCGCAAGTACTGCCGTGATCGCTGATCTGTACCTGGCCGAAGATCCGTTGTCGGCACATCAGGCACTCGTTCAGCGCGGGCTGATTTAAATGAATCGCGTGGATACCAAAATGCAATTGATCTGGCTGCGCAGCGACTTGCGCCTACATGACAACACCGCCCTCTCGGCCGCCGCGGCTCGCGGCCCGTGCGTGGCGGTGTACCTGCTGAGTCCGGAGCAATGGCTGGAACACGACGATGCGCCCTGCAAAGTGGACTTCTGGCTGCGTAACCTGCGCGAGTTGAGCCGCGAACTGGGTCAACTGAACATCCCCCTGCTGATCCGTCAGGCCCCTCGCTGGGATGACGCACCCAGCGTATTGCTGAACCTGTGCCGACAGTGGCAGGTCGATGCGTTGCACCTCAACGAGGAATACGGCATCCACGAGTCCCGTCGCGATGCAGCGGTCGCCCGGACGCTACAGGCTGAAGGGATCGAAGTTCGCCGCTACCTCGATCAATTGCTGTTCAAGCCCGGGAGCGTGCTGACCCGCACCGGCACTTACTTTCAGGTCTTCAGCCAGTTCCGCAAAGTCTGCTACGAACGACTGCACCACTCGCTGCCCAGCCTCGTACGCGCGCCGCACAAACAAGCGCCGCTGAACATTGCCAGCGATGCGATCCCCTTGAGTGTCGACGGTTTCGCAACACCCGCTGATAACCTGCGCAACCTGTGGCCGGCGGGCGAAGCCGAAGCCCGGCGTCGCCTCGACAGCTTTAGCGATGTGCAGATCGAGCACTATCAAAGCGAACGGGATTTCCCGGCGAAGCCCGGCACCAGTCAGCTTTCGGCCTATCTCGCCGCCGGGGTGATTTCTGCGCGCCAATGCCTGCACGCGGCCTTGAACAGCAATCAAGGTGAATTCGAAAGCGGCAAGATCGGCGCCGTCACCTGGATCAACGAACTGCTGTGGCGCGAGTTCTACAAACACATCCTGGTGGGCTACCCACGGGTTTCCCGGCACCGCGCGTTTCGTCCGGAAACCGAAGCGCTGGCCTGGCGCAACGCCCCCGAAGAACTGGCCGCCTGGCAACAGGCACGCACCGGCTTGCCGATCATCGACGCCGCCATGCGCCAACTGCTGGCAACCGGTTGGATGCACAACCGCCTGCGCATGGTGGTGGCGATGTTCCTGACCAAAAACCTGCTGATCGACTGGCGCGAAGGCGAACGCTTTTTCATGCGTCACCTGATCGATGGCGACCTGGCGGCGAACAATGGTGGCTGGCAGTGGAGTTCTTCCACCGGCACCGACTCGGCGCCTTATTTCCGGATTTTCAACCCGTTGAGCCAGTCGGAAAAATTCGACCCCGAAGGCGTGTTCATCAAGCAATGGCTGCCGGAACTGGCCGCTCTGAATAAAAAAGACGTGCACAACCCCGCCAATCTCGGCGGCCTTTTCGGTGTTGTGGATTACCCCTCCCCGATCGTCGACCTGGGTACTTCCCGTACGCGTGCGTTGACGGCATTCAAAAACCTGCCCTCGCGGCAATACGCCGCCGTTGGGTCATGAATTACCGCCACCGGGATTACTTCGATGCCGGGGCTCTGCTTTATGAACATTTACCCGTATTGAGCCGGGCAATTGCCTGGTTGAAAAGGAGATTGGGATGAGTCGCACACTCGCACGACGATACTGGTTGACCGGTGCAAGCAGCGGCATCGGTGCCGCCCTGACCGAAGAAATCCTGAAAACCGGTGCGCACCTGGCCGTCAGTTCGCGCACCGTGGCCCCCCTGAATGACTTGTCGCTACGTTATCCGGGGCAAGTGCTGGTGGTCCCCGGAGACCTGACCAACAGCCAGACCGTACGCGAGATCAGCGAGCAGATTGCCGAGGACTGGGGCTCGCTGGACACCGTGATACTGAACGCCGGCACCTGCGAGTACGTGGATGCCAAGCAGTTCGATGCGTCGATTGTCGAGCATGTGGTGCGCACTAACCTGTTGGCCAGCAGCTATTGCATCGACGCCGCCCTGCCATTGCTGCGTGCCGGCACCGCACCGCATATGGTGGCCATGGCCAGTACGGTGACCTACCTGCCGCTGCCCAAGGCAGAAGCCTACGGCACTTCGAAGGCCGGGCTACGTTATCTGTTCGAATCCCTGCGCATCGACCTGGCCCCGGAAGGCATAGAACTCACGGTAATCAGCCCCGGGTTTGTCGAGGCGCCGCTGACGGCAAAAAACGACTCGCCCATGGCCTTGAGCTGGCCGGTGGAGAAAGCCGCGCGGCACATCTTCGAAAAACTCAAGGACCGCCCGTTGGAAATCGCTTTCCCCGCAGCGTTCATGACCGCCCTCTGGCCACTCTCCAAACGGCCGGACCAAGTAAAACTGGAGATCGGCAAACGCATGGTGCGCAGCCAGCCGCCGATCAAGGATCAACCCTGAAAGTCGTCATCAATGGCGGCGGTGTCTCGGACGCTCCGATATTTGAGCGTCCGTCAGACCTTTCACACAGTACCCGGTGACTGCCTTACACTGCGCGCCATGAAAACCATCCCCCATACGCAAATCGCGGAACCCGCGGTCACCTGCTCGACCTGCGCAGCCTGCTGCTGCCAGCTCGAAGTCATGCTGATCACAGATACGGGCGTGCCTGAACGGTTCATCGATACCGATGACTGGGGCGGGGAAGTGATGTTGCGCCTGGATGACGGTTGGTGTGCCGCGCTGGATCGCAACACGATGATGTGCACGATCTACGAAAAACGCCCGCTGATCTGCCGGGAGTTCGAGATGGGCGCTCCGGAGTGCATCGAAGAACGCCAGGGGATTTCGACGGCGTATCGCTAGTTTGAAGTTGTCCCAATACCAATGTGGGAGCGGGCTTGCTCGCGAAAGCGTCAGGTCAGTCGATTACAGTGTCGACTGATCCACTGCTTTCGCGAGCAAGCCCGCTCCCACATTTAGTACAGCGTTGCTGTCTTACAACGGCATCGTGTAATGCAATGCGTAACTTTCTACACCATCGTTCGGAGTGGTGATCCCGGCGTTGGAATAGTGCGTCGCACGAACCCCGACTTCATGTCCGCCGGCAAAGCGCAAACCGAAACCAAAGCGGTCTTCGAACTGGAAGGCGCTGCCCAGATCGTTGCTTTCGACTTCGGTGCTGGCAAACGCCGCCACGCCAATCCCAAACTCAATGTAGGGTTTGACGTTCTGGCCGGCAAATTCATAAACAAGCACGGGTGAGAACGACAGGCTGTGGTTACTGGATTTCTCGTCACCCTCCCAATAGGTATAGGCGCCGTCCCAGTAACCGGTCAGACGACCAACGTCGCTCTGCCACCAGCTCTGGTCCCAATCGAATTGCACCCCCAATCGATAGGTCATGGTCGACTCGCCGGTTTGCCCCACGGCAAATTCCACACCTGCCGCCTGCGCGGTAAAAGTGTGCCCCAAAAGTGCGGTCGCAATCGCGGCCAAGCAGAATAGTCGCTTCACTTGAAACTTCCTTTTCCGAACGATTTCGTATGGTTTTTTTGTTACCAAGCCCTGCAAAACTATAGAAGTCAGCGATTTATCAGAAGTTTACCCCGACTCTTCGTATCCCCCCGGACAGCCATCTACCTGTTGAAGCTTCGCACAACACCAGAGGTATTCCACAGTATCGGCAAGATATTTCTGAAATGAAGCGGATCGGCGCTGGTCCAGAACTGTGCCTCACGGGAAGGTCCCTGGGCGAGCAGCTCGCCTTCGGCCAGCAGACGCTGAAGTTGTCGCGCGACGGCGGCGCCGGTGTCGATCAGGCTGATGTCCTCGGGGATCATCTGCCGCAGCATCGGCTTGAGAAAGGGGTAATGGGTGCAGCCGAGAATCAGAGTGTCCGCGCCGGCAGCCAGCAGTGGCTCGACATACCCGGCCAACAGCTGGCGCAACTCGGGGCTGCGCAGGTCGCCGTTTTCAATCAGCTCCACAAGCCCTGGACAGGGCTGGGTGATCACTTTCACATCCGTGGCGAAGCGGTCGAGCAACGCGGCGAACTTGGCGCTCTGCAAAGTGCCTGTGGTGGCCAGCACCCCCACCACGCCGGAACGGGTTGCGGCGGCGGCCGGCTTGACTGCCGGCTCCATGCCAACGATGGGCCATTCCGGATAGTCGCGACGCAGGTCGGCGACCCCGGCAACCGTCGCCGTGTTGCACGCCAGCACCAAAGCCTTGGCGCCCTGCTGCCGAAAGAAGTCGGCCATCACGCTGCAACGTTGCTGGATAAATGCCGGGGATTTTTCGCCGTAGGGAACATTTCCGCAGTCGGCGACGTACAACAGAGACTCATTGGGCAGCAAACGCTGGATCTCGGCCAGTACCGAGAGCCCACCGACACCGGAGTCGAACACGCCGATCGGCGCTTCACGCATGTTTCGGCCCACAGACGCTGCAGCCCGGATCGCGCTTGACCCGCAGTTCACGGAAGCGCGTGCCCAAGGCATCGATCAACAACAGGCGCCCCACCAGCGGCTCGCCGAATCCGGCCAGCAACTTCAACGCTTCAAGCGCTTGCAGACTGCCGACCAGCCCCACCAGCGGACCGACCACGCCGGCCTCGCTACAGGTCAATTCGGCTTCGCTGCCGTGCCCGTATAAGCAGTGGTAGCACGGACTCTCCGGTCGACGCGGATCGAACACGGACAGCTGCCCTTCGAGGCGAATCGCCGCGCCGCTGACCAGCGGTTTGCCGGCCGTCACGCAAGCGGCGTTGACCGCTTCACGGGTGGAAAAATTGTCAGAACAATCAAGGACCAGATCCACTCTGGCCACTGCGGCGGCCAGGGAGTCTTCGTCCAGCGCCGCACGATGGGCGATCAGTTGAATCTCGGGGTTGATCGCCGTCAGGCGCTTGATTGCCGAATCGACCTTGGTCATGCCGACGCTGTCGGTGTCGTGAATTATCTGGCGTTGCAGGTTGGTCAGGTCGACCGTATCGAAGTCCGCCAGGTGCAACTCACCAACGCCGGCAGCCGCCAGATACAGCGCCACTGGCGCGCCAAGGCCGCCAAGACCGACGATCAATACGCGGCTTTCCTTGAGCCGCAACTGGCCGTCGATATCGATGTGTTGCAGCAGAATCTGCCGGCTGTAGCGCAGCAATTCCTGATCATTCAGCACGGCAGGCGCCCCAGACTGATGCGTTGATGACCGCCCAGATCGGTGCGGCTGTGGACTTCTTCGAAACCCCGGGTCAGCAGCAAATCGCGAACCGCCTCGGCCTGATCATAGCCGTGTTCGAGCATCAGCCAACCGCCGGCGTCCAGATGGTCCGGTGCCTGGGCAACGATCAAGCGCAGATCGTCGAGCCCGTCGACACCCGCCACCAGGGCGCTGGCCGGTTCAAAGCGCACGTCGCCCTCGACCAGATGCGGATCGGCCGCTGCGATGTAGGGCGGATTGCTGATGATCAGTTGAAAACGCTGACCTTCCAGGGCACTGAACCAATGGCTGCTCAGCACGGTGGCGTTGTCCAGGTGCAGGCGCTGGCGATTGCGTTCGGCCAGGGCCACGGCTTCCAGAACACGATCCACGGCAGTGACGCTCCAGGCCGGACGCTCGCTGGCCAGGGCCAGGGCAATCGCGCCGCTGCCCGTGCCAAGGTCGAGTACCTTGGCCGGTGTGGCCGGCAACAGTTCCAGCGCGGCTTCCACCAGCAGTTCGGTGTCGGGGCGCGGGATCAGCGTGTGCGGTGCCACTTCCAGGTCCAGCTTCCAGAAACCCTGCTGGCCGAGGATATAGGCCACCGGCTCACCGCTGCGGCGGCGCTGCAAATACTCGGCGAACGTCAGCGCCGCTTCGCTCGGCACGATGCGCTCCGGCCAGGTATGCAGGAAACTGCGGGACTTGCCCAAGGCCGCCGCCAGCAGCAGTTCGGCATCCAGACGCGCCGTCGGCGAGTCGGGTAAATCGGCGGCGCGCAACAAACTGGCAATGATCGTCATTTACTCACCTATCGCTGCCAGTTGATCGGCCTGGTACTCGGCCAGCAACGGCTCGATCACCGCCTCGACGCCGCCGGCGAGGATCTCGTCGAGGGAATACAAGGTCAGGTTGACCCGATGATCGGTGACTCGGCCCTGGGCAAAATTATAGGTGCGGATACGCTCTGAGCGGTCGCCGGAACCGACCAGCAACTTGCGCTCGCTGGCGATGGCGTTGGCCGCGGCGGAGGTCTGCTGATCGTTCAGCTTGGCCGACAACCAGGACATCGCCCGGGCGCGGTTCTTGTGCTGTGAACGTTCTTCCTGGCACTCGACCACAATACCGGATGGCAAGTGCGTGATACGGATCGCCGAGTCGGTCTTGTTGACGTGCTGGCCACCGGCGCCGGAGGAGCGATAGGTATCGATGCGCAGATCGGCCGGGTTGATCTCGATGGCTTCCTGTTCGTCCGGCTCGGGCAATACCGCCACGGTGCAGGCCGACGTGTGAATGCGGCCTTGGGATTCGGTCGCCGGAACCCGCTGCACGCGGTGCGCGCCGGATTCGAACTTCAGCTTGCCGTAGACGTTGTCGCCCTCGACCCGGGCAATCACCTCTTTATAGCCGCCGTGTTCACCCTCGTTCTCCGAAAGGATCTCCACCCGCCAGCCACGACGCTCGGCGTAACGCGAATACATGCGGAACAGGTCGCCGGAGAAAATCGCCGCTTCGTCACCACCGGTACCGGCACGGATCTCGAGGAACACGTTGCGGCCGTCGTTCGGGTCCTTGGGCAGCAGCATGCGCTGCAGGTCGGCTTCGAGCGTGACCAGGCGTTCCTTGGCCTCGCGGACTTCTTCCACGGCCATTTCCCGCATGTCCGGGTCGCTGTCCTTGAGCAGTGCCTGGGCGCCTTCGAGGTCGTCCTGCACTTTCAGCAGTTCTTTATAGGCGCCCACGATCGGTTCAACTTCCGCGTACTCCTTGGAATAGGTGCGGAACTTGTTCTGATCGGAAATAACCTCGCCATCGCCCAACAGGGCGGTCAATTCCTCGAAACGGTCCTGGAGGATATCCAGCTTATTGAGCAGTGACGCTTTCATTGCGGTTTTTTATCCGAAAAGCTATCCGATGAGCCCTCACCGAGGGCAAAGAGTTCCTGGGCCATCGCCAGCGCATCCAGGCGACCTTCGGCAGAGAGCTTTTTCAACTGCACGCTCGGTGCGTGCAACAGTTTGTTGGTCAGCCCGCGGGCCAGTTGCACCAGCACCTCTTCGGCACTGCTACCGTTGGCCAGCATGCGCTGGGCCTTTTGCAATTCTTCGTCGCGCAGGCGTTCGCTCTGTTGACGATAGGCCTTGAGCACGTCCACCGCCGCCAACTCGCGCAGGCGGATCATGAAATCTTCGGCACCGATCGAGACCATCTCTTCGGCGGCCTGGGCTGCGCCCTGGCGGCTCTTGAGGTTCTCTGCAACCACTTCGTGGAGGTCGTCGACGCTATAGAGGTAAACGTCGTCCAGTTCGCCGACTTCTGGCTCGATGTCGCGAGGAACAGCGATATCCACCATGAAGATCGGTTTGTGCTTGCGCAGTTTCAAGGCGCTTTCCACCGCACCCTTGCCCAGAATCGGCAACTGACTGGCGGTGGAACTGATGACGATATCGCTGCGCACCAGCTCTGCCGGAATATCCGACAGCAGCACCGCATGGGCACCGAACTGTTCGGCCAGGATGCTCGCGCGCTCCAGGGTGCGGTTGGCGACCACGATGCGCTTTACACCCAGGTCATGCAGATGGCGGGCGACCAGGGTGATGGTCTCGCCGGCGCCGATCAACAAGGCCTGGCTGCGTTGCAGGTCGCTGAAAATCTGCTTGGCCAGGCTCACCGCGGCAAACGCCACCGACACCGGGTTCTCGCCGATGGCCGTGTCGGTGCGCACCTGCTTGGCCGCATTGAACGTGGCCTGGAACAACCTCCCGAGCAACGGCCCGATGGTCCCGGCTTCGCGGGCCACGGCATAGGCCGACTTCATCTGGCCGAGAATCTGCGGTTCGCCCAACACCAGCGAGTCGAGCCCGGAAGCGACCCGCATCATGTGACGAACTGCCGCATCATCTTCATGCACATAGGCGCTTTCGCGCAGCTCGTCGTAGCTCAAATGATGATATTCGGCCAGCCAGCGCAGCACGACGTCTGCCGACAGGTGATCCTGTTCTATATAGAGTTCACTGCGATTGCAGGTGGAGAGGATCGCAGCTTCGCGGCTGTCGGTGAGTCGGCAGAGCTGCTGCAAGGCCTCAACCAGCTGCTCAGGGGTAAAAGCCACGCGCTCGCGGACGTCTACTGAAGCAGTCTTGTGGTTAATACCGAGTGCAAGGAAGGCCATTCAAAGTCGCTGATTGTGACGTGAAGCCGACAATTGTCCTACTTCGACGGAATCAGAACAACTACTCGATATCTATCGCCCCATCAGGCGCCGCCGCGGGTTGCGAGCAGTTCTCGTTTACACAAGCATCAGGGCGATGCGGATCGGGCTGGCAGGTAAATTGCCGGGCCGGTTATGTTTGCTCGAAAGCTTGTGTCATGATGATCCGACCGCAGGTTAGTCGTCCTCTTCCTATATGAATAGATCCTCCGCGTTGCTCCTCGCTCTTGTCTTCCTCAGCGGCTGCCAGGCCTTGGCACCCGTTTCGTCGGACGGTGCGCCGCCGGTTGAAGACAGCACCCCGGCCCCTGAAAAGCCCAAGGTCTACAGCCCATTCAGCGAGGAAACCATCTTCAGCCTGTTGAGCGCCGAACTGGCCGGCCAGCGCAATCGTTTTGACATTGCCTTGGACAACTATGTGACCCAGGCCATCAACACCCAGGATCCGGGAATCTCCGAGCGGGCATTTCGTATCGCCGAATATCTGGGCGCCGACCAGGCAGCCCTGGATACTGCGCTGATCTGGGCCAGGAACGCCCCCGACGACCTCGAAGCGCAACGCGCCGCCGCCGTGCAACTGGCACGCGCCGGGCGTTATGACGACTCCATGGTCTATATGGAGAAAGTCCTGCAAGGCAAAGGCGACACCCATTTCGACTTCCTTGCGCTGTCCGCGGCCGACACCGACCAGGACACCCGCAACGGCTTGATGAAAAGCTTCGATCGTTTGTTGCAGCGTCATCCGGACAACGGCCAGCTGATTTTCGGCAAGGCCTTGCTGATGCAACAGGATGGCGACGCCAAGGGCGCGTTGAAGCTGCTGGAAGACAATCCGCCGGAGGACGGCGAAATTGCGCCGATCCTGCTGCGCGCACGCCTGCTGCAAACCTTGAATCGCGGTGACGAAGCCCTGCCGCTGCTGCAGAAAAGCATCAAGAAATACCCGGACGACAAGCGCCTGCGCCTGACTTACGCGCGGATGCTGGTTGAACAGGACCGCATGGACGACGCCAAGGCCGAGTTCTCGAGCCTGGTCCAGCAATACCCGGATGACGACGAACTGCGTTACTCCCTGGCGCTGGTGTGCCTGGAAGCCAAGGACTGGAACGAGGCCAAGGGTCATCTTGAAGACCTGATCGCCCGGGAAAGCCACGTCGACTCGGCGCACCTGAACCTCGGCCGCATCGCTGAAGAACAAAACGACCCGCAAGGCGCACTGATCGAATACGCCAAGGTTGGCCCGGGCAACGACTTCCTGCCGGCGCAATTGCGTCAGGCCGACATCCTGATCAACAACGGCAAGACCGCCGAAGCGCAACGCAAGCTGGCGGCAGAGCGCGATGAGCAGCCGGATTACGCTATCCAGTTGTACCTGATCGAAGTCGAAACCCTGTCCGCCAACAATCAGGGCGACAAGGCCTGGAATGCTCTGCAACAGGCCTTGCAGAAATACCCGGACGACCTGAACCTGCTCTACACCCGCGCCATGCAGGCGGAAAAACGCAATGACCTGGCGCAGATGGAAAAAGACCTGCGTACGATCATCAAGCGCGACCCGGACAATGCCATGGCGTTGAATGCCCTGGGCTACACCCTGTCCGACCGCACCACGCGCTACGCTGAAGCCAAGGCCCTGATCGAACAGGCACACCAGATCAGTCCGGAAGACCCGGCGGTACTCGACAGCCTTGGCTGGGTGAATTACCGCTTGGGCAATCTCGACGAAGCCGAGCGCCTGCTGCGCCAGGCCCTGGATCGCTTCCCCGATCAGGAAGTCGCCGCTCACCTGGGTGAAGTCCTGTGGGCCAACGGCAAACAGCGTGAAGCGAAACAAGTCTGGGGCAAGTTCCTCAAGGAACAGCCTGACAGCCCGACCCTGCGCGGCACCATCAAACGCCTGACCGGATCAGAGACTCTTTAAAATTATGTTTTTGCGCCATTTCATCGTTTTCAGCTTTATCGCCCTGCTCGCCGGTTGTGCCGGCCTGGGTCCCCGTGAGTCGGTCGAGGGCCATGGCAACGCCGCCCAATGGCGCGAGCATAAACAGCAACTGACCGGCCTCGATGGCTGGCAGATCGACGGCAAGATCGGCATCCGTGCCCCGAAAGACTCGGGCAGCGGCACGCTGTTCTGGTTGCAGCGCCAGGATTACTACGACATTCGCCTGTCGGGACCACTGGGCCGCGGGGCGGCTCGCCTGACCGGACGCCCGGGCAAGGTGTCGCTGGAAGTCGCCAACCAGGGACGTTACGACGCGCCGAATCCGGAAGTGCTGCTCGAAGAACAGCTTGGCTGGAAGCTGCCGGTGTCCAACCTGGCCTGGTGGGTGCGCGGGCTCCCGGCTCCCGACAGCAAAAGTCGCCTGACCCTGGACGGCGACAGCCGCCTGGCGAGCCTTGAACAGGATGGCTGGAAGGTCGACTACACCGCCTACACCCAGCAAAACGGTTTCTGGCTACCCGAGCGCATCAAGCTCAGCGGCACCGACCTTGATGTCACGCTGGTGATCAAGATCTGGCAACCGCGCAAACTGGGGTCGTGACATGCCGGCCAATCGCCTGACGCTGCCCTCGCCAGCCAAACTCAATTTGATGCTGCACATCCTGGGTCGCCGCGAAGACGGCTACCACGAACTGCAGACGATGTTTCAGTTTCTCGATTACGGCGACGAAATCACCTACGCCCTGCGCGATGACGGTGTCATTCATCTGCACACTGAGTTCGAAGGTGTTCCCCACGACAGCAACCTGATCGTCAAGGCCGCCAGAAAACTGCAGGAGCAATCCGCTTGCTCGCTGGGCGTCGATATCTGGATCGACAAGATCCTGCCCATGGGCGGCGGCATCGGTGGCGGCAGCTCGAATGCCGCAACAACATTGCTGGGCTTGAATCATCTGTGGCAATTGGGCTGGGATGAAGATCGCCTGGCCGGGCTGGGGTTGACGCTGGGCGCCGACGTCCCGGTTTTCGTACGTGGCCACGCGGCTTTCGCCGAGGGCGTGGGGGAGAAACTGACCCCTGTGGACCCGGAAGAACCGTGGTATCTGGTGCTGGTGCCGCAAGTCTCTGTTAGTACGGCAGAAATTTTTTCAGATCCGTTGTTGACACGTAACACTCCTCCCATTAAAGTGCGCCCCGTTCCCAAGGGAAACAGTCGAAATGACTGCTTGCCGGTGGTAACAAGGCGTTATCCAGAGGTACGTAACGCTTTGAATTTGTTAGGTAAATTTACCGAAGCAAAACTCACCGGAACTGGAAGTTGTGTGTTTGGGGGCTTCCCAAGCAAAGCTGAAGCTGATAAAGTCTCGGCCCTTCTGACAGAGACCCTTACAGGTTTTGTAGCAAAAGGAAGCAACGTTTCGATGTTGCATCGCAAGCTGCAAAGTCTGCTCTAAAGGAACCGATTACTGGGTAATCGTTGCAACAGATACAGGGGCGTCGCCAAGCGGTAAGGCAGCAGGTTTTGATCCTGCCATGCGTTGGTTCGAATCCAGCCGCCCCTGCCATTTTCCTATACTCATCCAGGTTACCCTCAGCCTTCAGGTACTGCGCGTGTCCAAGATGATGGTCTTTACGGGGAACGCTAACCCCGATCTGGCTCGGCGTGTCGTACGTCAGCTGCATATCCCTCTCGGTGACATCTCTGTCGGTAAATTCTCCGACGGCGAAATTACAGCCGAGATCAATGAAAACGTTCGCGGTAAAGACGTCTTCATTATTCAGCCGACTTGCGCTCCGACCAACGATAACCTGATGGAACTGGTAGTGATGGCTGATGCCTTCCGCCGCTCCTCGGCTACTCGTATCACTGCTGTTATTCCTTACTTTGGTTATGCCCGTCAGGATCGCCGTCCGCGTTCCGCACGTGTGGCTATCAGCGCGAAAGTCGTGGCTGACATGCTTACCGTAGTCGGCATCGACCGTGTTCTCACGGTTGATCTGCATGCTGACCAAATCCAGGGTTTCTTCGATATTCCGGTAGATAACATCTACGGCTCCCCGGTTCTGGTGGATGACATCGAAGATCAGCGCTTCGAAAACCTGATGATCGTGTCCCCGGACATTGGCGGCGTCGTGCGTGCACGTGCCGTTGCCAAATCCCTGGGCGTGGATCTCGGGATCATCGACAAACGCCGTGAGAAAGCCAATCACTCTGAAGTGATGCATATCATCGGTGATGTCGAAGGGCGTACCTGTATTCTGGTCGATGACATGGTCGATACCGCCGGCACCCTGTGCCACGCGGCCAAGGCCTTGAAAGAGCATGGCGCTGCCAAGGTTTTCGCCTACTGCACGCACCCTGTGCTGTCGGGTCGGGCGATCGAAAACATCGAAAATTCCGTGCTGGACGAGTTGGTGGTGACTAACACCATTCCTCTGTCCGCTGCAGCACAAGCCTGTGCGCGTATCCGCCAACTGGATATCGCACCGGTAGTTGCCGAGGCGGTCCGCCGCATCAGCAATGAAGAATCGATCAGCGCGATGTTCCGCTAAGGGCCCTGCCCTTCTCGAAATGTCTCGTTGACGAAAAGCGCCCCGCCCCGGCATTCCTGTCGGGGCGGGGCTTTTTTGCCCATATCGCCTTTAGCGCTGGTCGCAAACGCTGGGGCGAGTGTGGTTATTTTGGAGATACAACATGAACGATTTTACTCTGAATGCTGAAGTGCGTTCCGACCTGGGGAAAGGTGCGAGCCGCCGCCTGCGTCGTCTCGCAAGCCTGGTTCCAGCTGTAGTTTACGGTGGCGACAAAGCCCCTGAATCCATCAGCATGCTGGCCAAAGAAGTTGCCAAACTGCTCGAAAACGAAGCGGCTTACAGCCACATCATCGAGCTGAACGTTGGTGGCACCAAGCAGAACGTCGTGATCAAAGCCCTGCAGCGTCACCCGGCCAAAGGCCACGTGATGCACGCTGACTTCGTACGCGTAGTAGCCGGCCAGAAACTGACCGCTATCGTTCCAGTGCACTTCATCAACGAAGAAGCACCGACCAAGAAAGGCGGCGAAATCTCGCACGTTGTTGCCGAGATCGAAGTTTCCTGCCTGCCGAAAGATCTGCCTGAGTTCATCGAAGTCGACCTGGCTAACGCTGAAATCGGTTCGATCATTCACCTGTCGGACCTCAAGGCTCCTAAAGGCGTTGAGTTCGTGGCCCTGGCACACGGTGATGACAAGGCTGTTGCCAACGTCCACGCTCCACGTGTTGCTCCAGAAGCTGCAGAAGGCGCTGCAGAGTAATTTTACTCTGTACGCCGGAGTGACCGGAAACATCGCGGACTAGAGCATAGCGAGAAAGCGGGCGAGAACGCGGAGTTTACATCATGGTAAATGAGCAATTTTCGTCCACTTTCGCCGCTATCCCTGATTGCGGCGATGTTATCCACCACTCCAAGGAAGGGCCCCTATCGTGACTGCCATCAAACTGATCGTTGGCCTGGGAAATCCAGGCGCTGAATACGAACAGACCCGGCATAACGCAGGGGCCCTTTTTGTTGAGCGCATCGCGAACGCACAAGGCGTAAACCTTGTGGCGGACCGCAAGTATTTCGGCCTGACCGGGCGCTATACGCATCAGGGTCAGGATGTTCGTCTGCTGATTCCCACCACGTACATGAACCGCAGCGGCCAGGCCGTGGCGGCCCTTGCAGGTTTCTTCCGCATCAAGCCTGAAGAAATCCTCGTGGCACACGACGAACTCGACCTGCCTCCAGGCGTCGCCAAACTCAAAGTGGGCGGCGGCCATGGCGGTCACAACGGGCTGCGCGACATCATTGCGCAACTGGGCAATCAGAACACTTTCCACCGCCTGCGGCTTGGCATCGGTCATCCGGGCGTCGCCAGTATGGTTTCAAATTTCGTCCTGGGTCGTGCGCCACGCGCCGAACAGGAAAAACTCGATGCCAGCATCGACTTTGCCCTCGGCGTGCTGCCGGATATCCTCGCCGGGGAATGGAACCGCGCGATGAAAAACCTGCACAGCCAGAAGGCCTGACTCTTATCCGAGGGGAAACACCATGGGATTCAATTGCGGCATCGTCGGCCTGCCTAACGTCGGCAAGTCCACCCTGTTCAACGCCCTGACCAAATCCGGGATCGCGGCCGAGAACTTCCCCTTCTGCACCATCGAGCCTAACAGCGGTATCGTGCCGATGCCGGATCCGCGCCTGGAAGCCCTGGCTGCCATCGTCAATCCAAAGCGCATCCTGCCGACCACTATGGAATTCGTCGACATCGCGGGCCTGGTTGCCGGCGCGTCGAAAGGTGAAGGCCTGGGCAACAAGTTCCTGGCCAACATCCGTGAAACCGATGCCATCGCCCACGTGGTCCGCTGCTTCGAAGACGAGAACGTGATTCACGTCTCCAACAGCGTCGACCCGAAACGCGACATCGAAATCATCGACCTGGAACTGATCTTCGCCGACCTCGACAGCTGCGAGAAGCAACTGCAGAAAGTCGCGCGCAACGCCAAGGGCGGTGACAAGGACGCAGTGGTCCAGAAAGGCCTGCTGGAGCAACTGATCGCTCACTTCACCGAAGGCAAGCCGGCGCGCAGCCTGATGAAGAACATGGGCACCGACGAGAAAGCGGTGATCAAGGGCTTCCACCTGCTGACCACCAAGCCGGTCATGTACATCGCCAACGTCGCTGAAGACGGTTTCGAGAACAACCCGCACCTGGACGTTGTACGCGCCATCGCCGAAGAAGAAGGCGCCGTGGTTGTTCCGGTGTGCAACAAGATCGAAGCGGAAATCGCCGAGCTCGATGACGGCGAAGAAAAAGACATGTTCCTCGAAGCCCTGGGCCTCGAAGAGCCTGGTCTGAACCGCGTGATCCGCGCCGGCTACGAAATGCTGCACCTGCAGACCTACTTCACCGCCGGTGTCGAAGAAGTCCGCGCCTGGACCGTCCGCGTCGGTGCCACCGCACCACAAGCCGCTGGCGTGATCCACACCGACTTCGAAAAAGGCTTCATCCGCGCCGAAGTGATCGCCTACAACGACTTCATCCAGTACAAGGGCGAAGCCGGTACCAAGGAAGCCGGTAAATGGCGTCTGGAAGGCAAGGATTACATCGTCAAAGACGGCGACGTGATGCACTTCCGTTTCAACGTCTAAGCCATACGCCCAAGAAAAAGCCGCGTTTGATACGCGGCTTTTTTGTGCCTGGAATATTGCCGACAACACCACCGAACCATTGTGGGAGCGGGCTTGCTCGCGAAGGCGGTGTGTCAGTTAGAGTTATACCGACTGACACTCCCTCTTCGCGAGCAAGCCCGCTCCCACAGGGGGGATTTGTGTTGGATCAGGCCTTTTTGGTTCGCGGCAGGAAGATTGCCAACACCCCGAACAGCGGCAGGAACGAACACAGGTAGTACACGTATTCGATGCCGTGAATATCCGCCAGATGGCCCAGCAACGCCGCGCCAATCCCGCCGAAGCCGAACATCAGGCCGAAGAATATCCCGGCGATCATCCCGACATTGCCCGGCACCAGTTCCTGGGCGTACACCACGATGGCCGAGAACGCCGAGGCGAGGATGAAGCCGATGACCACGCTGAGGATGCTGGTCCAGAACAGGTCGACATGGGGCAGCAACAATGTGAAGGGTGCAACGCCGAGGATCGAGAACCAGATCACCGCCTTGCGCCCGATCCTGTCACCGATCGGCCCGCCAAAGAACGTTCCCGCCGCGACCGCGCCGAGAAACAGGAACAGATGCAGCTGCGAGCTGGCCACCGACAGGTCGAACTTCTCGATCAGATAAAAGGTGAAGTAGCTGGTGAGGCTCGACATGTAGAAATACTTGGAGAACACCAGCAACCCGAGCACCACCAGCGCACTGGTCACTCGGCCCTTGGACAAGCCGTGAGTCGCCGCCTGGCCCTGCTTGAGCTTGAACAGGTTCAAATGGTTGGCGTACCAGCGGCTGATCCGGTAAAGCACGAACAGCGCAAACACCGCGAACAGGCCGAACCAGGCCACCTGCCCTTGACCGTAGGGAATGATGATCGCCGCCGCCAGCAACGGGCCGAACGCCGAGCCTGCGTTACCGCCGACCTGGAAGGTCGATTGCGCCAGCCCGAAGCGTCCGCCCGAAGCCAGGCGCGCCACGCGGGACGCTTCCGGGTGGAAGGTCGATGAACCGATGCCGATCAGCCCCGCCGCCAACAGGATTAGCGGGAAGCTGCCGACAACCGACATCATCAGAATCCCGATCAAGGTGCAGACCGTACCCGCCGGCAACAACCACGGTTTGGGATGGCGATCGGTGTAGTAGCCGACCCACGGCTGCAGCAACGAGGCCGTCAGCTGAAACGTCAGGGTGATCAGGCCGACCTGGGTGAAGGTCAGCCCATAGTTGGCCTTGAGCATCGGATAGATCGACGGCAGCACCGACTGGATCAGGTCGTTGATCAAATGCGCCAGCGCTACCGCGCCAATGATGCGCATCACCAGGGGACTGCTTTGGGGCGTAGCGGACGCCGGCACTGAGCCGGTCTGGGCGTTGCTGATAGCCATGGGAATTTCCAGACAACAGGAGGTACATACGTGCAGGTGCGCCAATGTGCCATTTTTCGGTGCGGCAACGCCATCCCCTTAGCCTGCTAACGACCTCGTTTTTCATCACCACATCCTTGATGGCGCAAAGCCATGGTCTGAATCTTGCCTTCCTTGTCTGCTTGAACGCGGCCTCCTTACAAAGGAGACCGACAATGGGAAGTTTCGCTACAGAGTCGGCCTACAGAGCGGACAAGGGTGAACTTTCGAGGCCTTTTTAGAGGGCACGAGTCGGGGGCGCGACAACCTCCGTCGCACGCCAATAGTGCGTGGTGTCCAGAGGAGTCATGGGGCATGCAGGCTTTTTTATCACCGGGGATCGGGCTGCTGGGGCGTTTTGGCTTCGCACGTAAATTCCAGCTGTTGTTTCTGCTGTTTATCCTGCCGCTGGCCGGCAGCCTGTGGATGATCGGCCAGGACTATCGCGACAAACTCAGCCTGATCTCCGGCGAACGCGCCGGGGTGCGGCAACTGCTTGCCCTCGATGCGCTGGATGACCTGCTCGCCGCCCAGCGTGATCGCGCCGCCAGGTGGCGCGCCACGGAAACCAATCGCCAGCCAACGCCGGCCACCCTCGCCGCGATGGCCGCCTTCGATGGGGTTCAGCCCGCCGTCAGCCAGGCCACTACCGAATTGGGCAATGCCCTGCAAAAAGAAAGCGCCGAGGGCGAAACCCTGTCGCGTTATCAGGCCCTGCAAACCGCCCTCGATGGCCTCGACTCAAAAAGCCTGAGCAATGTCGGCTGGTGGCCCGATGGCTACGATCGCTTTACCAACGCCTTGAGCGCCCTGCAAGCCTTGCGCGAGCAGATCGCCATGGACAATCGCCTGACGCTGGCACCGTGGCTGGAGACTTATTTGCTGACGCAGATCTCCACCCAGCATGCGCCGGACCTGATCGAACGGGTCGGTCGTCTGGCTGCTGTGGGCCAGGCCTCGGTGGTGTCCGGACAGTTCACCCTGCAAAGCCGCCTGCAACTGCGCGACCTGCGCAGCCGCATCGGCGATGCGCGAGAGCAGCTGGTGAAAACCGCAGGCCTGCTCGAAGCACGCTTGCCCAACGCCCTGCAAACCTGGGCCGGGCAATACCACGACAGCCTCAAGCGCCTGGATGCGGGCCTGAAGGTGCTGGATGACGGCGTGTTCGGCGGCAGCATCAACCTCAAGCCGGAGGACTTCGAACGCAGTCTCGACGCCCTGCTCGCCGACCTCGCCTCGTTGCGTCAGCAGTCGCTGGTGTCGCTGGATCAACGACTGGATTACTACCACGACTCGGCGATCCGCCAGTTCGTTGTTGTGGCCGCCGTGTTGGGCTGCCTGCTGTTGGCCGCGCTGTATCTGTTCATCTGTTTGCAGGCCTCGATCCGCCGCAGCGCCAGCGGCATCACGGTACTGGCCGAGGCCCTGCGCGATGGCAATCTGAGCCTGCAAGTGCCGGTTCAAGGTCGGGACGAACTGGCGGTCATCAGCACCGCGCTGAACGTCGCCGTGGTGCAACTGCGCACCAGCCTGCAAGGGGTGGATCACGAAACCCTGCAACTGAGCAACGCGGTGCAAACCCTAAACCATCATTCCAGCGACGCCCTGGGCGAAGTCGAAGCCCAGCAGTTGCAGATCAGCCAGATTGCCGCTGCGGCGACGCAACTGGCCGCCACCTCACAAGGGGTGGCCCACAGTTGCGAACAGGCGTCCGGCAGCGCCCAGCACACCCGGCGCATCGCCGCCGACAGCAGCCGTGACAGCCAGCGCACCACCGCGAGTATCCAGCAGCTCAATCAACGTCTGAACGAGACCGCTGCGGCGCTGGGCCGGGTCAGTGAACAAGGACAGCAGATTCAACTGGTGGTCGACACTATTCGCGGCGTCGCCGAGCAGACCAACCTGCTGGCACTCAACGCCGCCATCGAGGCGGCTCGGGCGGGCGAGCAAGGGCGTGGCTTCGCGGTGGTGGCCGATGAAGTGCGCAGCCTGTCGCAACGCACCCAGTCGTCGACCGCACAGATCGCCGGTACGGTCGACAGCCTGCGCAACACCGTGAATGAGGCCGTCAGCCTGATGCAAGCCGCGTGCAGTCAGGCAGAGAGCGATGCGCAAGCGGTCACCGGCCTCGGTGAACGGCTCGGGGAAATCGCCAGTGCGGTGCAGAGCGTCACCGATACCCTGGCGCAAATCGCCACGGCGGTGGAGGAACAGGCCAGTACCGCCGACGAGGTCAGCGGCAATATCCAGCAGGTCGATCAAGCGGCGGTGCGCTTGCTCGAAGGGGCCCGCGCGGTGAACCAGGCCGCGGACACCCTGAGCCACGGCAGCAAAGCCTTAAGCGACAACACTGGGCGCTTCCGCTTGAGTTGAATCGGCCAGGACTTCTCAGGCGCGGATCACCGCCTCCGGGAAGTCCTGCTCCAGTTCGCTCTTGAGCCAGTCGATAAACCACGCCGCGTCCGCCGAGAGCTCGGCGGACGGCGTCAGCACCCGATAGCTTTCCAGCTTCACTTGCGCATCCACCACCCGCACCAGCTTGCCGCTATGGAGTTCGTCGCGCACCAGCACTTCGTTGGCCAGCGCAATACCCTGCCCGCTCTCGGCCACCGACAATGCGTGGTCATTGTTGACGTAGAGCATGTCCGAATTGAGGTGCATGTCGAGGTCGTTGGCGGCGAACCACAGGTTCCACCACTCGCCGTCATCCACATGGATCAGGTTGTGTTTCACCAGGTCCGCGGGGCTGTCGATGGGCTCGACGCTGGCCAGATAGTCGGGGGAACAGATCGGAAACACCCGAGGACAAATCAGGCTGGTGCGCGAGTGCGCATATTGGCCGTCCAACCCGTAGACAATGCCCAGGTCAGCGCTTTTGCCATCCACTTCGGTGAAGGTGGAGTTGGGTTCGATGGCGAACTTCAAGCCCGGACGCAGATGACGCATGGCCTCGATGCGCGGCATCAGCCAGCGCTTGGCAAACCCCGGCACCACCATGATGCGCAGCCAGCGTTCGGCGTGTTTTGGCTGCGCCTCTTTTCCCGCTTCGATGATCAGCTGCAAGGCGGCGGTGATCTTGCGGTGGTACTTCTCCCCCGCCGTCGTCAGGTTGACCCCGCGTGAGGTGCGCTCGAACAGTTGGATGCCCAGCCAGTCTTCCAGCAACTTCACATGGCGGCCGATGGCCGGCTGGGTCACGTGCAGGGCCTTGGAGGCTTCGACATAGCTGCCCAACCGGGCCGCGGCATCAAAGGCACGCACCGCGTTGAGCGGCGGCAAACGGTGGTCAGGCATGGTTTCCGGGCGCCTTCTGCTGTTAAATTTTTTAACAGCCCCTATGTTAAAATTGAAGTTTCGCCCCCGCAACCCCTCGCTGATAATCGATCCACAGCAGAACAACAAAACAGCTGGTTACAACACCCGAACGCAATCTCGATCCTGCCCAGAAAAATAATATCCATGGCCCGACGACACAGCTGTTTTCAGCACGTGCGCAGGCGATGGGGGAATCGGAGGTAACGCATGAATGCCCTGCATTCGCTGCAAACGCTGGCGGTGTCCATCCGCTCAGTGCGCAAAGTCTACGGTGATCCAAAGACTGGCCCGGTGGCGCTCAAAAGCATCGACCTGGACATTCGCGACAACGAGTTCTTCACCCTTCTCGGCCCTTCGGGCTGCGGCAAAACCACGCTCCTGCGGATGATCGCCGGGTTCGAATTCCCTACCGAAGGCGAAATTCTGCTCTACGGCGAAAACATCGCCGACCGCCCGCCCTTCCAGCGCCCGGTCAACACGGTGTTCCAGCATTACGCACTGTTCCCGCACATGACCATCGCCGAGAACCTGGCCTTCGGCCTTGAGTCCCACCCGATGGGCAAAGTCCTGAACAAAACGCAAATGGCCGAACGGGTGCGCGAGATGCTCGCCCTGGTGCAGATGGAGCGCTTTGCCAACCGCAAGCCGGCGCAACTGTCTGGCGGTCAGCAACAGCGTGTCGCCCTCGCTCGTGCATTGGCGCCGCATCCCAAGGTCTTGCTGCTCGACGAACCGCTCTCGGCGCTGGACCTCAAGCTGCGCCAGGCCATGCGCGAAGAGCTGAAAACCATTCAGGCGCGCACCGGCATCACCTTCATCTTCGTCACCCACGACCAGGAAGAAGCCCTGACCATGTCCGACCGCATCGCCGTGTTGTCCGAAGGCGAGGTGCAGCAGGTCGGTCGTCCGGAAGACATCTACGAACGCCCGCGCAATCGATTCGTGGCGGACTTCATCGGTGAAACCAACTTCATCGAAGGCACGGTCACCCGCGTTGCAGACGGCCTCGCCTGGTTCGCCGGTCCGGCCGGTCATCCACTGCCTGCACAGCCATGCAGCGATGTGCGAGTCGGTGCCAACGTCACATTGTCCGTGCGCCCCGAGCGTTTGCATCTGGTGCCAGCCACCACTGAGAACGCTCTGCCGTGCCGGATCGAAGCGCAGATCTACCTCGGCACCGACCTGCAATACCAGGTCAGCCTGAGCGACGGTTCACGCCTCACCGTGCGCACCCCCAACTGCGTCGACCAGAGCAAACGCTTCGCCGTCGGCAGTCAGGCCGGTCTGTTGTTCGACCAAGGCAGCGCCAGCGTCCTGCACGATTGAGCACGAGGAATTGCCATGCACGCTTTACCGATTGCCAACACACTGGAACGTCGGCGGGCCTTCCAGAGCTTTCTCGGTGTCAGCCCCGCGCTGATCGCCATCGGCCTGTTTCTGATCGTGCCGATCCTGATCGTCATCGGTTACTCGCTGATGGAGGCCAACCCCTATGGCGGGGTGAACAAAGTATTCAGCAGTGACGCCTACACCTCGCTGCTGTTCGAGCGGCAACTGGACGACAGCCTGGCCTTCGCCGACTCCTACCTGATCATTGCCCTGCGTTCCATCGGCATCGCCGGGCTGACCACGCTCATCACCCTGTTGATCGGTTTTCCGGTGGCGGTATGGCTGGCCATGCAGCCGGCCCATCGCCGTGGCTTGCTGATCTTCCTGATCACCGTACCGTTCTGGGCCAACCTGTTGATCCGCACCTACGCCTGGATTCTGCTGCTGCGCAACACCGGGGTGATCAACAACAGCCTGATGGGCCTCGGGGTCATCGACCAGCCGCTGCAACTGCTCTACACCGACGGCGCGGTGCTGCTGGGGCTGGTTTATACCTATGCGCCCTTCGTCGTGCTGCCGATCTACGCCACCCTGGAAAAAATGGACATCCGCCTGCTCGAAGCCGCTCAAGACCTCTACGCCGGACGCGTTCGAACCTTGCGCAAGGTGGTGTTGCCGATTGCCAAACCGGGAATTCTCGCCGGCGCCATCCTCACTTTCGTGCCTTGCCTGGGCGCGATGATCGCTCCGGAACTGCTCGGTGGCGGCACACGAATGATGCTCGGCAACCTGATCTTCCGCCAGTTCAGCGATGCGCGTAACTGGCCTTTCGGTGCGGCCCTGTCGCTGGTGCTGATGGCGGCGGTGATGTTGGTACTGACGGTTTATGCCTTGCGTGCCGAACGCCAGCGCATCGCCAAAGGAGGTGCGTGATGATTGGCCTGTTCAAACGCAACACGCTGGGGGTGCAGGACTTCCCCGGCTTCGGCGGATTCAGTTTCCTGTTCTACCTGTACCTCTACGCGCCGATCGTGGTGCTGGTAGTGTTTTCGTTCAACGCCAACCAGTCGGCCACGGTGTGGACCGGTTTCAGCTTCGACTGGTATCGCGCGGCCTTCGCCAACCAGGCCCTGCGCCAGGCGGCCGGCAACAGCCTGTTGATCGCGGTCTGCGCCAGCATGGTCGCCACGGCCATCGCCACCCTCGCCGCTCTCGGCACTTCACGGGGTGCGAAGTTCAAAGGCCTGCAATTGTCCATGGGCGCGATCATGTTGCCCCTGGTGCTGCCGGAAATCGTGGTCGGCGTCGCCACCCTCGCGCTGTTCTCCACCATCGGTCTGTCCCTGGGCTACGGCAACCTAATCATCGCGCACACGGTGTTCTGTATCCCGTTCGCCTTTCTGCCGATACGGGCACGCCTGAACGACATGGACCTGTCCCTGGAACAAGCCTCGGCCGACCTCTATGCCGGCCCGTGGCGGACCTTTCGCAAGGTCACGTTGCCGCTGCTGATGCCGGGGATTTTCTCCGGGTTGATGCTGGCCTTCATCGTGTCGCTGGATAACTTCGTGATCTCGATGATGGTCTCCCAGGCCGGCACCACCACCTTGCCGATCTTCATCTTCGGCCTGTTGCGCATGGGTGTGACACCGGACGTCAACGCTGTCTCGACCCTGATCCTGGGTGTCTCGGTACTGTTCGTCACGCTCTCTTATCTGCTGGGCAAAAAGAAAACCTGAACCTTCTACGCACTGTGGGGAAATAGCATGAGCAAGTGGATTAAAAGCATCGGCACTTCGTTGTTCCTGACTTTACCGCTGACCATGGTCGGCAGCGTTCAGGCCGCGGAAAAACTCAACGTGGTGAGCTGGAGCGGCTACTTTTCGCCGGAGATTCTCGCCAAGTTCCAGAAGCAGACCGGCATCGAAGTCACAGTCGACTCCTACGATTCCAACGAAACCCTGCTGGCCAAATTGAAACAGGGCGGTGCCGGTTATGACGTGGCGATCCCCTCGCACCAGTTCGTGCCGATCCTGATCAAGGAAAAACTGCTGGAGCGCTTCGACCCGGTCAACCAGCCCTACTACGCCAGCGTCGTCGACAACCTGAAAAAACCCACCTGGGACCCGGAAGGTGCCTATTCCGTGCCATTCATCTGGGGCACCACCAGCGTGGTGCTCAACACCGAGCGCTACAAGGGCCCCACCGACAGCCTCAAGGTGCTTTACGAGCCACCGGCCGAGCTGCAAGGACGAATCAACATGTTCGACTCGGTCAGCGACGTGGTGGACATGGCCAGCCTGTATCTGAACATTCCACTGTGCAGCGAAGACCCGAAGCAGATGCAGCAGATTCTGACCCTGCTCAAGGCGCAGAAACCCTTCGTCAAAACCTACAGTTCCAAGGCCGGTTCGATCCGCGAAAACCTCGCCTCCGGTGAAATCGACATGTCGACCTTCTGGGGCGGCTCGTCGATGCGCGCCCGGGAGATGAAACCGAGCCTGAAATACCTGTACCCGAAAGAAGGTGTGCTGGCCTGGGTCGACAACATGGTCATCCCGACCGGCAGCAAGAACCCGGCAAACGCCAAAGCCTTCATCGCGTTCCTCAGCCAGCCTGAAAACGCGGCGATGACCCAGAACTTCCTCAAGCACCAGAGCCCGATCAAGGGTGTGGAGCCGTTCCTCGACGCGGGCCTCAAAGACGCCCCGGAACTGCACATTCCCGAAGGCACCCAGGTGGTGTTCAGCAAGACCTGCGGCGAAGGCGCGATCCGCCTGGCCGACCGTCTCTGGACCAACCTGATGCGTTGATCTCTACCGCCCCGACGCGATGACGGGGCGTTTTTCCAGCCGTCTGAAAGGCCGCTTGCAATGAACTCTAATAACATCAGCGAACTGGTCCTGTTGCAGGCCCACGAGCTCGCCGAACGCATCCGCCTGCGCCAGGTTTCCTGCCGGGAAGTGATGCAGACTTATCTTGCCCATATCGAACGCTTCAATCCGAAGGTCAATGCACTGGTGAGCCTGCAAGCGCCGCAAGACCTGCTGGCCCAGGCCGATATCCGCGACGCCGAACTGGCGAAAGGCCAATACCGCGGCTGGATGCACGGCCTGCCCCACGCCATCAAGGACTTGTCCCTGACCCAAGGCATCCGCACCACGCTGGGTTCGCCGCTGTACAAGGACTTCATCCCCGAGCGCGACGGCATCATGGTCGAGCGAATCAAAGCGGCGGGCGCGATCATCATCGGCAAGAGCAACACCCCGGAATTCGGCCTCGGTTCGCAAAGCTATAACCCGCTGTTCGGCGCGACCGGTTGCGCCTACGACCCGAGCAAGACCGCTGGCGGCAGCAGCGGCGGTGCGGCGGCGGCGCTGGCGATGCACCTGGTGCCGGTGGCCGACGGCAGCGACATGATGGGCTCGCTGCGCAACCCGGCCGCCTTCAACAATATCTTCGGGTTCCGTCCGTCCCAGGGCCGCGTGCCCTTCGATGACAGTGCCGATCTGTTTATCGACCAACTCGGCTACGAAGGCCCCATGGCTCGCAGCGTGCGCGATGCGGCGTTGCTGCTATCGGTACAGGCCGGGGCCGATGCGCGGGCGCCGCTGTCGATTGCCGAGTCTGGCCGCGCCTTTGCGGCACCGCTGGATCGGGACTTCAAAGGCACGCGTCTGGGCTGGCTCGGCGACTTCAACGGCTACCTGCCGATGGAAAAAGGCATCCTCTCGCTGTGCGAAAAGGCCTTTGCCGATTTCGAAAGCCTGGGTTGCCACATCGAACCCGTTCAGTGCGAATTCGCGCCAGAGAAACTGTGGAGCAGTTGGCGGACATTGCGCCACTGGATGGTCGCCGGCTCGTTGGGCGCGACCTATGCCGACCCGCAAAAACGTGCGCTGTTGAAACCGGAAGCCTGCTGGGAAGTGGAAAACGGCCTGAAACTCTCGGCCACCGACGTGTTTGCCGCCTCGGTGACGCGCAGCGACTGGTATCGGGCGATCTCCAGGTTGTTCGAAAAATACGACTACCTGCTGCTGCCCAGCGCCCAGGTGTTCCCCTTCGATAAAACCCAACCGTGGCCCACCACCATCGAAGGCGTGACCATGGACACCTATCACCGCTGGATGGAGGTGGTGATTCCCGGCACCTTGTCCGGCTGCCCGGTAGCCAACGTACAGGTCGGCTTCAACGCCAGCGGCCTGCCCATGGGCCTGCAAATCATCGGCAGACACCAGGCCGACTTCGCTGTCCTGCAACTGGCCCACGCCTACGAACAGGCCAGCCACTGGTTCCAGCGCTGCCCTTCACCGCTACTCAGAGGATAGATTTTGATAAACGGTTGAAAGCGCAGAGAAATATTTTAGATTTATGCTTGACGCATCCCCGTTACCGGTGAATAATGCGCGCCACTTGGCTACATAGCTCAGTTGGTTAGAGCATAGCATTCATAATGCTGGGGTCCGGGGTTCAAGTCCCTGTGTAGCCACCAAGTACTAAAAACGGCTTACCGAAAGGTAGGCCGTTTTTTTATGCCTTGAAAAAATACGCTGCGGTTGCAGGAAATCCTCAACCGCATGCGCGCATCGATCAGACGCCAATGGTCGGCAATGCCGACAACGCCCGCTCCCAGATCTGCCAAGTGCGCAACCAGACCATCGCCTGCCAATCGCTATCCGCCGGATAGAACTGCTCCAGCAGATTCAACTTGATCCCGCGCCCCGTTGCGTCGCTCGGGTTGCCATGCAAATGCAGCCAGTGATCATCGCGCAGATGCCGGTGAACGTCCGGCCCCGGGTAAGTCCCACACTCAATGACAAACGGCATCAGCCGTACCTGCGGCAGCGCATCGATCAATGCCTGCGAGGTATAGCCGGTGGCCGTTGCCGCCACGCCGGTTTCGCTCAGGGTATCGGCACTGGTTTGCAGGCTGTAGAGCCACGGGCCATAAATCGCCTGCGCATCCGCCAGCGCCGGATAGGCGGACTCGGTGATGGTCAACAACATCGGATGACCGTATTCGCCAGCGCCCGTGTGCAAGTCGAAACACATGGCGACCTCGGCATGGGCTACGTGCATTTGCACGATCTTGTGCAACGTGCGGTTCGACCAGCTCGGCGCCAGCCCGCCGAAAAACAGACCGTCGGGGTGAGCATGCTGACCGCCCTCGACAATCGACATGACTGCCGGCCAGCCGTGCAGGCGAATCTGTTCGTCGAGCAAGGCATCGGCACGATCACGCTCCGGACCTTGCAACTGTGGGCAGGCATAGATTTCATGCAGCGCGTCATAGGCCTGGTTGTCCGGCAGCGGTCGCTGGAAATCCAGGTGATTGCGGTTCAGGTCGATGTTGTCTTCGTTGACCCGGCGCAACCACGCCATGCCCCAAGGGTTGATGGCATGGATCATGACCACGGCGACATCCGCTGGCAGGGAGCGCTTGCCCAACTCCTGCAGCCATTTGATCTGGCAGCCCGAGCCGTAGAAGCCTTCGACTCCGTGGGTGCCGCTCAGCGCGATCAACAGGCGCTTGGCGCCCGGATCACCCAATACCGCCACATCCGTGCTAAGGGACTCACCAAACGGCCCCTTGAGCGGGTGTGGATACTCCGTCAGCGTTGCGCCTGCCGTGGTCGCGGCGGCCAGGAACTGTTCACGCTGGGTGCGATAGCTGGACTGGGTGGGGAACTCGGTTTGCATGTCTGCCTCTTGTTGATTTTCCGGCCTGCCTGTTGGCAACGACCCTACAGAAAATCCCGCTATTGATGAAGGATAAAAACTTCAGCGCCATGGGACCCGGTTTGCGTCCCTCCCGGTCGGTCGATAAAGTCCACTGATCGTAGATCCAACGGACGGAGTACCCCACGTGTTCTCAACCTTTCCATTGCGCCGCTATCGCCTGCCAACCCTGGTTCTGCTCGCCAGTGCCTTGACCCTGGCCGCGTGCCACAACGCTTCGGTGCCGACGCTGCCGCTCGCTCCGGAAAGCGCTTCCGGGTTCCGCACCGACCTGAAAACTCAACATGCCGACAAATACATGGCAGCGGCGGCCAATCCGCTGGCGGCCGAAGCCGGGCGGGAGATGCTGCGCCGGGGCGGCTCGGCCATCGACGCGGCGATTGCGATGCAAGCCGTGTTGACGCTAGTCGAGCCACAGTCTTCGGGCATCGGCGGCGGCGCATTGATCGTCCTCTGGGATGGCAAGGCCGTGCGCACCTACGACGGACGTGAAACCGCCCCGGCCGGCGCCACCGAAAAGCTTTTCCTGCAAGCCAACGGACAACCGATGGGGTTCACCCAGGCGCAGATTGGCGGTCGTTCGGTGGGCACACCCGGCGTGCTGCGCGCCCTGGAACTGGCCCATCAAAAACACGGACGCCTGCCCTGGGCGCAGCTGTTTGAACCGGCCATCCAGCTCGCCGAACAAGGCTTCGCCATTTCGCCACGCCTGCACCGGTTGATCGCCGCGGATTCGTCCATGCCTCGCTCCCCGGAAATGATGGCTTACTTTCGCAATGCCGATGGCAGCCCAAAAGCCGTCGGCACAAACTTGAAGAACCCGGCACTGGCCGCCGTGTTCAAACGCATCGCCCATGAAGGCCCGGATGCCCTGTACAAAGGCCCGGTCGCCGAGGAAATCGCGGCCAAGGTACAGGGGCACGCCAACCCCGGCAGCCTGTCCCTGACCGATCTCGCCAACTACCAGGCCAAGGAGCGCGCACCGCTGTGCACCGACTACAAGCGCTGGCAGGTCTGCGGCATGCCGCCGCCGTCGTCGGGCGGGATCGCCGTGGCGCAGATCCTCGGCACGCTGCAAGCCCTGGAGACCCGCGATAAACGCCTGGCGCTGGCACCGCTGCAACCGGTCAAGACCACGGCCCCGGCCGGCATCGAACCCGACCCGCAAGCCGTGCACCTGATCTCTGAGGCCGAACGCCTGGCCTACGCCGACCGCGCTCAATACTTAGCCGATACAGACTTCGTCCCCGTGCCGGCCAAGGGCCTGGTCGACCCGGCCTACCTCGCCAGCCGCGCCGCCCTGATTGGTGAACGCAGCATGGGCACGGCCAAACACGGCACTCCGCCGGGTATCCGCGTGGCCTATGCGCCGGACCGTTCGCCGCTGCGGATTTCCACCTCGCAAGTGGTGGCCGTCGATGACGCAGGCGGCGCCGTATCGATGACCACCACCATCGAGTCAGCGTTCGGCTCGCACATCATGGTTCAGGGTTTCATGCTCAACAACGAGATGACCGACTTCTCGTTCATCCCCGAGGAAAACGGGCAAAAAGTCGCCAACCGCGTCGAGCCCGGCAAACGCCCGCGTTCGTCCATGGCCCCAACCCTGATCTTCGACCGCCAGAGCGGCGAATTCCTCGCCACCGTCGGTTCCCCCGGCGGCTCGCAAATCATCGAATACGTGGCCAAATCCACCATCGGCCTGCTCGACTGGAACCTCGATGCCCAAGCCGCCATCAACCTGGCCAACTTCGGCAGCCGCAACGGCCCGACCGAACTGGAACAGGGGCAGTTCAGCCCGACGCTGATTCAGGCGCTGAAAGACAAAGGGCACAGCGTGAGCGAGATCGACATGACCAGCGGGACCCAGGCGATTGTTCGGGTCAAGGACGCCCAAGGCAAAGCGTCGCTGACAGGCGGAGCCGATCCGCGGCGTGAAGGGCAAGCGCTGGGGGATTGAGTCGTACGCGGGGATGAGAAAGGGCTTACCGGTGGGTAGGCCCTTTTTATTGGTAAAGAGTCCAGCTCGCCTCTCTCCCGCTGCTTTTTCCTACCCGCAAACAATTGCGTCCTGGTTAGAGTTTCTGCGCCTCCACAGACTTGCATCAGTCCCACGTTGGGACTAGGATCATGCCATGAGAATCATCGCCATCAATCAGCTGAAGCAATTTTGGGAGAGATACCCGAGCGCAGAACAACCCTTGTTGGCCTGGATTGACGAGGTAAGAAATGCAGCCTGGAAAACGCCTGCCGACATAAAACTGCACTTCGCTACAGCCAGTATTCTCAAAAGCCGCAGAGTCGTGTTCAACATCAAGGGTAACGACTTCAGGCTGATAGTCGCCGTAGCTTATCGCTTTGGCGCCGTGTACATAAAATTTGTCGGCACTCACAAGCAGTACGACACGGTCGACGCTGATAACGTCGAAATGGAGTAACCCATGAACATTCGCCCGATTCACACAGAAGAGGATTACCGCGCCGCCCTCAAGAGCGTGTCGGCTCTGTTTGAGAATGAACCAGAGATTGGCACTCCCGAGGGAGATTACTTTGACATCATGATTACGCTGATCGAATCGTATGAGTCGAAGCACTTCCCGGTCGACTTACCCAATCCTATCGATGCGATCAAGTTCAGAATGGAGCAGTCCGGATTGTCCGCCGCCGATCTTGCACCCGCCATCGGCCGCACAAATCGTGTTTATGAAGTACTCAATGGCAAGCGAGCGTTGACGCTTCCAATGATCTGGAAACTGCACGAGCTGTTCGGGATACCCGCCCAGAGCCTGATCAAACCGGTCAAACACGCTTGATCAGGGTCGGCTCTTGCAAGCATACCTACCGATAATACGGACGATGCAGAACTCCGCTTATCGACTGATTTTCAACCCCTGCCGAACCTGGTGCCTTTCCAGCGCCAGCTCGATCAGTCGCGTCACCAGCTCGCTGTAGGTCATGCCGGTGGCCTGCCACAGTTTCGGGTACATGCTGATGCGGGTGAAGCCGGGCAGCGAGTTGATTTCGTTGATCAGCACTTCGCCGCTGTCAGTCAGGAACACGTCGACGCGGGCCAGGCCGGAGCAGCCCAGTATCTGGAACGCTTCGACGGCCAGGGCGCGAATGCGCTCGCTGGCCTCGACGCTGATATTGGCCGGCACCACCACTTCAGCAGCCGTGTCGTCGATGTACTTGCTGTCGTAGGAATAGAACCCGCTGCGCACCACGATCTCGCCGCAGCCACTGGCGATGGCGTCTTCATTGCCGAGCACCGCGCATTCAATCTCGCGGCCGTTTACGGCAGATTCGATCAACACCTTGGTATCGAAACTCAAGGCCAGCTCCACCGCTGCGCTGTACTCAGCCTCGTCGGTGACCTTGCTCACGCCCACGGAAGAGCCCTGATTCGCCGGTTTGACGAACAGCGGCAAACCCAACTTGCCCCGCACTTCGGCAAACCCGGTGCGGGCCGCCGTGGCGCGGGTCAATGTCACGAACGGTGTCACGGCCAGGCCGGCATCGCGCAGCAGGCGCTTGCTGATGTCCTTGTCCATGCACACGGCCGAGCCCAGCACATCGGAGCCGACAAACGGCAGATCGGCCATGCGCAGCAAGCCTTGCAGGCAACCATCCTCACCGAGGGTGCCGTGGACAATCGGGAAGATCACATCGACGTGGCCGAGCATTTCCTGGCTGGAAGTTTCCACCAGTTGCTGACTGGCCTTACCCGGCACCACGGCCAGTTCGCGGTTGGACTGGTTGAGGGCGATCAGCGCCGGATTTTCCTGATTCAGCAAAAAGTTGGAAGGGTCGTTGAGGTGCCAGTGACCTTGTTTGTCGATGCCGATCAGCACTGGTTCGAAGCGAGAGCGATCGAGGGCGTCGACAATATTCTTCGCCGACTGCAGCGACACTTCGTGCTCTGCCGAGCGCCCGCCAAAGACTATCCCTACACGCAGTTTTCTCATCGCCTGGCCTCTTGGTGAATGTGCTTACAACTTGAATAGTCGAAACCTTACGGCTGCAAGGTCTTGCCGTCCACCGGGTCACCAATGGTCAAGAAGTGCCCGCCCGCCACGTGGTGCAAGGTGCGCAAGGCGTCTTGCCCTTCGAAGTGCCAGCGGCCTTCGCTGAACACGCGCTCGTCAGCCTGGGCGGCAATCACTTCAGCCAGGAACAGATCGTACTGCTGATGGTTGTTCGGCTCCGGCAACAGGCGACATTCCAGCCAGGCCACGCAGCCTTCGAGCATCGGCGCATCAACCGACTGACCGGTGAACGTCTGTAAATCGTAGGTCTCAAACTTGTCGCGCCCCTGGCCCTGGGTCAACTCCAGGCCGGAGGTCGAACCGACGGTCTGCACAATGTCGGCCTGTGCAGCGCACGGAACGTTCAGCACAAACGTGCCCGAGGCTTCCAGCAACTGGCGAGTCCATGTGGACTTGTCCAGCACCACGGCAATTTTCGGTGGTTCGAAATCCAGCGGCATGGCCCAGGCTGCCGCCATGATATTGCGTTGGCCACCGTGGGCTGCGCTGACCAGCACGGTCGGGCCATGATTGAGCAGACGATAGGCCTTGGACAAGGGAACCGAACGGCGGTGGGGAACGCTCATGGAAGTCTGCTCCTGGATAAAGAGCCGATTGTAGCGCCCACGTAACCCTGTGGGAGCGGGCTTGCTCGCGAAGGCGTCAATTCAGCCACCGCTGGGTTGAATGACACACCGCTTTCGTCGGAACGCCGCCGGAGCAAGCCCGCTTCCACCAAGAGCTGATCGCAGGTCAGTTGGTGAGTTGATTGGCAAACTGCCCCACCGCGTTGACCACTTTCTGCGCGCCGTCCTGGATCTCGACAATCACCGTACCCGCTTCCGCCGCCAGTGCCAGGCCCTGCTCGGCCTGAAGCTTGCCGTCGGTCATCAGCGCTACGGCGTTGCGCGCCATGTCCTGGTTCTGCCGCACCACGAGGACGATTTCGTCGGTGGCCTGGCTGGTGCGCGAAGCCAGTTGCCGGACCTCATCAGCCACCACGGCGAACCCCCGCCCCTGCTCGCCCGCACGGGCCGCTTCGATGGCCGCGTTGAGCGCCAGCAGGTTGGTCTGCTCGGCAATGCCGCTGATGGTTTTGACAATGGTACCGATCACCAGCGACTGCTCGTTCAGCGCTTCGATGCCATCGCCGGCGGTTTGCATATGCCTGGCCAGGTCGCGCATCACGTCCACGGCCTGGGTCACCACGGCGTTGCCGCGCTGGGCGCTTTGGTCGGTTTGCTGCGAGGTGCTGTAGGCGATGTTGGCCGCCTCCGCGACGGCTTGCTCCTGATTGACCTGATCGGTAATCACCGTGGCGAACTTCACCACCTTGTAGAGATTATTGTTGGCATCGGCCACCGGGTTGTAGGACGCCTCAAGCCAGACCGTACGACCATGGCTGTCGACACGTTTGAAACGGTCGGCCACGTACTCGCCCGCGTTCAGGCGACGCCAAAAGTTATGGTATGCGTCACTGTTGTATTCTTCCGGCAGGCAGAAGGTGCGGTGATGCTTGCCCTTGATCTGCGCCAGGCTGTAACCCATACCGCTGAGGAAGCGGTCGTTGGCGGTCAGCACGTTGCCGTTGAGGTCGAATTCGATCACCGCCGTGGAGCGCACCAGCGCGCCGATCAGGTTCTCGTGTTCGCGGGAGGCCTCGATGGTGCGGGTCAGGTCGCTGGAGAAGATCGAAAAATACCTGATCCGACCGTCCGCCGAGCGCACCGGTTGCAGGATCGAACGCAACCACGCTTCCTGGCCGGTACCGCGCAACAGACGCACTGCGCCGGCGAAGTGCTCGCCACGGGTCAACGCGTTCTTGAAGCGCAGCTGGAATTCATCGGATTTCACGTGATCCGGGACCAGATCGTCGATGTGTCGGCCAATCAGGTCGCCGCTCTTGTAATGCATTTCGCCAAGGAAGTTCTGGTTGACCGACTGAACCCGCCCGTTGCTGTCGAGGGTCAGCACCAGCATTTCGCTTTCCAGACTTTCCTTCACTTGCTGGAGGCTGGAGAGTTCTTCACGAAGAGCCGACAGCTCCTGCTTCAAGCGTTTATTGAACATGGGAAAGCACCGATGGACAGGGGTAGAAAGCGATATGCAGCCTAACCATCGGCCTTGGAAACATTTTCTTAAGCGTGCTTCAGGCTTGTCCTACAAAAAATAGTTACGACATGCCCGATCAATGCGCACCAGCCGCAGGACAGCCTGCGATTCTCGGCATCCGCGCACCGAAGTACGCCGCACTGCCCATGCCCACCGCGCCCATTACCGCACTGAACATCACGCAGATCCATGGACTCCATGGCATCAGACCGATCAACAACAGCGGTGTGACACTCGCCCATGCGGCATAGGCAATGTTGTAGGTGAACGAGATCCCCGAAACGCGAATCCGCGCCGGGAACAGGCTAACCATCACCGATGGCACCGCGCCAACTACCCCGCAGGACAGCCCGGCCACCGCGTAGGCCAAGCCGATCCAGTCGCCGCCCATGATCAGGCAGGCATACAGCACGCCGATGCCCAGCGGCAGCAGCAGGCTATAGAGCATTACTGTGCGCCAGGCGCCTATGCGATCGACCAGCAGCCCGGCGAGCACGCAGCCGATGTTCAAGAACACGATGCCCAGTGCGCTCAAGGCAAAGGTATGGCTGGCGGTCATGCCAAAGGTTTTCTGCATCATGGTCGGGGTGATGACCACGAACACCACCACCGCCGAGGTCAGCACACAAGTGAGAATCATCGCCGGCAAAATGGCCAGGCGATGCTCGCGCAAGACCGTACGCAGCGGCAGTTCGCTGGCCGCCTCGCGCTGCGCCTGCATGGCCGTGAACACTGGGGTTTCGCTGAGCCAGCGACGCAGCCACACGCCAATCACCCCAAACACGCCGCCCAACAGGAAGGGATAACGCCAGGCGTAATCGAGGATTTCCGCCGCAGTGAACGCCTGCGCCAGGAAGGTCGCGGTCAAAGCACCGATCAGGTAACCGAAGGTCAGCCCCGCTTGCAGGAAACCCAGGGCATAGCCGCGATGGGCGATGGGCGCGTGCTCGGCGACGAATACCCAGGCACTGGGTACCTCACCGCCCACCGCCGCGCCTTGGAGGATGCGCAGGGCCAACAGCAGCAAGGGTGCGAAATAGCCGATTTGCGCGTAGGTCGGCATGATCCCGATCAGCAGACAGGGCAACGCCATCATCAGGATGCTCAGGCTGAAGACTTTCTTTCGCCCCAGACGGTCGGCGAAGTGCGCCATCAGGATGCCCCCCAGCGGTCGCGCCAGGTAACCGGTGACGAAGATCCCGAAGCTTTGCAGCAATCGAAGCCACTCGGGCATTTCCGGCGGGAAGAACAACTGGCTGAGGGTCAGGGCGAAAAACACGAAGATGATGAAGTCGTAGATTTCCAGCGCCCCGCCGAGAGCGGCGAGCCCCAGGGTCTTGTAGTCCGAGCGGCTGAACGGCGTCGGGCGCGAATCGGTGTTAGTCATGAAAAGAACTCTGGCACAGGCAAAAACCAAGGCGCCCATGGTCTACGCAAATGCACCGGCGGACAACCCGTTAGACCAAAGTCCCATAGCCACGAAACAGCCCCACAAAAGTCCTCGGCTTGAATTAATGTTGGCGCCTGTCCAGACGGGCGGTTACTGCCCCGAAGACCACTACAAACATAATAAATCCGAGGTACCCCCCGTGGCCGCTGATATCGAAGATAGCCGCTCCGCCCGCTTTGCCCTGCGCTGTTCAAGTTTTGCCGAACGCTGGTTTCCCGACTCCTGGGTGTTTGCTGCCCTGGCGGTGATTATCGTGGCCCTGGCCACCATGGCGATGGGTGCCAAGCCCACCGATGCCGCGGTGGCGTTCGGTGACGGCTTCTGGAGCCTGATCCCGTTCACCATGCAGATGGCGTTCGTGGTAATCGGTGGTTACGTGGTCGCCAGTTCGCCACCAGCGGTGAAGCTGATCGACCGCCTGGCGAAAATCCCGAAAAACGGCCGTTCCGCCGTGGCCTGGGTGGCGCTGATTTCCATGGTTGCGTCGCTGCTGAACTGGGGTCTGTCGCTGGTGTTCGGCGGTTTGCTGGTGCGCGCTCTGGCCCGCAGAACCGATCTGAAGATGGACTACCGCGCCGCTGGTGCCGCTGTCTACCTGGGCCTCGGCGCGGTTTGGGCCCTGGGCCTGTCATCGTCCGCTGCGCAATTGCAGGCCAACCCGGCCAGCCTGCCGCCGTCGATCCTGTCGATCACCGGGGTGATCCCTTTCACCCAGACGATCTTTCTTTGGCAGTCCGGTGTGATGTTGCTGGCTCTGATCATCGTTTCACTGATCGTTGCCTACGCCACCGCCCCCGGCCCGAACTCCGCGCGAGACGCCAACGCCTGCGGGATCGACCCAAGCTTCAACCTGCCACCGCTGCAACCACGCACCCGCCCCGGCGAATGGCTGGAACACAGCCCGCTGCTGACGATTCTGCTGGTGCTGCTGGCAGCCGGATGGCTGTTCCATGAGTTCTCGACCAAACCGGCCATCAGCGCGATTTCCGGGCTGAACACCTACAACTTCCTGTTCATCATGCTGGGTGCGCTGCTGCACTGGCGTCCGCGCAGCTTTCTGGATGCCGTGTCCCGTGCGGTACCGACCACCACCGGTGTGTTGATCCAGTTCCCGCTGTACGGCTCGATCGCCGCACTGATGACCACGGTCAAGGGTGCCGATGCGCAGACCCTGGCGCACCACATCTCGACCTTTTTCGTCAGTATTGCCTCCCACGACACCTATGCCCTGCTGATGGGTGTGTACTCGGCGATCCTCGGCTTCTTCATTCCGTCCGGCGGCGGCAAGTGGATCATCGAAGCGCCGTACGTGATGCAGGTGGCCAATGACCTGAACTATCACCTGGGCTGGGCCGTACAGATCTACAACGCTGCCGAAGCCTTGCCGAACCTGATCAATCCGTTCTACATGCTGCCGTTGCTGGGCGTACTGGGGTTGAAGGCGCGGGACCTGATCGGTTTCTCGTTCGTGCAGTTGCTGGTGCACACGCCACTGGTGCTGTTTTTGCTGTGGGCACTGGGCACGACGCTGACGTATACGCCGCCGGTGATGCCGTGACCCAAATGGTGGTGATGACATAGAACCCTGTGGGAGCGAGCTTGCTCGCGATGACAATGTCACTGACATATTGATACTGAATGTGCCGACGCCATCGCGAGCAAACCCGCTCCCACTGTGGTTTCTCCCACATTGAGAGTGCACGTTGCCTGACAGCTTTTTACCTCCCCCCTCTAGACCAACCGCCGCCTGCGGTTTCAGTATGTAGCACCCACGCCAACGGGAAACCACGCTGAAAAGGATCTGAGCATGCTAAAACTTGCAGGACTGACTCTCGCGGCCCTAACCCTGAGCGCCGCTGCCCACGCCGATGTCGCCCTGAAACTGGGCAGTACCGAACGCGTTACCCGTCTCTTCGCCTATCCCAACAACTGCAACGTGATCTGCTTTCGCAACTGGACACTTGAACAGACCGTCGAGCATTACCTGACCCAAAGCGTGCAGCGTGATGGCTACACCGGGGCGAAGGTTCTGATCAAGACCGATAACAATCAGCTTTATGCCGAAATCAGCGGCGTACCCAACGGCTATGAAAAGCCTCTGGCCGCGCTGCTCGACGCCGGTGACCTGGCCTACAACGGCGCCAGCAAACTGAATGCCGATGGCAAGTGGGCGTATAGCTGGTACCTGTTCCTGCCGTTGGGCATGGCCCTGGAAAACCGCAAAAGCGTCGAACTGCTGCACTTCCCGCCAGACTATTCGCTGACCCAGGCCCAGGATTACCTGAGGTCCGCCACTACGGATCGCTGGGCCACGCTGCTGACTGCCAACGGCATCCCGGCCGGGCAGACGCCGGGCTACCAGACAATCATCGACATCGCCCCGATTGCCGCGCCGTCCAACGCGGGCAAAGACCTCGAAGGCGTCTACGGCTACTTCAAGGATTACCAGACCACCATGGTCAAGGAAGTCAGCCTGAACGCCAGCGGTGCAGCCCTGCCGATGGTCGCCTTCGGCGCACCGGTGCGTAACTGGATCAAAGAGCAATACGGGCAGACGGTGAACGTGTTGGGCCTGGTCCAGATCACCCCGGACAACGGCGTGAAAGTCCCCGTGCTGGGCTCCAACCATCCGAGCTACATTTGGTATGCCGCCGATCCGGCAAGCTACACCGGCAGTGACGCCCAGGCCAAGGCCGATGCGGCAGGCCTGAAAGTCATGGGTCAGGATTTGAGTGCTGCGTGCTGGCAGGCCGCCATGGGACGCCAACCGGACAGCAATCCGGACGTTGAGCTCAATACCTGCAGGCAAACCTGGCAAGTGGCCCAGAAAGAAAAAACCTGCGAGCTGTTCTACACCTCGATCCGCAACCTGTCGCCCCAACAGGCTGTGGGCAAATGCGCGACAGCTTCGATCGTGTCCCAGCTCAAGCAGCTCAAGGCCCCGGCACCCGCCACGGCGAAACCTGCTCCGCCGCTGTAACCCGATGAACGGCGAAAAAATCTGTCACTTATGACAGTAGACCGCCCATGGTATCTGCGAGAGGCTTGGGCTGAACCCATGTGCTGCTGTGCTGACAGGACCGTCGGTACAAGGAAGTCGCAGCACCCAGCAGACAGGGATTGTTATGAAAGCTCACGCCCCTCAACGAAAAAGCCCACAACCGCCGCAAGGTGTTTACCCCTTTTCGGAGCTGCCCGTTCGCCTGGGATTTCCTTCCCTGGCCGACTTCGAAATCATTGAAAACGCCAAGGGCGAAGCCACGGGTATTGCCGCACGGCGCGAATTCCCGCGAATCACCCGTATCTGCCGGGCGTCGGGGCATTTGCTGCCCTACCGCTGCCGGCATACCCGCCAGCTCGCCCCGGGCATACACGTCTACGACCCGCGCTTCTGCGGACTGTTGCGACACTCCTGCGACCCCAATGTCTTTCTGGACTTGAGCGAGTTGTGGTTATGGGCGCTAAAGGACATCAGCAAGGGGGACTGGCTGACCATGGACTTCGCCGCCACCGAAGACAAACTGCAACGCCAATTTGCCTGCCAGTGCGGCTCATACGAGTGCCGTGGCTGGATTACCGGCTACGACGAGTCGCCAAACGCCGACGGCCAGGCGTTTCTGCAACGCTGGCGTCGGCAACGTCATTATTGACGGGTATTACTGAGGGTCGACCGGACGCAGGCGGTACTGCGGCGGCAGTTGCTCGAAGCCGCTGATGGTGGTGTTCAGGCTTTTCCAGCGACCGTCCTTGATGCCGTAGATGCAACCGTGGACCGACAGGCTCTGCCCGCGATGCCAGGCATTTTGCACAATGCTGGTATGGGCGACGTTGGCCACTTGCTGAATCACGTTGAGTTCGCAGAGGCGGTCGACCTGTTCCTCTTCGGTGGCCAGTTTGGCCAGCTCTTCGCGCTTCTCGTAGTAGAGATCGCGAATCGAACGCAGCCAGCCGTCGATCAGGCCGAACTGGCGATCCTGCATCGAAGCGCGCACACCGCCGCAGCCATAATGGCCGGTGACAAGGATGTGTTTGACCTTGAGCACATCGACCGCGTACTGAATCACCGACAGGCAGTTGAGGTCGGTGTGCAGCACAACGTTGGCCACATTACGGTGTACGAACAGATCGCCCGGCAGCATGCCGACGATCTCGTTGGCCGGCACCCGGGCGTCGGAACAACCGATCCACAGGAACTCTGGGGTCTGTTGGCGAGCCAGCTTGGCGAAGAAGTCAGGATCTTCCTCCTTGATCGCAGCGGCCCAACGCTCGTTGTTATCAATCAGATCTTGTAATTCGTTCATGCTTTGAAGCCTCAAGAATGATGCGCAGCTTTGACTGACAACCGTCCGTCGGGGTCACGCGCGAAAATGCAGATGCTCTCCTGATCCGGAACACGGGGCTCCATGCCGGTGGAATTCTCGGTAGCCACGGGGGTCAACCGTAGTAGGGACTACAGTATGAGGAATTGCCATGAATGATTCACGACGTCCGTACGATGCGGTGCAACCGGAACCCGTCGATGACAACGAAGACCGCATGGGCTCGGTGCGTGAGCTGGATTTCGACGCTGAAGAACCCAGCACCAGAATCGGTGACGAACTGCCGGAAAAGGAGCGCGAGCGACTGCTGTCGCGCCAGCGCGGACGTGAAGCGGGCCTGACCGCTGCTGCCTCGACCGGTGACCATCAACCTACCGAGGACGACCTGAGCCCGGAAACCCTGATCCGTGAGGACGGCGCCCGGGATGCCCATGAGGCGGGCAATGATAGCCGTGCGGATTGGGACCTGAGCATCGTCGATGAGGACGATATCGGCGGTGGCAATGGCCTGGATGAGGCTGAACTGGCTCAGCGCGATCCGATGGACGGCAAGCGATAATTTTTTAGTGCCTGTTCAGCCGCCTTCGCGAGCAAGTCCGCTCCCACAGGGGGAATGCATTCCAAATGTGGGAGCGGGCTTGCTCGCGAAGCTTTTGAGGCTCAATCCACCAAAGTGCAGGCCATGACCACCGCATCTTCGCGCCCGCCCACCGCCGGGTAGTAATCCCGACGCCGGCCGATTTCGTTGAAGCCATAGCGTTCATACAGCTTGAACGCCGCGGTATTGCTGTCGCGCACTTCCAGGAAACACTCCCGGGCGTCTGCCTTGTAGGCGATCGACATCAAATGCTCAAGCAAGGTCAGCCCCAGGCCCCGGCCCTGGTTTTCCGGCTTGACCGTAATGTTGAGCAGGTGCGCCTCGTCGAGGATGATCTGCACCACACCGTGGCCGACCTGTTGCTGACCTTCGAACATCAGCCAGATCTGATACTTGCCCAGGCCATCGAGGAAAATCCCGCGGGTCCAGGGATGGCTATAGGCCGCATATTCGATTTTCAGTACAGCTTCCAGGTCCGCCTCGGTCATCGGGCGAAACGATACAGCGTCACTCATTCGATTCTTTCCAGCGCGCCATCAGCCGACGCATGGCTTGCCAGACATCAGCCTTACGCTGTGGCTCTTCCATTAATAATTCCAGGCCCGGCAACGCCCAGGCCGAGCCCAGGCCTTCGATCTGCAATTCGCGATTGAACGCCTCGGCATCCGCTTCGCCGGCAAATCGCACCGCAGGCAAGCCGATCAGCCACAAGCAGGCGCAGGGCGTTTCTTCCATGCGCACCGAGAGAAAACCTTGCACGAAGTCGCGGGCCGCTTCCGGGCCCTGATCCATCGTGCCACGCACCAACAACGGCCAACGCACCGGCTCACCGACGATCTGCGGGCTGTCCGGCAGACCGGCGGCGCGCAGCATGTCCTTGAGCAGCAGGTAGGCAGGATCGCGAGTCTGGAAGGATTCACCTGTGGGTAACTCCACCAGCAGCAGGCAACGCCCGGCCCGCAATAATTGCAGGGCAAAACGCGGGGGCGGCACGATGGGTGCCTTGACCACGGCTGGCGTCTCTTCGGCCTCTTCCGCCGGTTTGGCGCCGGTGCGGGTGCTGGCCAGCGATGGCCGTGGCACCTCGATCTTCACCCGCTCGGCCGGCTTGGCCACAGGCGCCACGGGCGTATCGGCCACAACAGCGGGCACGACAGGCGCGACCACAACCGGCTCGGGAATCTCCAGCAGCTCGGGCCGCGACGGCGCGGCAAAGGGCAATTCGGTGCGCGGCAGCCAGTTGACCACCTGCATGGCGGCCAGATAAGCGCGACGACGGGACTCGATAAGCAAAGGTCGGCCACTTGTGGATAACTAAAGTGCGCTGATTCTACCGCCGTTCGCTGAAGATCGCCCGCAGTTGATCGATGCACCTTACCGAAAAGAAGGCGACAGTCCGTCCCGAGAGTGAATCGCATTGCCCCCGATGCAGTACAATCGCGGCTTTTAATCGCCAACCAGCCGGCCATTCCGATGATCGAACCCAAGCGCGTCTTGCGCGCCCTCGCTGAACACTGGGCACTTCTGGAGCCACTGTGCGAGCACTTCGACCAAGGCACACTGAGCCTGAACGAACTGCGCACGCAACTGGCCGCCCAGCAACTCGACAGTACGCCGCAGGACATCACCAGCCTGCTGGATGTGTGGATTCGCCTCGACATCCTGGTTCCCGTGGCCAAAAGCCCGAACCGTTTCGAGCTCAATGCGCAGATTCACGACTTCCTCGCCTATCTGCGCCGTGAACACCGTCTGGGCCTGTGCCTGGAGATCGAAGCCTACCTGCGCCACCTCGAGCGTCTGGCCGGTTATATCCAGGACGCATTCGATATCCGCGACGGCAACGACCTCGCCCGCCAATTGCGCCTGCTCGACATGCGCGTGCGTGACGTGCTGAAAAAACTCGATAACGACGAACAGGCACTGGTGGCCGTCGCCGAACGGGCGAAAACCAGCGACCGGCAGATTCCGTTGCGCCAGCGTTATGCTGAAGTGCTGGCGACCTGGGACGAATACGTCGAGCCAATGATTGATCTGGTGAACGCCGACGGCGCCTTCGAACAAGGCGTGCGCAAGGTCGAAACCGTCCTGCTGAAGATGCTCAGCGAACAGCAGCGCCTCGGCCATCTGGTCGACGACGACATGTTGCTGCGCACCCACGCGCGCATCCTCGAAATGCAGACCAGCGCCCAGCTGACCCTGCGTCACGCCCGCGAGCTGCTGCTGCCGCTGCGCGAAGAAGCGCGCCGGCACAACGCCGTGACCCGTGGCGCCGCATTGGCCCTGTCGATGATCCGCCGCAAAGGCATCGACGCCGTGCCACAAGCGGCGATGCCGATGTTCACTCGCCCACAGAGCACCTTCCTCGGCAGTGCCAGCCAGGTCGAAGCCTACGTTTATGCCCTGGCCCGCTTCGAACCGAAACCGGCGCGCTTCCCCAAGGCTCACAAGACCCAGAAAGGCGAAGCGCCACGGGCGCCACGCACCGTTCGGGAAATGCTCGAGCGCTGCGAAGACGCCCTGCCGATGCCGGACCTGATGACCTGGCTGCTGGAGCAGGAACCGGACGGCGCCACCGACGAATTGCTGTACTGGTTCTCGCGCCTGTCGCGGGAAAAACGCTTCAAGCGCGAGCGCCTGGAACGTCGCGAATACCATACTCACGAGCACCAGGTCAGCCTGCGCTCCTTCGCCCTGCTCTCGGTCAGCGACACCGCCGCCGAGGATTCTGCGAGCACTCCCTATGCATCTTGATCTATCCGAACTGCCCCAGCTGGCGCCGATCTTTCGCGAGCTGTTCAAGGGTTATCACGTCAGCCGCCGCGATCCGGAGCTGTACGCGCAGTTGTCGAACTTCCAGGACCAGTACCGCACGCTGTTCAAGGCCCTGGGCTTTGAACTGGTCTGCGACACCCGTGGCTTCTACTACTTCGTGCCGGACCTCGCGGCGGCGGCGGTGAACAAGACCGCCCAGCGTCTGGCGCTGTTCACCTTTATCCTCGTCGAGCACCTGGCCGATCAGGGCCGCGACCCGATCGCCGTGCTCGACGGCGGCAGCCTCGGTCGCGATGAATTGCCGTCGCTGCTGGAAAAGTACCGCGACCTGTTCATCCAGGCCGAAGTGCAGACCCAGGACGAGCTCGAAGAAAAGATCATGCGCCGCATGACTCAGCTCGGTTTCGCCAGCGAAGAGAACGGCGTCTACCGTTTCCTGCCGCCGATGCACCGCTTCCTCGATGTGTGCCTGTCGGTGCAACAGGACCGCGATCTGGCCGCCAGCCTGCACAGTGTCCTGCCGTTGCCGGTGCCGGTGCTGATCGACGAAGACAGCGACGAAAAGCTGTTGCAGACCGATGACCCGCTCGACCTCGCGGGTTTTGAAGACGAAAGCGAAGAAGACGCACTGGCCCGCGCCATCGCCGAAGAACAGGAGCTCGACGCATGAGCAAGGAACGTTACGGCATCCGCCGCTTTGCCCTTTTGAACACCGCCGGCTACAGCCTCGGCCTGTTCCCGCTGGAAGAGCCGCTATCGGTATACGGCGCCAACAACCTGGGTAAATCCGCCTCGATCAACGCCCTGCAGTTCCCAATCCTGGCGCGCATGTCGGACATGAGCTTCGGCAAGTACAGCCTGGAGCAGTCCCGGCGCTTCTACTTCGCCTCGGACACCAGCTACATCCTGGTGGAGGTGAACCTGCCCCACGGCCCCCACGTGATCGGTGTGGTCGGCCGCGGCCCGGGCGGCGGCTTCGGTCACCAGTTCTTTGCCTATGCCGGCAAACTGGACCTGGCCCACTACCAGAAAAACGACACCTGCCTGCGCCAGAAAGAACTGTTCACCAACCTTGAGCGTGAAGGCCTGAAAGCCTACGAACTCAAGCCGGACGAACTGCGCCGCCTGTTGGTTGGCGGTCACACTTCGATCCCGCTGGACCTGACGCTGATCCCGCTACGCTCCACCAGCGAACAGAGCCTGAAGACCTTCCGCGCCCTGTTCATCAACCTGCTGCACATGCGCGAAATCACCGCGGCCAAGCTCAAGCAGCTGTTCCTCGATGCCTTCGAGCACAGCCTGCGCTCCGGCAGCGTCGACTACATCGCCGCGTGCGAAGAAGCGTTCCGCGATGTACGACGCATGGAGCAGGACTACAACTCGCTGGTCGCCGCCGGCCCGCTGGTCGAAGCCCTGGCCAACGGCGTGAAGCAACGCGACATTCTGCGCGGCAAACTGCACCGGATCTCACCGCTGCTCGACTCCTTGCTCGGCACCTGGTCGGACTACGCCAGTGCGCGCAAGGAAGAGCTGACCATTCAGGCCGAGCACTACCGCAACGAGCAGGATGCCCTGCAAAACGACCAGCGCGGTGGCACCCAGGAACTGATGCGTCTGGAACGGGAAATCACCGGCATCCAGCGCTGGCTCGGCGAATTGTCGGTGCTCAAGCATCGCTTTGCCCTGGTCGATGACGTCAAGGTGCTGGAGCAGCAGCTGCTGGCCGCCAAGGACGCTCACGATGAACTGGCCGGTGCGCTGGCACAGTCCCGCCAGTTCAGCGCCGAAGACCTGGACGAGCGCCTGCGCGACCTGGAAAAACGCCTGAAGTCGGTCAAGCAGCAGCTCGATCACGCCGACAACAACAGTTATGCCCGCCTGCGCGAAGAATTCTCGCAGCAAGACGTCGAACGCCTGATGCGCCTGTTCAACAGCGCACTGTTCAGCCTGCCGCTGGGTGAACACGGCATCACCCTCGACGACGACGGCGAGTGGGTCAAATCCGTGGAGCTGATCCTCGACGGTTTCAAAGGCGAACGCTTCGAAGTGCCGGGCCTGTCCATCGACATCTCGCACATCGAACCACCGGCGCTGCAGGCCTTGGCTGACCGCGCAGCCCTGCGCGACCAGAAGGAGCGCCTGGACAAAGAACTCAAGCAACTGAAGACCCAGCAGGCCGTGGCGGCCGACCGCGCCGCGAGCAAGACCCAGACCGAAGTGCTGTACCAGCAAGTGCTGGATGCGCAGAAAGCCCTGGAAGATTTCCGTCGCGCGCAAACCCTGAGCGCCGAGGAAGGCGACAAGCTGGAACAGATGGCACAGATGGAAGCCGCACAGGACGAATTGAAGCGTTCCAGCGATGCCTTTACCGAGCGCGTCCAGCAACTGTCGGCCAAGCTGCAACTGGTCGGCCGCCAGATCGGCGACATGGAAGCCAAGCAACGCACCCTCGACGACGCCCTGCGCCGCCGTCAGTTGCTGCCCGCGGACCTGCCGTTCGGCACACCGTTCATGGACCCGATCGACGATTCCATGGACAACCTGCTGCCACTGCTCAACGACTATCAGGACAGCTGGCAAGGCCTGCTGCGGGCCGACGGCCAGATCGAAGCGCTGTACGCCCAGGTACGCCTCAAGGGCGTGGCCAAGTTCGACAGCGAAGACGATATGGAGCGGCGCCTGCAACTGCTGATCAACGCCTATGCGCACCGTACCGACGAAGCCCTGACCCTGGGCAAGGCTCGCCGTGCCGCCGTGACGGACATTGCCCGGACCCTGCGCAACATCCGCAGCGACTATGACAGCCTCGAACACCAACTGGCACTGTTCAACCGCGAGATCAACAAACGCCAGGTCTCCAACCTGCAAAGCTTCCGCATCGTGCTCGCACCGAACAAGGAAGCGCTCAAGCACATCGACCAGATCATTCACAGCGCAGGTCAGTACGAAGAAGGCGAAACCCTGTCGGTCTTCGATCTGAGCCAAAGTGCCGAGCAGGACAACAAGAACGAAGAGGCCAAGGAATACCTGGCGCGGCTGGTGGCGGCCAACCACAACCAGCTCGGCCTCAAGGACTTGTTCGAACTGGCGTTCGAGATCACCAAGGTCAACGGCCAACCGGTGATCCACACCGACATCGACGGCGCGGCGTCCAACGGCACCACCATGACCATCAAGGCACTGACCAACATGTACTTGTTGCTGCACTTGATGGACCGTGACCAGGCCGGTCGCGTACGCCTGCCGTACTACCTCGACGAGGCGGCGGACATCGATGAGAAGAACCAGGCCGCATTGCTGGAAACCAGCCTGCAACTGGGCTTCGTGCCGATCCTGGCGAGCGTGAAGCCGCAGGTCTGCGCCAGTGTCGCCATCGACCTGGAAGGTGGCAGCGGTCCGGCTGGCATCTACATCGATGAGGCGGACTGGAAGTACATCCGTCGTCACGATCAGGTAAGGGCGACGATCAACGAACAAGCGGATGAACCGGAGCTGGATGCGGTCTGAGGCTTGAATCGAAGGCAATAAAAAGGCCGCGGTCCAATGGATCGCGGCCTTTTTTCATAGGTGTGTGATTTAGCTTTGCAGTGAACTTCAGGGCCTCTTCACGGGCAAGCCCGCTCCTACATTTGATCGCATATCTTCAGGAACAACCCAGTCCCCTGTGGGAGCGGGCTTGCCCGCGAAGGCGTCATCACTGACGCCACATAACCCTCCGACTATTTACCGAGGGAGATCTTCGGCGCCCAGCCCAGCCACTCCTCTTCGAACTTGTCGAACAGCGCGAACGTCTGCTCCGGTCGCGCCGGGCTACCCATGCGCTCGCCATCCGGCGTGGCAAAGGCGACACCGCCCTGAATCATCGTCTCCAGTGATTCAGTACGCACCGTTGCACCTTTGAACAGGCCGACATCGAAGTCGAAACCGCTGGTGTTCCAGAATCGTGTACCGCTGCGTACCAATGGCGCGTACTTCGGCTCGATCAGGATATGGATCAGCACGCGATCAGCGGTCTGGCCCAGTTCATAACTGGTCACCTTGCCCACGGTGATTTCGCGATACGTCACCGGCACACCGGCCTTGAGCGAACCGCGACGTGCCGCGCTCAGCACCAGACTCAATCCCGCTTCCTGCTTGGCAGTTTCGGGCGCGGCGGCCAAAACGACAAAGTTCTTCTGCGGACCCAGGCTCTTCGGCGCCGGTTGTACCTCGATGTATTGCCCGGTCACCAGGGTTTCGAGGTTGGACGTCTTGATCAGGCCCAGTTCAGGCTTGACCACCCAGAACTGACTGCCGACCCGGGCAATGCGCTCTGGCACTTCGGTAATCCGCGCGGTCAACAGCACCGATTGCAGGTCCTCGCTGAGATCAACATCCTCCACCTTGCCGACATCCAGCCCCTTGAAACGAATCGGAGTGCCGGTACGCAGGCCATCAGCGCGATCGAGCTTGAGCGTGATGACTTCGCCCTTCTGCGTAGCGTCTTCATGGTTCGCGAACAGACGGAAACGTGGAATACGCTTCTGCAACGGGGCGTTGTCCTGCGGGGTCTCGAAGGCAATGCCGCCGGCCATCAAGCTCTGCAATGACTCGCTTTTAACCTGGACCCCGCCGGTCAGTCCGCCCGTGAGGGTGATGCCACTGGCGTTCCAGAAGCGCGTCGAGGCGTTGACCAGGCCTTCATATTCCTTCTCGATGTGCACGCCAATGATCAGTTGTTTCTTTTTGCGGGAGAACTGATAGCTCTGTACGGAGCCGACTTTGACCTGCTTGTAGAGAACCGGGCTGCCGACTTCCAGCGAACCGAGGCTTTCCGTGAACAAAACAAGGTGCAGGCCTGGCGCACGCAGATCCAGCGGCGGTGCCTTGGCCCGGGCTACAAACTCCCGCTGTGGCGCCGAACCCTTGTCGCCAGGCCGCACAGCGATGTAGTTACCTTTGACCAACGCCTCGAGGCCGGTAATCCCCGCCAGGGAAATCGACGGCTTCACCACCCAGAACTGAGTGCCTTCGACCAGGTAATCCTCGGCCAATGGGTCCATCGTCAACTCGGCGGTTGCGCCAGACAGATCCGCATCGACCTTCAGCGTTTTCAGGCTGCCCACCTGAATACCCTTGTACATCACCGGTGTGCGACCGGCCTGCAAGCCGTCGAAATCACTGAGCTTGACCTTCACCCGGATACCGGCGGCGGCGGCGTCAAAGTCTTCATAGAGTCTGAACGGCAGGCTCGGATCGGTAGGCGGACTGTCCTTGCGGTTTTCGGGTGTGGCGAACGCAATACCACCGGCGACGATGCTGGCCAGGGACTCACTGCGGACCTTCACACCCGACAGATTGGCGTCGATGCTGATGCCGCTGGCATTCCAGAAACGTGTGTGTTTGCGCACCAGTTTGGCGTAAGTCGGCTCAATGAAGACCTTGAGCTCGACAGTGTTCTGGTCCTCGGACAATACATAGCTTTTGATCTGGCCCACTTTGATCTGTTTGTAAAACACCGGACTGCCACGGTTCAGCGAGCCCAGGCGGTCGGCCTTGATAGTCAAGTGCAGACCGGGCTGGGCATCGGAGAGCGGCGGTTCCTGGGCCAGGGCCTTGAACTTGCGGACCGGCTCGCCTTCCCCCGGGCTGATGGCGACATAGTTACCTGAAACCAGCGTCTCGAGACCGGTAATCCCTGCCAGCGTCACGCTCGGCTTGACCAGCCAGAAACGCGTGCTGGTTCGCAGGTATGGCTCTACGTCCTTGTTCATTTCGATGCTGGCGATCACGCCTTTGGAACTGCCTTCGTCATCGAGCTTGAGACTTTTGACCTTACCGACCGACATGCCTTTATAGACAACTTCGGTCTTGTTGGCCTGAATGCCCTCGCCGCTCTCAAAACGCACCTGAATCTCGATACCGGTCTCGTTATAGGCACGCCAGCCGAGCCAGCCGCCGATGATCAAGGCGATCAGGGGCAACACCCAAATGGCAGACCAGTTCGAAGCCGGTCGGGTTTTCGCTACAGGCAAATCAGTCATGGTCGTCGTCCGACTCCGTGTTATCCCAAATCAGTCGGGGATCAAAAGTTACCGCGGCAAGCATCGTCAGAATCACCACCGTGGCGAAAGCGATGGCGCCAAGATTGGCTTCGATGCTGGCAAGCCGCCCAAAATTCACGACCGCCACGAGGATGGCAATCACAAAGATATCGAGCATCGACCAGCGGCCGATGAATTCAATGAAACGGTACATCCAGATACGCTGGCGAGCCGAAAGGGGCTGACGGCGCTGCACGGAAAACAGCAGCAGAGCGATACCCACCAGTTTGAACGTGGGCACCACGATACTGGCGATAAACACCACGGCCGCAATGGGGAACATTCCGTAGTGCATCAGTTCGATCACACCTGCCATGATCGTGCTCGGCGCACCTTTGCCCAAGGAGTTCACGGTCATGATCGGCAGCAAATTGGCCGGTATGTAAAGAATGGCGGCGGTAATCAGCAATGCCCAGGTGCGCACCAGGCTATTCGGGCTGCGGGCGTGTACCAGCGCCCCGCAGCGCGTACAGACTTGCTCATCGGTATCAGCTTCCTGCCTGTTCAATTCATGACATTCCTTGCAAATCAGAATGCCCGCATCAATCGCCCGCATGGGCATCCTCTCCTGATAACGCCTGCCAGATCTGGTGTGGAGACATTACGACCTCCAGCCAGACTTGAATCAGCAACAAACCAATGAAGCACACCAGGCCGAGGCCTACGGTGATGGCTGCCATATCTGCCAGTTTTACGATCGCCACCAGTACGCCCATGAAGTAAACCTCGAGCATCCCCCATTCGCGTATATGGTGATAAATGCGATAGAGCAGCAAGCCGTAGCTGCGTCCGACATCAAAACGGATACTCAACAATACGGCCAGTTGGCACAGCAGCTTGAGCAGCGGGATCCCCATGCTGCACAGGAATACAATCACTGAAACGCTTTGCATACCCGTGTCAAAAAGGGCGACAACGCCGCTCCAGACAGTGTCTTGCGAAGACTGCCCGAGTAGATTGAGCTGCATGATGGGTAAAAAGTTCGCCGGAATAAACAACAACAAGGCGGCTATGACAAGGGCGAGACTGCGCTGTACGACGTTGTACCGATTGGCATAAAGCTCGTAGCCACAGCGCGGGCACATGGCTTTTTCGCCATGGGCGAGTTCGGGTTTACGCATGAGCAAGTCGCACTCATGGCAGGCAACCAGATTTTCCAGTGGTATTTCTGACAGCTCTTTGGCGTCAACCGAATCCGGCATAAGCGCTCTGACTCTGAAAAAGTTGGACCTATTCTAGTGTCCCGTGACAAAAATAACTGCGCCAATTTGTGCTTGATTGATCGTGCTTTTTCTACGACAAAAACAAAACCCCTACCTGCATACGCAGATAGGGGTTTCGGAATTTAATCTTGACGATGACCTACTCTCACATGGGGAAACCCCACACTACCATCGGCGATGCATCGTTTCACTGCTGAGTTCGGGA